>NZ_JAFNOY010000007.1:0-152089 GCF_026536055.1 Lactobacillus sp. B4015
TCTGTTCATTTTCGTATTTCGGGCTAAGCTTGATTTTGGCGCGGATCTGCTCTAAGCGCTTGGGATAATCAAATGATGCTTTGACTGCACTATCGGCGTAATGGTACTTGCCATCGGCGTTTTCGGCGTCAGCGGTTTCGTGGATTAAATAAGAATATGCGTTATTAATGCGGCCATGCCATATTTGCACGTATTGCGATTTATCCTGGAATAGTTTTGCAATACTAGTGATCGTCTGGGGGTGTTCATACTTCAGCACAATATGGAAATGCTCACGGATTGGCTCACCATTTTCATTTTGATCATGATTATGGTTGATATACGCCCATTCGATTGCGCCAGAATTATCTAGTATATTAGGGAGTTCTTGGGACTTAACTTTCAAATGGTTTAGGTCTTGGGCGTACATGAACTGTCTGGCTCTTATTTCTTTCTTCATTGGCGTCACTTCCTTTCTGTCCCTGCACAGTTGCACACTTCGTGACATTATGATAACGAGCCCGTTAAATGTCACGACTGATAAGGGATTTACGCTTGTTGCACATTTGTATTAAGTTTGTTTTTAGGCGGCTTCTTGCCGCTCCTTCGCCCAGTGGCGAAAGCGGCAAAGCCGCTATTCAACTTTTGTTCCTTCAATTTTGTAATAATGCCTATTAGTACTATTTTCAACATTTGAAAAAATGTAATTGTTATCATTCCACTCGGCTACTTCTACTCTGGCAGTCGACCAAATAGCTTGCAATCTTACACGTGGTGAGTAGTTAAGAGGCTTATATAGCCAAACCACAATTTTATTTGTCTTAATCTCAACAAAACTCATGCTAATTGCATAATTTATTTCAACATTTTTTGAGTCAAGAACATCATCATAATCTAATGGATGCATAAAATTTCTTAAATTCCAGGTTTGCTTAAGCGATTGCCACAATAATAAGTTTTTAGTCGAGATAAGCATTAGACTAATCAGTACCCCAATAATAGTAATAACTGTTACTGTTAAGTTTAATAAAATTATCCAAAGTAAAATTTGCTTCAACCACCAATAAGATGAAAAATAAAGATAAGTAAATAAGATTACGAGTAATACTCCAGGGATAATAACATTATTATTTAGCCAATATATAGCAGTGTATACTTTTGCTTTTAGTTGAAGACCCATTTTTATTTTTCCTTTCCATATGTGGGACACAATAAAGATTGAACATTGTAGGCGTGGTCATTATCAATTATTTGAATAATGCCGGTTCCTTTTCCACTGGGAATTACTAGACCGGTAGGGTCTAAATCAGGAAATAAAAATCGGGTAGTAGCACTATTAATGTTGCCAAGTTGAATACGTACATTGCATTGCTCTCTAACCGATGTTGGAACACAGGTATGATCTAAGCGCTGTCCACACAAGATTAAGTGTACTTGAGAGGCTCTACCTAACAAGGCTATCTGTGATAAAAGCTCAAAAAATGAATCCTTAATTTGCTTATTTACGCCCTCACTTAGGGCCAGCAACTCATCAATCATGATAGTAATTGGTCTAAAGGTCTTAGTCGGATTATCAAACATAGCTGCTTGACGTTGATGAATGATTGACTTTGCTTTACTTAAAATTTCATTAACAGAAGAAACATAATCAGACTTAGACTCATCATGACTAGGATAAATGGCTTTAATATTGTGGTCTTGTGCATAGCGGCTAATGTAATCTTGCTTAGGGTCAATAACTATCGTTTGACTTGAGATTGGATTCAAGGCTGCTAGTAGGTATGTCAGCAAGTAAGTCTTGCCAGACCCGCTATTGCCAGCTATCGCAATGCTGGTTATCTTACGGTAATCAACTCCTAAATCGCGCATGATTGGTACTAACATTGAATGTGGGGTGTCTTGACATCCCTTAAAGTAAGCATCCAGGTTATCATTAATTACTAGCCTAGTTGGGATACCCTTTATCCAGGGAAAGAAAAAACCACGTCTTAAACTCAGCGGTTTGTCCTTTAAGGCGATAAAGTAAGCAGCATTTTGCAAAAGCAGGGTGTAGTCAGGATAAAGTGCAGCATTAGTAATTTTATAGATTTGACTGTACAAATCGTCATCCAGCGCAAAGCTGGCGGGCATTCGAGGTAAAAAAATGAATCCATCCTTCTGGATTAAAACCTCAAAACTATTATTATAAGTGGTTTCGCCGCTTTTCAAATTCAATGCCATGTTCAGACATCTGGTTAGATATTGTTTTAGCTCCATTATTTTGCCTCCTTTATCGATTTTGCTCGGAAGTACACATTATTCCTAACTTCGCAAGCCTCAAGGCCATCAAACTCAACCTTAGCAAGATACTTAGGTAATTTGATCTCGCTAGTAAACTTGACTGAGAACGCGTCGGCGCCCTCTTGAGTAAACCATCCCCTGTATGCAACCACGTTGTCGGTAGGTCTGCTGTCTTTCCACTCATATTGAGGTGCTAGATCCATACTTAAGCAATAGATTGGCTTGGCCAAATCGAGATATCTGTTAACTACTTGTTGGGAATATCCACTTATCATTTTTCGTTTCATAAATAATACTTCCTTTCAATTTAAATAAAATAGTTGCAAGTCGGTTCTCCAACTTGTAAACATAGTTTAGTTAAATTAAAAACTAAAATTGTCTAGACTTAAGGTGCAGAGCAAAAGACAATTTTTGGACAAAAAAAACCGAAAGTATCTATTATTTTCGGTTCATATTATTAAAGATTATTGAGATCAATCATTATATGTACTTTAATTGCTAAATTATTAATGATTTGCATTACCTGGTTAAAGTTTTCCTTGACTGTTACAAGTAAGTCTTTGACTTTCTTACTGAAATTCTCTTCAAATTCTTGGTCAATTGCTTTCAATTCATCATAGTTGATTTTAGTCCCTTGCTTATAATCTTGTCGGCCCCTATCACTAATAATTTGCTTATAAGCTTGTGGTATTTCGTTCTGCAAAATACTTCTTAAGCAAGGATTAGGATAATTTTGGGCTTGTTTACAACATTCTTGTAATATTTTTTTACCTGCTTCAACTTGCAAAAGTAACGAAGATTGCATATCATACCTTATTTTTGTGGTGATTCCATCATATAAATAGTCTAGCTTGGCTTTTAACCACTTGACTCTTTCTTTTATATACTCTTCTAGGTTTTCTTTGTAATAGTTAAGTCCTGATTCAGTACCATTAATAGTATCGTAATTTATTTCAATAGATTGATGATCAAAAGTTAATGCGCGTTTTTTAAATTCTTCCATTATTGATGGAAACAGTAATTCAAATTGTGGTCCTGGATTAGGATTGTGATTAGCATATCTTTGTAAATAAAAATTTATTAACGCTTCAAACAATGGCTCATTTAAATACAGCTCTTTATTGCTTTTATACAGCCTAATCTTATTATGAAAATTAATTGATTCAGCTTTAACATTGAAGGTTTTAAATTTATCTGGATTTTCAGAGACCAATTTTTTTATTTGTTTACGAACTGCACTTTTACTAATACTTATATTAATTCTTTCCGTTCTCAAATTAATTATTTCAAGAGTAGCTTCTACACTATAGAGATTTTCATTATCTTTATCTATGGGACAAATAACTCCTGAAGAAACCTCAGAATAGTCAGGCACCAATTCTTGCATAGCTTGATAGAGTTCGCATAACCCCTTCGTGCTAATTACTTCGAGTATCTTTGCTGTAGCTGCATTTTTATCAACAACCACCATATTATTAGTTGTGTCAGCAAAAATCGTATCAAAAGATTGATCAATAGTTTTAGGCCTAATTTCTTCAGGCATTGTTAAGAATTCAATTTGATTGGGATTAATTGATTCTATTTGGATTTTATTTTTACTAGCAAAAATTTTGAGTTCATTCAGAGTGGAGCGAAATGTTATTGACCTATACATTCGAGAATTGTTAACAAAACTATACAGTACATCCTTTAGGTTGAAAACAAATAATCCACTTTTTTGGTCTTGATAAAAGCCCTTAAACATGAGCTCCTGGTACTGCTTAGTAGTAGAATTGCCCAATTGCAATAGCTTAACTAATTTCAATAAGTCATTAGAATTTAGTAGCTCTACTCTTTTCGTATTGCTTGCCCCAAATTCTTCATCTGGTGTAATTTGCATATTGGCAGTGTAATTTATATCGTTAAAAGCAAATTTAAAATCACTTTCTTGTTTAGATATGATGTTAATATTATGCTTAATTAAAAAAGATTTTAAATCTGTAATGTCCCAATTTCTAGCAGGAATACTTTCTAGAGCGGAGTTATTAATTATCCAGTTTAAGATACCAGGAAGACTAATAAAGACATCATTGTTCTTTAAATTAATAAATGTTTGTGGTGCAAATTCGTTATATATATTCATTTTATTTACTCACTTACTTAAGTATAAAAAAGGCGATTAGATTAATCTAATCGCCCAAGAAAAGGTCAACAATTAAATATGTTTGACCAATTTGTCGGTTACTCAATAAATATGAGTTTGTAGGATTTAAACTACAATTTGCGTAGATAAACTCTCTGAGTAGTTAGAACGCCTTTAACGACCGCAAACCGCTATAACGGTCTGTAAGCTGTGTTAACCGCTTACAATTTTATTTTAGCACTTTAAATAAAAAACACAATACATATACACAATCATTATGAGTAATGACTGTAGGTATTAAATAACAATAACAATCTTTGTCTTAGAAATAACATTACTAAATCTAGACATGTATGATTCCTTTCATAATATTAAATAATACGACTTATTGAATTATGAATTATCTTCCGTTACTGATAATTAAAGGTCTAATTTCTTATGTTCTGGTTTAAACTTGTGATCCTTGGTGATCGTACCTAACCAGTTATAAGTTACCGTAGCTGGTTCGAATTGATCCAGATCTTCAGTCTTAATGTAGCTGACTACTAATTCACCTGATGGATCATAGTTGTACAGTGGGTAGTAATCTTCGTAGGTATCAGTACCATCAACTCTAAATGTGATTGGTGTTTTACCGATCCAGAACCCTTGGTTCTTACCAGTATTTTGACCAACACGATCAAGTGTTACCTCTTTTGCAGAGTCTTTATGGCTACTGTAAATAATATTTTCCTTAGTTAAAGTTTCACCATATGAATTTCTATATGGATTATAACCATTCCATGCGTTAGCTAAAGATCCGTCATAATCATATACAGTTTTATGTCCTGGCTTTAACTTATAAGCGTATGGTACTTGACAATATGCTGCGGGCACTAAATATTTAGTTTTACCATCTTGTTCTTTATTATTTATTATGAAATATTTATTTCCGTTAATATTCCTAGTACCAATATATGGTTGCCAATCATCCTTACCTGGATCGGCTTTTGCACCAGTTAACTTATATGTGCCAAAAGTGCCAATAGCTTCTACGTTATTTCCAGGTACAAAACCAGCATACCATTTTCTAGTTTTAACATAGTGCGTACCTGGTTTATTAGCTAATCTTTGTAATTTATTATAATCTTTTGTAGTAGCAACTGGTAAAGCCTTAGCGCTTACATTCGTACCGTTATAACTTAAAGTACCAATGCTAGTAGATAATAAGGTTCCTATAATAATTGTTTTCGTTAATAACTTTTTGTTTCTCATGATAAAAACTTCTTTCGTATAAATTGATCTATCCGATTTGAACTAACTATTTGTTCTTAATTAACTAAATAGCTAGTTTTTTATTTTGCTACTTTAGTAAATTGATTAAAGCCACCATGATATGCAAGAATCAATTTTTTCCCACTCATTTGTAAGTAATTATCATCACGAAATGGACCATGGCCTTTTAATACTGGTTGGCCATTTTGTTTAGAAACCAATTTAATTGTATGTTTTTTTCTATTATAGGGTGCTGGAACATAGCCAATAAAATGCCATCTAACTTTTTTAGCAGTCACCTTCATTTTCATAGCGGGAACAGCCATATTCTTTTTAATATGTTTTGTTTCGGACGAGTAGATTGGTTTTGATTTCCAAGTTCCACGCATTTTTTTTGGAATTGTGAGACTTGAAGCTTGTACCTGATTAGTAATATTATTTTTGCTATTAGTATGCGTAGCAAATAAACCAAATAATAAAATCGTAAAAGCTATACTAATTGTACTTATTACTACTTTTTTTATTCTATTATTACTCATTTGATTCATTTCAATTTTACTTCCTTCTATTTTCAAGCAATTCTCTTATAATTCAGTATACTATTAGAGATTCTAATTTTAAAACAATAATACAATATCAGTTTTGTGCACACTTCTGCACACGTAAAAGTGACTAATAAGGTTGATATACCAGCTTTTATTTCTATCTAAAAGTTTTTTCACGGAACACGCTATTTTGCGTGTGCATTTCTGTGTGCATAATTATTTTTAATTAACTGAAATTAGTATAAATCATTCTGCATAAATCCTTGCTTTATTAAGGTTAATTAATATCAATGAACTATATTTAAGCCGCTTCCCAGATTTGAACTGAGGACCTCCTCCTTACCACGGCGGTGCTCTACCTCCTGAGCTAAAGCGGCAAGAATATTCTATCAAAAAAATATCCACCTTGTCCGGTGGATATCTCCGCAGTAATTAATTATTCTGCACTTGAGCGAAATTTCACTGCTGTTCCATAGGCAACAACTGATTGCATGTCACCACCAATTGTACCAGAATCAAAGCGCATCATCACAATTGCGTCAGCACCTTTTTCTACAGCTTCTTGCCGCAAGCGCTCTAAAGCTTGTTCACGTGACTTTTGCAACATTTGTGTATAGCTGCGGATTTCTCCACCAACCATTGACTTTAAACCTGCACCGAAGTCTTTAATCATATTTTTAGACTGGGTTGTTAAACCAAATACTTCACCGATAACCTCGTATTCCTTACCAGGTATATTTTCAGTTGTTGTAACTAATATTTCATCATTACTCATAGGTGAGCCTCCTTTATTAGGGCCTTTTAGTCAATAAGTTTATATTGCTAAAACCAAATTATGAATTAACAGATAGTAACATGTCAATCATAAATCCAAAAATAATAAAACAAATATTTACAGTCGCTATTTAATCACTGCTAGAATCTTTTTGCTTAATGCGGGTGGCATCAAGTTGATTTTTAACAATTCGGACAAAGAAACCCAAGCCGGCCGATAAACATTCGTACTGGTTGACCGCTCTTTTTCTTCGCCGCTAATGTCAGGCACAGCTTTTTGCCGATAATCAGTTAAAAAGAAGTATTCATCATCGATCACAAATAGTTGCCGTAACTGTGCTGGCGTTAACTCTATTCGTAATTCTTCATTAATTTCTCTAATGGCAGTTTCTCGTGGCGTTTCACTCCTTTTTGCACCGCCGCCAGGGACTACCCAATAATTTCGCTGCTTTTTTTGCCGGTGAATTAATAAAATTGCCGTCAAATCAGGATTATAAATGATTACCCTAGCGCGCATAGCTATCATCCCCTCAAAAATTAGTTAATTCTATTTTAAGCCACTTAGTGTTCTCTGCCCCATCATTTTGCCAAAAATAAAAACGACCCACTTTGTAAAATGCAGTAGGTCGTTTCTTAAGCGTCAAATTAGGCAGTAATATTAACTAAGGTGTACTTTTTCTTCCCTTTACGGACAATAACGTATTTACCAGAGAAGGCCTTTTCCGGATCAACTACAAAATCAACAGATTGTTGCCGGTCACCATTAATATAAATTGCACCGTTAGTAACATCTTCACGTGCTTGCCGCTTAGATGGTTCAATCTTTGTCTCAACTAGGAAGTCAACAATGTTCTTTGCACTAGCATCTGCTTCAGCCGTAGGGGCACTCTTAAGTCCCTGTTCAATTTGCTTAACGGTCAAGTCCTTGATATCACCAGAAAATAGTGCATCAGTGATCATTTCTGCTTCTTGCAGGCCCTCTTGTCCATGAACAAATTTAGTTACTTCCCGAGCTAAAGTCTTCTGTGCAGTCCGTTTCCATGGCTCATTCTTAACTTGTTCTGCCAGTTCATCAATTTCTTCGTGACTGAGGAAAGTGAAGTATTTCAGGTATTTAACAACGTCACGGTCATCTTGGTTTATCCAGAATTGGTAGAACTCATATGGACTGGTCTTTTCCGGATCAAGCCAAACAGCACCACCAGCTGATTTACCAAATTTAGTTCCATCAGCTTTTAGCATCAACGGAATGGTCAAACCAAATGCTTGGCGATCAGAACCCAGCAATTTATGAATCAAGTCAATTCCTGCCGTAATGTTGCCCCATTGGTCACTACCGCCAATTTGCATTTGAACACCGTGTTCTTTATTCAATTGGTAAAAATCAATGGCCTGCAAAATTTGGTATGAAAATTCAGTAAATGAAATACCATTTTCTAACCGATTGGCTACAACATCCTTACTTAACATGTTGTTTACTTGGAAATGTTTCCCATATTCACGCAAAAATTCGATCAGACTCAGTTTATCCAACCATTCAGCATTGTTAACAATTTCAAAGTTCTCTGTTCCAAACAGTCTTTCCATTTGTCTGGTTAAAGCTAATTCATTCTGGTGAAGTTTTTCTGCACTAAGCAATACTCGTTCAGAGCTTCTACCAGATGGATCACCAATCGTACCTGTTCCACCACCGATAACAATAACTGGGTGGTAGCCTGCAAGTTGAAATCTCTTCAAAATCATAAAAGGAATTAAGTGACCAATATGAAGTGAGTCACCTGTCGGATCTGTACCACAATATAAGGCTAAATCATCGTGCTTTTCAAGATATTCAGCCAAACCTTTTTCATCAGTTTGCTGGTTAATTGCGCCGCGCCATTTTAAGTCCTCTAAGATATCAAAATTCGCCATTATTTTCCTCCAATAAAAAATCCCTAGATTCTAAATCGAATCTAGGGACGACTAAATTACTTTTTCATAGCCGTGGTACCACCCACGTTTGCGTTCAAATAAACGCCTTAACTTGGTCTTTAAAGAAACCACCCTGTTATTTGTATTTCGCTTTCTTCGACCTGTCTAGCTCACACCAGCCGCTAGTTCTCTGTCCGCTGAATCGAAGTGCTACTTAAATTGATTATAAATGATCATACTCATTTTTATTTAATAAGTCAATATCCGTTTTTACTTGTAGAAACCTTTAATTCCCAAACCATAAGCCTTACCAGCAGTCATATCATACTGAATAGTCTCATAGTCGGACAATAATTCTTGTTGCTTCTTAGTGAGATATTTTGGATCAATTACTTGACCCTTGCGACCAATTAACTCATAACCCTTATCGCCATCAAAGTTAATGGTAATTGCAGGCAGTTTCTTATGAACCTCAGTTAAGAGTGCTTGGTATGGCGTTACCTTTGAATCAGTTTGTTCCAACATCATTGCAATAAAGTCACTGGAACTGACAAAGTTATTCGCCTTCCGTGGCAATCTCGTCTTAGCGCCGTGTTCACGGGCATATTTATTTGAGTAAATAAAGTAGCGAGTTGAGTGCATTTGTACCGGATATTTCGCAGTATAACTTTGTGAAATAATGCTTGGGTAGTGATCACCATAGAAGACCAAGGTAATCGGCTTCTTAATTTTATCAATCTGACTGATAAACTGTTTAACCGCCTTATCAGTGTATTGTGTCCCCTTGACATATGTTGCCATCTGTTCACGGACAGCAGGGGTGTTAAACAAATCACCAGAAATCTTGCCCATGTATTCGTTATGCGGATACCAATTGTTATAAGGCATGTGGTTCTGAATTGAAATCAGGTTAATAAACTGGCCGCCCTTACGTGAATTAATTTGGTGTAAGCCATTTGCATACGTTGTAAAGTCGGAATTATAACCACTCTTGCCCAGTTTCTTTTGGTCAATAATCTTATACTTGGAACCGGCATAAACAAACTTATCGAACTTAAAGCGGCGATAATCTTCACGTCTTGAATAGTATGTACCAATAAATGGGTGAACAGCAGATTTGTAATCAAAGTTCATTCCAATTGTTGGGTAAAAGTCATAATTTGGCACAACCTGAACATATGGTGTCAAAGTTGATTTAAATAGACCCATATTCAGTCCGGTTAATGTCTCCCATTCCATGTTGGCAGTTCCACCACCGTAGCCAGCACTAAGCATCGTACCATATGAAGAACGTGACTTCATTGATTCAATAAATTTAACTGGATTTGGAGCGGAACGCTCAAATTTGATTGTTGGGAAGGTATTTGGATCAACAAAACTTTCACTCAAATTAAAGACAATTGTTTGCTTTTGCAAATCGTTCTTGCGGTTTTTGTTAATCCTATTTGCTACCTTAGAATACTTGTCATTTAGCTGCTTGATTGTTGAAGCAGAATAGCCTGTTGCAGGCTGATCCATAATCTGCAGATCAATGTAGTTCAAGAAGTTTAAGACTGGCCCATTAACCTGAATATCTCGCTCAGGATTCCTAAATTTCTGCCGGTTATCAAATCCACGGTTAATGTGGTAAATAACCCCACCATCATGGTTAAAACGAAGTGGCGTCATGAATAAGAGCAAACTAATCAGTGCCCAGATCCCACGCTTTTTCCATGAACCATGTTTTTTGATTGTAAATTTAAGTTCTAAGAAGACATCAAGTGCGATGACAATGACAATGGCTATCAAAATGACGATAACCAATTTCTTGCCGACCATCGGCAAAAGTGTCTTCCAGTTAACGATTTCACTAATTTCAGTTGGGTAAATAGGTTCCCCGCGAAGAAGAAGCTTAATCTTATTCGCAATTGCCCAACCAATCGCAATTAAGCTGACAAGCATATTGGAAGTCCAATACCTAGTCGTAATAAAGTAAAAAATGGAGAACAAGGCATCTAAAAAGATCGTTGTCAAAATGATGGCAAAGAACTTGGTGCCTAGCAAGTAGACAATTGCATTAATAGTTGCAGCAGTACTGATTTGAATCCGCAGATTGTCTGACTCAATCAGAAACGAACCAAAACTCAGGATATAAAACCATGCCCACGTTAACAAGTTAACCCGGTTTCTAATGATAAAGCGGGTAAATATTTGCCAACCTTTTTCACAGATCTTGGCTAAACTTGACTCGTGATTTAAATAATCGATTACTTTTGCACAAGGCTTTAGCTTAAATAAGTACCGTTCCAGTAACTGATCCCAAATAATCGCAATAATAACCATGATAACAATCATGATTAACTTGTTGATTACAGATGAACCAGTAAAACGGAAGGCATTCATAAACCGATTAGAAATCGGTGCGTCCATAAACATAATTACGGGAATGAAGTAATGCATTTGCTTTTCACTAAAAGTCATGATTACTTTCTTGAAAAGTAGAAAGGCAGCAACTACCAGTAAAAACATAAATGGTGAAGACGGATTATTTAAAAATTCGCGATTCCAATCACCACCACCGTTGCCGGAAATGATTTGTGACCAATAAACGGCATCAAAACCAGAAACGCCGATTATCACGACAAAAAACGAAATTAAGCCACTTAATAGTGCAAGGGCTAAAACCTTACCCTTAATTTCAACGTTGGCTAAGAACATCCCCCAAGCAAAAAATAAGATGAGGTATAGTCCATACAGTGAATACTGGAATGTCAAATTCCCCGCACTCAAAGCAAAGCCTAGCAAGGTTAGAATACTTAAAACTAAGAGATTTTGCTTTTCCGTTAATTTGTGTTGTAAATCATAAAGACGTGGTTGAACCAGCATACTGAAAAACAGACCCGCAAATAAAACGGAAGTGCTAGTAATAATTGGAAATAGCATCCCAAACACACGCCACATATTAAAGCGACCAGGCACTTTAATGAAGAAAAGAATGTAATAAACAATTAGCGTGATAATTGCCATCAGCCAATACTTAAAGCTTTCGCTCACGCTTTGTTTTTTCTTGCTATAAACAGCACCAAAGACCATTGGTACAATCATGATCGTTGCGTTGTGCAGCATATTCGGCATAAAGCGAACAAACGAATAATGTGCACGGGCCGCAATCCCCTTCAAGCTGTACATCTGGATCAGCATGAAAAGTGTAGCTGCCAGCAGACAAACAATCTGCACAACTTTTAACGTTTTTTTATTTTTATTCATGTTTCTAGTATCTGTCCTCACTAAAAAATGATGCAATCAATTATTGCACTTTTATCCCCAATTTTTTCTTAATTGAGTATAAAACATCAACTTTTTTACCCTTACCCGTAAAAAAGTCAACTAGATCATGCCTAAACTTAAAGGTCATGATTAGTGTAATGAATAATAATACGATGCAGGCTTCCTTAACTTGAGTTAATTCATAAAGGCTGAACAATAAGATAAAAACTAGCGGCGGAAGCGTCAGGTTTTTTAAAACAATCATTAGTATTAGCGCAATCAGTAGAGTTACAGCTGCAGCCCGAACATCATAGATTGCTGCAAACCAAACAGTTACAGTCACACCTTTACCGCCTTGAAAATGATCCCAAAATGGAAAACAATGACCTAAAACTAATCCAAGACCTGCATAGACGAGTGCAATTCTTTCTGCTAAAAAATATTGTACAAGTAGCAAACAAATAACGGTTTTGGCAATATCGCCAATGCAGGTAATTATACCCCATTTTTTACCAAAAACAGCACCAACATTTGCAGTTCCCGGGTTACCCGAACCAACTTTGGTGGGATCCTGATGCAAGCCCAACCGACATACTAAGACAGCGAATAGCAAGCAGCCAAAAGCATACCCAATTAGAGTGGCCCACAATCGTGGCATTAGTTTTCACCTTCTTCCTGTTGATCCTGATTCAAATAATCTTTGTAGATATTATAATCTTGCGTTGCAGGATTGGTAAAATCAAAACCATGACGTTTGTTGCGTTTATTTTGATAAGTTTCATTGTTATTGACCGTCATCGGCTTAAGCCCTAATTCGGCGCGTAAATAATTCGAAACGCGTTGCAATTCAGCAGTCGATTGCACCTGGTAAGAGGCACCATCAATTGTAGCATTATGACCGTGTAAATAGTCATTTTTGACATTCTTAGTCGAGCCGCGGTAATTAAAGGCAATTTGCTTTAAAGCATCAAAAGGCAAGTTCGTTTTTACATTACCCGAAATAGACGTTAAAACAGAGTCCAATTGCGTCAACGTATTTAAGGAAACTGCCTTATTAATTAAAGTCGTGATAACTTGACGCTGCCGCTTTTGTCGGCCATAATCACCTTCGGGGTCATCATAACGCATTCTTGAATAGGCTAAGGCGCCGCCTCCGCCCATATGAGTTAACTGGCCTTTCTTAAAAATGTAGCCACCATACTCAAAGCTGAGTGTTGGCCGAACATTAATCCCGCCAACATAGCGAATTAGGCGCATAATCCCCTTCATATTAACCAGTGCATAGTATTTAATGGGAACATTAACTAATTCCGAAACACTATTCATAGCCATTTTGGCACCACCAATTGGATAAGCAGCATTGATTTTTTCAATCTCAAACTGCTCTGCACCAGCCATTTGCGTCATTGTATCACGCGGAACAGACATTAATGTGTACCGCTTTTTTTGCGGATTAATAACTGCGATAATAATTGTATCTGTATTGCCGATTTTTTCCTTACGATCAAGCGCGCCTGTATCAGTCCCCATCAGTAAGACAGCGAACTTCTTTTTACCATCAAATTCGCCTTTTTTAATTTGAACGTGATTATTGCTGTCATAGGTATTATCAACTGCGTTCTTTGTTCGAAGATAAACATAAGATGAGTAGCAAACAGCAGCAATTAAAGTCAGACCGATGAAAAACTCTAAAATATGCCGTCTTTTTTTGTAATTTCGTTTATTCACTTCAACCCGCGTCTTTGCCGGGTGGTTATCGTTGTGATCCATATTTTCTTTTATTTACCCAATTTTTACATACAATGAGTACATTATAGCAAAAAAAACAAACCGACAGCGGTTTGTCTATAATATCTTATTAAAATCATTAATTTATTTAACTTAATGTAAGAGTTAGTGTTAACTCCACGTCACTATCACCGTCAAGCCTAGCTTTATCAAGCATGGCAACGATCTGCTTATTTCTAATTGCTAAGTCAAAATTAGTAGATGCAAGCTTAATTGTTACATCCTTTTTGCTTAACTCAATTTCGTTCACATTTTCACTTTCTGTCCAACCATTGCTGATTGGCAAAGTAAATAAGACAGAAAATGGCATCTCCTTATGTGAATTATTTTTTAAATAGTATTTAATTACGACGCGATTGCCTTCAAGTATGTAAGACAAGATTGCTTCAAAATGATACGGAAACCTTTTATAGCTCGCACTATCATCAATCAAAGCTAAACTAACCCGTGCATCTCCCTTATCGACAACAGTCCAAGGCAAGAGCTCAGCCCAATTTTCACTTTGGTCATCACCTATAAAGGCAATCCCTAACTTCTTCTGTGAGTCGCCATCTTTGAAATAATCAATTTGATCGTGTTGTGATACAAAATTAACTAATTGTGCATCCTTTTCATCAATAGCAGCACGCAGAATAGAACTTTCTATTGTTTGCATAGCTTACTCCAAACTTTCTCCCTCATAGAAAATAGCACGTAAATGGCACTTATGTCAATTCAGTCACGAAAGCCAACAATTTTCTAGCGAAAACAAATATTAAGAAAATTTAATTGATAGAAGATTATACTATAAAATTACTTAATAATGGAAGAAAAAAGAAAATAACCGCTAATCGTTGACTTGACACCATTTTTTACAACCTATTTTTTAAAGAAAATAGCCTAAATTATTAGCAAAAATCACTTTAATATACTATAATATGTTTGTTCCCGAGAATTATAATTAGTTTTTGGAACAAGTTAATAAAAAGGGCACCCCAAAATTTGGGGTGCTTTTTTTAGCTAAATCTCATAATTAATTCGATCATGTGAGGCCTCAGTCAAATCAGCTGAAACTGGAGCAATAAAAGAACCATCATCAGGAAGATGAATCTCGCTTTCTTTACTGCATTTTGGTAATTCAGCTTTATTATACAACCTGCTAGCTAAGGTATCGGCAGCCATTTTCATTGACTCGCGCAAACCTTCGCCTTCAGTAATTCCACCTTTAACATCAGGAAAATTAATTACATAAACATCATTTCCTAAGGGCTTAAAAATAGCTGGATAAGTTACAATTCTATGGCTCATCTACCAAACCTCCTCAATCTCGCTTGGTTTATTTTTACCTATATACCATCATATACCTAAAATAGTGCTTAGAAGAAATAATTATGAAAAAATTATTGTTTATCTTATTTTTTGTTAGATATTTTCCATTTTGTTAACTAGGCGAATACTAGCTACTTCAGGCATTAATTTTTAAATCCAACGCCAAAAATGTTGCTGCACTTCTGCACCAACATTTTTTCTTTAGCATATTTTTAATAAAAAAAGCAATTACTTTTTTGCGTCTTTTTTAAAAAAGCGCCAACCACTTAAAATAACAGTTATGAGGCAAATAATCATTGAGATCATGAAGACAACATGCATGCCATAAATGAAAATTTCTGGTTGTTTAGGCAAATATGCGGTAACCCGTACACCCTTAGCATGACTCATTGCAGCAAACAAAATCGTCGTTGCACTTGAAATACCAATTACCATTCCCAAATTACGTGAAAGGGAGTTAATACTGCCGGCAACACCGAGGTCTTTTTGTTCAACAGAGCTCATTACCAAAGAATTGTTCGGTGAACTAAAGATACCACTACCAAGACCCATAATAGCGATGCTCACAATGAAGAGCCAAATGGATGAGTGTAGATTGCACAGACTATAACCGATCTGACTGATTAGGAGTAGTACTAACCCAATGAAAGTAATTAATTTTGGCCCAATCTTGTCAGAGAGCGTACCGGCAACTGGAGCGGCAAAAAGTTGAACTACTGGTAAAATCATCAAAATCACGCCTGCTTGGCTCGGTGCCAAATGAAGGGCATTTTCAAGATAAAATGGTGTAACAACATTAAAGAAGAAATTCGTGATAAAGATTAATAATGCACACAACAAGCTGACTGAAAAATCAGGATTTTTGAACAGGTTGAATTGCAACAACGGATTAGTTGTATGATTTTCAACATAAACAAACCAGACAAAACTAGCTATACCAACGATTAACATGACTAAAACAGGCATTGCGGTAAAGCCAAGTTGCTGACCTAAGAATACGCCACCAAACAAGGTAACCATCCCCAAGGCAAAGCTGAATGAACCAGTCTTATCAAGCGGTGCATTAGTAAAGGTAATGTCTTTTGGTAGGTAAATTGCACCAATAATAGCAGCAATAATACCGACTGGAACATTTAGCCAGAAAATATATGACCATGAAAGATGGCTTAAAATTAATCCGCCAAGGCCAGGTCCGGCAATTGAACCCAAGGCCACAAATGAGCCAATAGTTCCTAGTGCCTTCCCGCGTTCAGTTGATGGGAAAATTTCGGTGATAATCCCATTATTAGTTGCCATCGTCATTGCAGCACCAAACGCTTGCAATGCCCGTGCAGCCAGCAAAAAGACCAGATTAACCCTTAAACCTGATAACAGTGAACCAGCAATAAAGAAAATTGCTCCCAACCGGAAAATTTTGATTTTTCCGTGAAGATCACTCAGTTTGCCAAAGAACAGAATAAAACTGCAGACTACTATCAGGTATAAGGAAACAACCCATTCCGACTGGCTCATTGGAATATGCAGGTCATTACTAATTACCGGTAATGCGATATTAACAATTGTTCCGTCTAACGTTGACATAAAGGTAAATAACCCAACTGCCACCAATATCCACCATCTATTTTTTTGCACCTTTTGGTTAGTTTGGTAACTCAAAGTTTGTGTCATTCTTACCAATCCTCTCAATTTTCAAATTTAGTTAGGTACCTTAATGATTTAAATTATACACTTTTTTTCTTAGGTGCCAAGAAAAAGTACGGCCACATTATATGATGTGACCGCTTACTTTTATAAGTAGCTGTAAAAGCCTTGAGGCTGTAGGTAATTCAGACCATTATTATTTTACATTTTGTCCAAAAAATGGTAAATAAATTTAGCTAATTCACACTTAGCCGGTATTAGGTTGCAGTTTTTGACCCAAAGAGTTGACGACTGGTAAAAACTTACCGATTAGGTTAAGAATAACTGGGAGTAATGCTAAATTTGCCAGTTAAAAAGCGCTCATTTAGCAATGAACGCTTTTTAATTATTTAGTAAAACGATAATAAGAATTGGCGCACTTCCTGCGGTGATTTAGCCTTCAATAGACGATTAATGTTTTCCTGACTTCTTACAATGTCTACAAGTTGTTCAAGTGCTTTTTCGTGCTCTTTTTCTTTTCCCGGTGAAAGGACAAACATGCATGTTACCCAAGCAGATTCCCCGCGTGAACGAATTTCTAATGGCTGATCAAGTAAGATTAATGACAAGCCAACTTTCTTATTACTATTACTGGGGGCTGCGTGGGCTAAAAAAATGTTATTAGCAATCAGCATATACGGACCGTAATGATTAATCAATTGAACAATTTTTTCAAAATAAAATTGGTCGATGATTTCGTCTTGTTCAAGTAAATTACACCCCAATTTTAAAACCGTCTGCCATTTGAGTTGATCTTTCTTCCGCAAAACTCTAATGTGCTTAGCAGGTAAAAGACCGCTTAACGTAGGCAAGTCTGCTTTATTATTTTTTTGTAAACCTGGAAAAATAAATCTATCTAAGCTAAGCCGTAAGCCCTTTTCATCTTTTACATCTGCATATTCATTAATAATGGAAACCAGGCTGTTTACTGCACTGGTATTATGCTCGAGTTTACGCGGAACTTCCTCACGCAAAAAACTATCAATAATTGTCTGGTCATGCTTAGTTATAACGGCTTTAACCTTCACGTCCGGAATGGGATACTTGCCTTTAGGCAAAGTCGTAGTACTAATAATCAGTTTGGCCTGGTAATTATGTTGAAAAATTTTAGCCAAATCGCGAATTTCAAGTGGTAAAGAAAATTTAATCAGCGGATAAGTTTTACTAAGCTCATGGTATAGCATCGCTGAAGTTCCAATCCCACTTGAGCAAACCACTAAAACTTCAGCCAATAGCGCACGCTTTAACTTATCACTTTCCGTAAACTCCTGATATTCCCGATTATTGACTGAACCAAAATAAAGACAAATTAATGCTACTTCTTCACTAGGCAATTTTTTCTGCAGATAATGTTCTAATGGAGCACATGCAATCGCCGTAAATTTGATTAATACGGGATATTGCCACTTAATTTCATCAACCTCACTGGAAGAAAATGGGATACCAAATTTTACCCGGAAAAAGGTTGCATAAAGATGATTACACAAGGTCTTAGTAAACACGCGGTACGAAATTTGCTGTTCGGTTAATTGTTCATAGCGAAATATTATTTCCTGAGCAATATTACTAATATCGTGGTACAAATTTTTACTAATACAATCAACTTCGGTTGCTTGGGAACACAAGAAAATTTTACTGAGAAAAACAATTTCACCTTTTAGCTTCTCATTGCCGCCCAGTTTAACGAGTAGTTTGGTACAGGTAGGCAACACATCTTTAGTATTTTGAGCTATCCACTGCCAGTTTTCACTCTGAGCAATAATTTGATTGTGTGTAATTCGCCACTTAGTAAACAACAAAAGGTAAGTTAGTTGCTGAATAGAATTTTCAGAAAAATTTATGTGCAATTGTTGCTGCGTCTTGATAACCAATTCCTTAGCTATAGAGAATGAATAATTTAAGCGATTGATAAAAGCATAAACGAGTTTGTCTTGTCGCAATAATAATTCATAAACCGTTATCCGAATTGAGTTTTCATCACTAATAATGCGGTGTCCTAAACGCGAACTGCCGATTTTTAGTGCCGGAAAGTGTCGTTTGAGAGCCTTAAAGTCCTTAATAATGGTATTGCGGGAGCAATGAAACATCTCAGCTAATTGATTAATTGACAGATAATGCTTTTGATCCAGCAATAATAAAATTATCTTAGTTTGCCTCTCACGCGCATTTAAGATAGTTTCATGGTTCATCTGCAGCGACGGCAATTTAGCTTTTTTTTGCGTAAGACTTTTCTTAGTCCGATCAGTTAGTTTATAGCCGTAGCGTGGAATATTAATTATTTGATCTAATTTTTGTGCTTGAAGCTGCTGATTAATTGTTTTTAACCAGTTAAAAGCCGTCCGTCGTGAAATTCTAAAAGTGGTTAAGATTTCTTTCAAACTAACAAACCCAGGTGCTTTTGCCAAATAGTTTAATAACTCCCGAGCTCTTGTTAAACTGGCAAAATTGCTTGCCGTCACATTAATCACCCTTTAAATGCAATAGTATAAGAATTTAACAGTCGTGAATTATAAATCTAACTTATCGATTACTTCGTCAATAACTTGATCAATCCCAATGTTAGTTAAAAGCGGCAGACCATTAATGACGGGAATTTTAACCGCATCATTATCATATTGCGTTGTCGTAATAACTAAATCGTAGTCCCCAGCTAATGATTCAATCTGAGCTACAGAAGATTGCCCTAAAGTATATTCATCTGGTGATATTCCCCTGTTAGCTAGTTCTTCTTGCAGCTTATTCATTGCTGATGTGCTAGTAACAACGCCAGCTCCGCATGCAACTAAAATCTTTTTCATCTGTTTTCTCCTTTATCACTATTTATAATTAAAACTATTTCTTGTCCTGGTTAGCAGCAGCTGCTACTTTTTCTTCCGCAGTAATTTTCTTACGATTCCACCAGCATAAGCCAACAATTAGCACAATCCCAATTGCATATGCCGCAATTTTATAAGGTGCGATTTGAACAATTAGCCAAGGATATGGGTTAGAACCGTAATCAATACTTGAAATGAGGGATGAACCTTTTGGAATGGCAAAATGGGCTGCACGGGCACACTTGGTTATTAATGGCGCCAAATTAGTCCCTATCCAAAGACCAATAATGACATTAATGGCCCCGATAATAAATGATCTAAAGAAATCTCCGTGGGTGATTGAAACTATCAATGGAAACATGAAGACAAAGCCGACTAGTCCAATTGTTGGTAAAAACTGGTTGCCCGGCAAAATAAAGGCAAACAACAATGCTACTGGAATCATTAAAGTGGCACAGGCCAAGACGACTGGACTACCAATTCCGACCGCAGTATCCATCCCAATGTAAATTTTTCTTTTACCGGCAAATTTTTTCTGGGTAAACGACTGAATTGCATCAGATACGGGAACAACTCCTTGCAAAAGCAAAGCAGCCATCTTTGGTGTAATAATCATTACCGCTGACAAAGTAACGCCCATTAACATAATTTTGCCCAACTTAGTTGCAATTGACATTCCTGGAATAAAGCCATAAGCAAGAATGCCAATGATAATTCCGATGGCAAAGCCAAGCAATGTAGGTTCACCCCATGAGCCAAATTTCTTATTGAAATCCTTGGCATCCATATGGATTTTATTAATACCCGGAATCTTATCGATTAACCAGTTAAAAACAACTGCAATTGGCACGAACGAACCAGCATAGCCGTGGGGAATGGAAATTCCCGGTAAACCCAAGTATTTTTCCGATAACGGTGCAGTTCTGTCAGCAGTCACCATGATTACAATCATATTAACACTGGCTAAAAACAAACTAAGTACAATATCTTTGGTTAAGGCATAAACTAAAGACCCACTAAAGGCAAAATGCCAAAAATCCCAGATATCCACATCAATGGTTGACGTAGTTTTCGTCACCAACATCAGAATGTTAATGGCAATTCCCAAGGGAATCATACTAACACCAACCGCGGTGCCGTATGCAATCGCTGATGCTGATGGCCAACCGACATCAATTACCTGCAAGTTCAAATGCATTACCTGGATCATGTTTTTAATCGCAGGATTCATTACATCGGTCAAAATTGAAACGGTAGCGTTTAGACCGATAAAGCCAATGCCGACCATCAGACCACCACGTAACGCTTTAGTGAAAGGCACTCGCACGCAAAGTCCAAAGATTAACATAATTATTGGAATTAGGACGGTAGGTCCCAAACCAACAATATACATAATGAAATCAATTACCGGTTTCATAAATAATTCCTCCCAATCTTTTTACTTAATATATTCAGATACAGCTTCGTATAGTTTCTGCTGATCCGTCATTTTCTCTAACCCTTGCAAAAGTTCTTGGTCTTGAAACAATGCCATTAATTTTTGCAGTATTTTAACCTGACTATGTGGATTTTTTAGCGCCAGCATAACAATAATCTGAACATTGACCGTTTCGGCAGTAACCGCCATATTATGAAAGGCTACCGGACTTGCCAGCGTCGCAAACGTAATTGCCGCCTCTTTAACATACTGAACATCAGTATGGGGAATCGCAACTGCAATCTTGCCACTAGGCAGACCAGTTGGATGAATCTGTTCGCGCTTAAGAACCGCTTGCTCGAAATCAGCCTTAACTTTTCCTTGTTTCTTTAGCTGACCGGCCAGAAAATGAAGAGCCTCAGTAGCATTATTTACTTTAAGATGTGCAAAAACTAAATCTGAGCTTAAAAGTTCCATTAATTCACCTCCATTCTTTAGGTCATTTCACCGTTAATTTAATCATTACCACTTTTCCGTGATAAGTCTCTGATGCCAGTAAAATTCAGTGCAACTAATGCACTAGCAGAAGTTGATGATAAGTTAAGTGCTTTTTTCTCAAACCATATTTAGATTAAATTTCGTCAAAATAAAAAATCACATCTAATCGATATGATTTTTCACTATTATATTTATACTTGTTGATAACCGCCTTTTTGGTAAAGTTGCACTTTTGTATTACAATTAAGCTAACCTAATTTACATAAAGGAGATCGTGATCATGAGGATTATTACAAGCAGAATCGCTAGATAAAATGTCACTAAAAGATTTAAACATAAAAAGAGGACTACATGATCGATAACACACCTCATAAAACCAAAGCTTATATTGCTGGCGTTAACTTAAATGACCCTAATTTTGATTACTATCTGGCTGAACTGGCTAACTTAGCGGAAGCAGCCAATATGGAAGTAGTCGGCCAATCACGGCAAAACCTGGAACACGTTGTTGCTGGCACCTACTTTGGTCTCGGTAAAATAAACGAAATTAAGGATATGGCCCGTGGCTTAAGGGCGAAAGTTCTTATTTTAAATGATGAATTAACCCCCGTCCAAATACGTAATTTAGAAAAAATGACTAAGTTGCGGATTATTGATCGGACAGAATTAATCTTGGAGATCTTTTCAAATCGGGCGCGAACCAAACAAGCTAAATTGCAAGTTCAGCTTGCAAGGCTAGAATACGAATTGCCGCGTCTGCATCCGTCAGAAAATAACCTTGACCAGCAACGCGGCGGTGGCTTTGCTAACCGTGGTGCCGGTGAATCAAAACTAGAATTAAACCGGCGGACAATTGGGAAGCAAATTGCCGTCATTAAAAAAGAGCTGAAGGAAATTGCGGGACAAGAAGAAATTAAGGCCAAAAGACGTAATCAAAACCATATTCCCAAGGTTGCCCTAGTTGGCTATACTAATGCCGGTAAATCAACGACAATGAACGGCTTACTAGCAGAATATACCAAGGAAAACGGCGAAAAGCAGGTTTTTGTTAAGGACATGCTTTTTGCAACTTTGGACACCAATGTCAGACGGATTGAGCTAAACAATAATTTTAGCTTTATCCTATCCGATACAGTTGGTTTTATTTCTAAATTGCCTCATAATCTGATTGAATCATTTAAGGCTACTTTACAAGAAGTTAAGGATGCCGATCTGCTAATTAACGTAGTTGATGCGTCAGATCCAAATATGATTCAAATGATTCGTACTACGCAAAATGTTCTAACTGAGATTGGCGTTAAAAATACCCCGATGATTACGGCTTACAATAAAGCAGATAAGTCTGAACGTCATTATCCGCAAATTGAAGGTAGCGGAATTTTATATTCAGCTACTAATCCAGAATCAATTAAATTGCTGGCCAATTTAATTACTAAACGAGTTTTTGCCAATTACCAACAAGTTAACTTGCTCTTGCCGTTATCGGCTGGCAAGCCGCTGGCCGACTTGCACGAAAGTGCTCAAATTATTGCCGAGAATTATCGCGCAGACGGTGTTTATATTACCGCCAGACTAGCACCAGAAAAACAGCAACAGTTTCAAAATTATATAATCTAACTAAAAAAGGCTTTATTCTCAATTACTGCAAACAGTCATAATTAAGAAATAAAGTCTTTTTGTTTTTATATTTAACTAGTTAAAAATAGACTGCCCATTATCGTCAGTCTTTTTTATTTATTATTGAATTACACGCTTAGCAATGCACGGATAAAAGTAAGAACTAAGCGTTTGTAACACTACTCCCGTATCTGGTGTTGAGGCGTGGATATATTGATTATTGCCAATATAAATACCAACATGATACGGTGCATCAACTGAACCCCAGTATAATAAGTCACCTGGCTGTAACTGATCCATGGCAACGGTCGTTCCAACCTTAACTTGATCAGTTGTCACACGTGGTAATTGAACACCTGCAACCTTGTTATAAATTGACTGGACCAGGCCCGAGCAATCATAATTATCAGGGCCATTACCACCCCAGGCATAACCTTTGCCCAATTGCGACTTAGCCAAATTAACAACGGCTTGCGCACGTTGAGCTGCACTACCTGTTGCGGCTGGGACTGTTGCAGTTGGCAACTTGCTTGGAGCCGGTTTTGGTGTCTTGTTATTACTTGTGGCACTAACTGGCTTAGGCGTTTCCTGCTTATTCGGTTTTGGTTTTGCGGCCTGAGCCTGATTCATTGGTTGCTTCTTTTGCTTTTTAGCTTTCTTGGCCTTTTTCTTTGGCTTTGCGGCTATCTGCTCGGTTGCAGCCTGATTAGCTGATTCTTCATCATCCACATCCTCGGTATAGCGCGCCTCGATCCATTCGTTGTCGCCAATTTTATACCAAAGTTTACCCTTTTTATCGACTGCAGTTTCAGCAACATTCCACTTGCTCTTATTTTTAGCACGGAAATTAATCAGCTGGCCGCCTTGATAATTTGTCCAAATTTTTACCTCTTTACCTGGCAAATAGTTTATTTGAACACGTTTGACCGGAGCTTTTAGTGTTGCCGCATCTACCGTTTTTTGTGGTGCCATCACAGCAACGCCCGTTAATGTGAGAGCTGCCGCAAGACCCATTTTCAAAAAATTACGCTTCATCAAATTCAATCTCCTTTTGGTAGCTAGATGTGGTCATTAATTAGTACTCCACTTTATTTTAGACGCTTAAATTTATTTATCAAGTTACATCCATTAAAATAGGAATAAAAAAACACCTAGATAAATTTCTAAGTGCTTTTGCTTTAGTTATTTAATATTTTCTACAACTAGTTGAGAACACGCTTGGCAACTGAAGGATAAAAATATGAACTAATACTGTCTTTAACAACACCTTGTGCAGGAGTTGCAGCATGAACATATTGATTATCGCCCACGTAAATGCCTACATGATAAGGAGAAGATGCAGAACCCCAGAACAATAAATCACCTGGTTTTAGGTTCTTAAGGGAAACAGTCTTTCCTTGTTTAATTTGTGAATAAGTAGTGCGGGAGATTTCCTTACCGGTAGCCTTACTGAAAACATATTGTGCTAATCCTGAGCAGTCAAATCCGTTAGGTGTATTACCTCCCCATGCGTAAGCCTTACCGACTTCTGCGTTAGCCAAATTAACAACTTTAGCAGCTTGTTTTGAAGAAGATGTAACATTTTTGCCGACCATACCTGCTTGGCTTGCTTTTTTAGCAACATTGTCATCATTTGCATCTACCGTGTAACGGGCCTGAATCCATTGATTTTCACCAATCTCATACCACGTTCTGCCCTTAGTGTCAATTGCCGAGCTGATAACATCAACAACTTTGCCATGCTTAATCCTATTTCCTGTAAAACTAGGGTTGTTGTAATTGTCCCAAACATTGATACCATAGCCAGGAACATAATTAATTTTAACTTTAGTAGTTGCAGCTGCAACTTGGTGAGCCGTGGAATTTGAATTAGTAGCGTTTGCAACCCCTAAGCCAGTAATGGTTAAAGCAGCCGCAGCAGTAAATTTTACCAAATTACTCTTAATCTTCAAAATCAAATTCCTCCCATGTTACATCTTCAATAGTATTTACACATTTTTTATCTAATAATCTCTATATCACAGTTCTAATTCTACTCGTACTATATTACAAAAATGTTACAGAAGTGATACCAGAAAATAAAAAAAGCCCTTTCAGAACCGGCGTTTCTATATAGGACTAATTAATTATTGCTTTATATGTAAAAAGAAAATTGGTTGAGTTTAAGTAGAGAATAATTATTCAAGCACGCGCTTAGCGGCTGAAGGATAAAAGTAAGTACTGATTGATTGTTTTAACACACCTTGATCGGGAGTTGCGGCGTGAACATATTGATTACCACCAACATAAATACCAACGTGATATGGGGATGTAGCTGATCCCCAGAAAAGAAGATCACCCTTTTTCAATTTCTTCATTGAAACTCTTTTACCAAGTGTAACTTGTGAAAAAGTAGTACGTGGCAAAACTGTTCCACCCGCTGTTTTATAAACATATTGAACCAAGCCAGAGCAATCAAAAGCCGACGGACCATTTGCACCATAAACGTAACCTTTGCCTACTTGTTTTTTAGCTAGCTTAACAACAGCATCACGCTTCTTGGATACTGAACTGGCATCAACATCAGTTGTAGTAGCTGCTGTAACTGTAGTTACAGTGGCAATGCCAGTAAAAAATAGTGATATAAATGTAACTAACTTGATTAAACTATGTCTGTGTCCCAAAACTAATCTCTTTCTCCTTCTCAAGATTTCTTTTTACTTTGCCGAGCACAATCTTTTGATTTCCCTTAATTTGTACCTGACAATCTATATAGTACTCACCAAATGTTACACATTCATGTCAAATGAGCTACAAAACGTTAAGATTTTTTTTAAAAACACAGTCCAACCAGTAGTAATATTTAAACGCTTAACAAACTACTTACGATAGCATCAAGCTTCTTCTCGGTTTTACTCCAATTATCATTCACTATAATATGTGCATCTGCCTTTAGTTTTTCTGGTAAAGTATTTAATTCGCTACCGCTCAAGCGCTCCGCAATCTTGGCAGGATCATCCCCTCTCTTTAACAGCCGTTCCTTTAGTTCCTTTTTCGAACTAGTCGTTACATATAAGAAATATACCTGGTGATTAATTGCTTTTAGATAAGAGGCTGCACCTTTGATATCAACAATTAATGACACTAGCTGGTGCTCTTCCCATGCCTCTTCCAATGCCTCCTTACTTGAGCCATACTGGTAAGAACCGTATTTGACATGCTCAAAGAAATGCAGCTTGCTAAAACTGATATCATTTTCAAAATGGTAAGAGGTGTCTGGACTTTCTCCTTGACGGATCGGTCTAGTAGTATGGGTCAAAACCCGCGGAATGTTGAACTTTTTGGTTAAATATTCAGAAATTGTTGTCTTACCAGCACCACTGGGGCCAGCAATTAAAATTAATTTTTGCAAAATCCAGGCTTCCTTTACTTGAAAATAGTTTACTTTTATAATAATATATTTTTCTATTATAATTAAACACGGGGAAGAGAGGAAGTAAAATACTAACCATGAAGAAAACTGAAATAAAAATAGATGACATTCTTAGCGCAAAATCAGAAGAAGAACTTACTAAACCGTTTTTAGGTAAAGTAGAAAAAATTTACGAAAATTCTGCCCTGTTGAAAATCATTGACTTTGATGAAGCTGATGAAACAGCTGTTAGCGACTTAAATAACAAAATTGTTGTTAACTTCAAGAACTTGAAAGCTGCACCTAAACGTAAAATAAAAGAAATTCAAGCTAAGGCTAAAAGTGATGTAAAAGTGGAAAAAATTGCCAAAGCCAAAAAAGCCACTGATGACGCTGACAAAGAATCCAAGTAAAAAGATATTTTTTAAAAAGCAGTGAATAAAATTCACCGCTCTTTTTTTTTGCTTGGTTTTTGCCTAAAATTAAACTAATATCAATAATCATTAATGGAGAAAACAAGTGAAAGAAAAAGCAAGAACCATCTTATTTTGGTTTATTTTAATCCAACCTTTTTTAGACTTATATTGGTTTTATCATGGTACCCTAGCAACTATTTTGCCATTTACATTACCAACTATTATTCGCATTTTAGTAGTTGGTGTCCTGATTTGTCTCTTTTTCAGCCAGAAACAGTCCTGGAAAAAGTTGACAACAAAAAAATGGCTGCTAGTTTATTTAGTTTTATTAATCATCTATTCGGCGCTGCACTTAATTCATGTTCGCAATTTTACGAGTGTTAATCCCACTAACTACGGCTACTCAAGTAGTGGTGAACTCTTTTACTTAATTCGGATGGTTTTACCGTTAATCGTTCTCTTTTTAACTACCGAGCTTGATTTTGGTGAAAAACAGTTGCGCCAGGTAATTGAAGGCATCTCAGGATTGTTTTCGGGAACAATTGTCGTGTCTAACCTATTTGTAATTTCACTCAAATCTTACGAAACAGGAACGATTAGTGTTAATATTTTTGCTTGGTTTTTTAATCCGAATATTGGTTACTCGCACATGGCTTCCAAGGGTTTTTTCAACTTTACCAATATGATTTCGGCCGTTTTATTCATGCTTGTGCCGCTAATGGTCTATTATTTATTCACTAACTTTAACCGGTTAACTATTGGTCTTAATGTTATCCAAGCATTGGCAATGATTGAAATAGGGACAAAAGTTGCCGCAATTGGCCTTTTAGGTGGCATCTTTATTAGTTTAGTACTATTTATTTTCCATAAATACGTAATTAAAGACGTGCAAAAAGGTGGCTGGCCGTTTTTGGTAGCCGGCTTAATTATGCTGGGTTCACTAGTAATTCTACCTTTTGGACCAGCTATTCAGCGCTATAATTACGAAATTTATTTAGCCAAGCAATCTGATCACGACTTGAGTTCAGAAAAGCGGGAGTTAGCAGTTGGACTGAAGAAATATCCTACTGGTGAAAAGCGGGAAGACTTCTTACGTGCTTTTATTAAGCAAAACTACCAGGCTTATGCCTTAAATCCCAAATTTGTTTTTCACAGCTACCCATATCAATACGATCCTGAATTTTGGTTAAAAATTATTAATCAACCCGGGCAAGTCCGCATGGAGAACCGCTATCTTGAAAAGGCAATGCTTAACCAGGTGGTCAAAACTAACAATAATCGGCTGGATAAATATTTCGGCATTTCGTATACGCGCGAAAACAATATTTTTAATTTAGAGCGTGATTTCTCGGCACAAATTTATTCACTTGGCTTCATTGGAATGATCTTGTTTATGGGACCTTATCTTGCCACGATTTTATACGGGGTTTATAAGTGGTTGCGCTTTAAATATGCCCGAACCTACTTAGTTAGTTCGCTTCTTGCGTCCAGTTGTTTTATCCTATTGGCAGCTTTTTCATCTGGCAATGTCATCGACTTTTTAACTGCAAGCTTGATTCTCGCCTTTATTCAAGGCAACTTATTGATTCAGGTACGAAAATCGCAAAAAATTAATAGTGTAGATAAAAATGGCAACAAAAAAAGATTGCTCTAGATACACTAAAAACTCTATTTGCTTTACTTTGAGTTTTTTTAATCTATGTATAAACTCTGGAGCTAATCTTTTAAATAGTCAAAGTAAAATATCTACTTTTACTTCATCGTTTCAGCTAGTGCCTTAAACCATAAGGCACTTTTTTTAATGTAGCGTTTCTGTGTTTTAAAGTCCACGTAAAAGAGACCGTAACGTTTGTTATAACCATTGGCCCAAGAAAATTGATCCTGTAAAGACCAGACAAAGTAGCCTTGAACATTTACACCTTCTTTGCGAGCTTTAAGAAGTGCCGCAACGTGCTGATCAATAAAATCTATTCTTGGTTCATCGTCAACAATGTTATCTGCGCTGCTAAAATGGTCTTTATAGCCTAAGCCATTTTCAGTAATATAAATTGTCTTACAGTTGGGGTAATCACGACTGACTCTTTTTAGAATATCATACAAGCCTTCTGGATAAATATTCCAATCCCAATCAGTTGTCGGCACACCTTCTTTTTTAACAGTTTCACCAACACCTTTAAATTTGAAAGAAGACGTCCCCTTATTGCCTGTACCATTAAAATGATTTTCACTTTCACCTTGATAAGCTTTAATAAATTGATTCTGATAATAATTAAGGCCAAAGAAATCATTTTGTGTTGCTGCCTCGGACAAGATATCTAAATCGCCATCTTCAATCTTAAGGTGCGCATTGTTTAAGCGGAGAATTTCATTGATTGACTGCATCGTATCATCAGAATAATAGCCTAGAAATGTTCCATCTAATAAAAACTTGTTTATAAATGCGTCTTCTAACTTAGCAGCGTGTTTATCCTTTTCATTATTGGAAATTGGGTAAACGGGTTGCAGGACATGAATTAAACCTATTCGACCAGGCAAACCCAATCTTTTATATAGATTAACAACACGTGCATGTGCTAGCAGTTCATTATGTTGAGCCTGAATTGCACTTGACACGTCAAAATGATGGTTAGGAGGAAAAGTACCGGTGATATATTGGGAATATGCTAGGGAAATCAGTTCATTTATCGTGAACCAATTTTTAATTTCTGAAAATTCTTTAAAACAAAATTCCGCATATTTAACAAAGTAGTCAATATTCTTACGATTTAGCCAATCGCCATCATCAAACAAAGTTTTAGGGCTATCGAAGTGGTGCAGGCTGACGTACGGTTCAATACCATTGTCTAAACATTCTTTGAATAAATTATGGTAATACTCAACACCCTTTTGGTTAACTTTGCCAAAGCCCTGAGGAAAAATTCTGGTCCAAGCAATTGAAACACGAATGGCATTTAAACCATACTTTTTGGCTAGACCTATATCTTCCGGGTAACGGTGGTAAAAATCACTAGCAGGATCTGGTGAAAACCTACCCTGTTTTTCAAGATAATCATCCCACATTGTTTTGCCTTTACCATCAATTTTAGTACTTCCTTCCACTTGATAAGCGGCAGTAGCTCCACCCCATACGAAATTTTGGGGTAAACTTTTTACTCTCTTTAATATACTCATTTTAACAATTCTCCTTAATCAGAAATATTGGCAATAATAAGATCTAAGCATTTGTCAGCATGTTGTGTCATGTCAATGTACTGTTTGCCAGTAGTCGTTAACATTTTGGTATTACTTTTGTCACATTCTTTTTGTAGCTCATCTTTCATCGCATTCATTTGTGGTGCCAGAATAACGATATCCATACCTGCTAGCAGGTCATGATGTGCACCAAACGAAGCAGCGGCAACAGAGAGCGGCAATTTGTTTTCAGTTGCTAATTTATTTAAGGCCTTAGCCAAAATACCGCTCGTTCCACCACCTGCACATAAAACTAAAACGTTTAGCGCCTTGCCATCTTTAGTTGCAGAAAGAGGAATCTTACTTGCATCTTCTTTGGAGCTGGTATCCTCATTGCTACTTTGAACAGAATGACTATCTTCATTCTTTACGTTCAAATTACTTGCACTCTTAGCCTCTTCTGCACATTTTTGCGTGTCATAGGCTTTGAAAAAAGGATAATACATAATTGTATCAACTACTAAAAGTAAAATTGCTAGAATAATTGAACCAACAGAAAATCCCGTCCCCATAATCAGACCAAGGGTACCTGGTGTTGTCCAAGGCAAATTGTAAATAAAACCTGGCATATGAAATAGATCAACAAAAATCTTAAATAGCCATACATTAGCTATTGGCGTCAAAATAAATGGGATAAAGAAGACCGGATTTAAAATTAACGGTGCGCCAAATAAAATTGGTTCATTAACGCCAAATAATACCGGAACAGAAGCTGCACGGCCAACTGCCTTTAATTCTTTTGACTTTGACCAAAATGCAAACATTAATGTAATTACTAATGTCGCGCCTGTACCGCCAAGAGTTGCAACGAAATATTGTGTTCCTTGAGCTAAAATCCTGTTAGCACCGGCAATATTGCCTGCTTTCCAGGCTGATAAATTAAGTTCAACATTACTTAAATAAATTGCAGTAACTGCTGGTTCGACAATTGACGGGCCTTGAATTCCAATAAACCAGAAAAAGGCCATTGCACCATAAACAATTGCTAAGCCCAAATAGCCATCTGCCGCAGTAAACAACGGGGATAATATTTGAATAATCCAGGCCGCTAAGTTCGTTCCAGTTGCAGCGCGAAAAGCTAACGAAAAGCCCCAAAATAAGAAGGTACTTATTGCAAATGGAATAATATTTTTGAAGGCGCCAGCAATGTTTTGAGGTACTGCATCAGGTAGCTTGATCGTAATATTATGTTTAAAGCATTGGTAATAAATATTAGGAACAATAAAGGCTACTAAAAAGGCACATATGAGTCCCTTAGTCCCAATCATTGCCACCGCAAAATAAAGATTATTCAGTTTGTCAACCATCGTGTCAACAGCGACTAATATAAATGAAACTTGCGCGGTAAATTGGACACCAACAGTTGGAATTTGACCGGTTTTTGGCAAATTTAAGTTAAAAGAATCGGTCAAGGCCTTAGCAACTGAAGAAGAAGCCATAAGTGCTAAAACTCCCATCGACATGTTATAAAACATATTTAATGCATTTGCGACCTTTGTAGGCCAAGCAAAGTGCCATATTAATGGAACATTGGCAATTAATAAAAAAATACTTGAAAAGATGATTATTGGCATTAATGCTATAAAACCATCTCTAACAGCACGTAAATATTTGTTGGCAGCAACTTTTTGAAAAAAAGGTTGTGCTTTTTCAATTTGCTTAATTACAGCATTCATCATAAAACTTCTTTCTGAATCAGTACTATTACTATTCCTTATTTCTTTGTCTCTCAAGCTGGTTGTTAATATCATTGTATTTTTGATACAAATCAACAAAATATTTAATTTCGTCACGCAAAAGCATTGTTGTCATTAAGGTGTCTTGCCCATGTGACATAATAAAGGTCGTTTCCATTTCCTCACCGTTTGCTTCTGCACTCATTAATTTTGTTTGCGAATTATGGGCATCATTTAAAGAGACATCAGCACTTTTTATTAACTCCTTTGCCTTTTCATAATTACCATTTTTCGCTTCATCTAAAGCATTAATTAAAGCAGTTTTAGCATCACCCGCATATGCAACAATTTCAAACCCTGCCATTGATATTTCTTTTTTTGATACCATTTTTTCTCCTTAAATTACTGTTCTAAAATTTGATGGATGTGAATAACAAAATATGTCTCTTCTGCTTCTGACAATTGGCAATTAAACTCGGCTTTGAACTTTTGAAATATTTCTTGGGTTATCTTAAATGACTTTGGATAAGCCATAATCAAGTCAGTTTGAATTTTCTTGTCAATAGTTTCTTTTTTTACAGGGGGATGCCGAATACGATTAGACAGATACTGAATATGAATTAGTAAGCGTCGAAAACTATTTTTGTTTCTGGCATTTTGATATATGTTGTTATCATCAAGCACATTCATCACAATGCTGATCATCCTTGAATTATTAGATATACGCCGTTTTTTTTTACTTTTCTGAGGTATACCGGTAGGAATCTTACTGTTAATAAAATGTAAGGCTAAGCTTCTAATTTCAGATTTAGGAAAACAAACACCTAATCTATGATTAATGATATTTAGTGCTGCGGATGAGATCTGATATTCCAAGGGATATTCTTTGGCAAAATTAGGAATTTGATTTTCCTGATATTCATTATTCTTAAGTAGACTGTAAGCTCCATTAATATGTTCGCTTAAAGTTAAGTAAATGGAGTCATATACATGAAATTTATAATCTTTCTTGGCTTTATCAATGATTGAAAAAACAACCGCAACAATTTCAACCGGAATATTACGAAACAAATAGTCAAAAGACTCCTTATCTTTTTTATTATTTAAATAAAATATTTTTTGAATTTTACTAGTGTCTATGTTTTTACTTTTCCCCTGACTAAAACCCACACCGTTACCAAAAACGATTGCTTCCTTTCCCTGCTCAGTAACAACTAAAACACTGTTATTATTAAAAATTTTTTTAAGGCGCATCACTTAACTCCTTTTTTAAACAAAAAAAACTACCAGCAATGACCAGTTAAACTACAATTCCTAATTTAACTGATATTGCTAGTAGTTTCGCCTAATTTAATAGTAACAACCCACTTATTTAATTATCTACTTACAAACATAGCACATATCGCTATATTTGTAAACGCTTCATTTTAAGCTTATTTTTCTTTGATGAACGAAGCATCTGGAATTCGAATTAAATAATATTGCGTAGCCGTATGACCAGCATGCAAGCCAAGCCCGTTTTGCCAAACCTTTTTATAAGTCGCCGTATAAGTTGCAACATAAGCACGCTGGTATTTACGGTCCATTTTCTTAAGCTGGCTCTTTTGGTATGGTATCCGTGAAGCATTTAAGTCTAAAGGACTTTTACCATAAGCCACTGTAGCAAAGTCACTCGAAACTTGCGCCTTGTGCCCAGCACGATAATAAGTATAAGTCTGCGTACTAATTTTTTTCTTTTTTGAATTAATCGTCACATAACTTGAATTACCCGAACCAGTATTCATTACTAACGGTTGATACGTGATTTTTGAACTAATTACACTTTTATCTTCTAAATCCGGGTTATCAAGCAATGTTTTATTAAAGAGCCAAATAATGCCGACTAAAAAAACTGCTACTTCGAGCAGATCAATCAAAAAATTAGTCCAGCTAAACTTCTGGTGCTTCTTAATAATCATCGTAATCCGACGCTTACGAATATTTTGAATAATAAAAATGAAATATAAAATGGCAATAACCCACAATAAGATGCCCAGTAGATTCCAGCTAAACATAACTTCCTCCTGTAATAATCTTCATTATATTGTAAAAAGCCCTGCTTGAATAGTGCAAAAAGGTTAATTGCTTATTAAAGTAATGTGCTTACTTTTTTGCTTTAGCTTTAGTCGTCGTCTTTTTGACCGTTTTTTTGGCGGCTACTTTTTTAGTCAGCGTCTTTTTAGCGGCCGGCTTTTTAGTCTTCGCTACAGGTTCAAGCTTCTTGTATTCACGCACCTGACTTAATTTTGCCATAATTGCTTCTACCAGCTTATTAATTACCTCATCTTCATTCTGAGTAATTTCCTCTTCAGTTGCTATTTGATCAATGCGAAAATTAGAGGCATTCAAAAATTCCGACTGCGTTTCAAAGTAAACAAATACTGGATAGTCTTTTTCTTCCTCAAAGAAATTGGTAATTTTTTTATAATTGCTGTATGGCAAGTTGATAATATTGTTTTCTAAGACGAACGTGACCGGTCTTTGCCCCGTTACTTCAAGTGCAACGTGACTTAAGGAATTATGCTTGATAGCTGCAGCAGTTTCTTTAATCATTTTAGTTGCTAAACTCTTAATTTTGGTTTTCGACTTACTAATATCTGCGTATTTGACAGTTTCTAAATCCTGTAAGTAGTCTTGTTGTTCAATTTTAGTAGTTAAATCAGTTAAGTTAATCTTCAAAATAAAAAAATCCTTTTATAAATTAGTTATCAGTCTTCTATACGATACTCAAATTCAGCGCCAAAAACAATTTATTTTTATTTTTTTAAAAAATAATTTTTAAAGAACATTTGTTTAAAAAAACAAGCGTTAAGAAAATTATGGTCACCCACTTTTACTAAGGTATACCTATTTTAGCGATTTTTTTAATCCGGATAAAATAACGAAATTGTTTCAAAACAGGTTAAAAAAAGAGTTCTTTAACTATTCATGCGAAAACTTCTTTATAGCCACTTTACAAGCGTTTTCACAAAGAATAGAATTACTATTGAAATTAAGAAAATTTTTTATTAAATTTTTCAAACTGAAAGGTAGACAAATATGTCAGAAAAAGTTTATACAGATTATTTCTATAACTCAGACGATTTTGATAAAAACCACGGTATGGGCTACAAAGAACTTCATATTCCTGAAGGTGTTGAAGCTCAACCATTAATTGTTCCACCAGTCTTAGAGCCTGATAAACAAGAAAACAATGATGTCTGGTACACCATTGAATCCCAAGAAGGCGACTTTCAATTCTTACCTGGTAAAAAGACTCATACTTGGGGCTACAATTTCCCAGTCCTTGGTAAGACGATGGTCTTAACTAAAGGGCAACATGTTCACGTAACTTTGAAGAACAGTTTGCCTGAATTAACTACTTATCACTGGCACGGCATGGAGGTTTCAGGCCCTGGCAACGATGGAGCTTGCCACTCACCTGTATACCCTGGAGAAGAAAAGCACATTGACTTCACAGTTAACCAACCTGCAGCTCTCACTTGGTTACATGCTCACCCATGTCCATCTACTGCCATGCAGGTTTGGATGGGTCTTGCAATGGGTGTTGTTGTAACTGATGCTAACGAAGCACAATTACCAATTCCTAAGACTTATGGTAAAGATGAATTTCCAATTATTTTGCAAGACCGGATTTTCCATGAAGATAACCAATTTGATTACAAGGCAGATTATAATGCAATGGGTATCTTCGGCGATACGCCAGTTATTAACGGTGTGGTTCGTCCTTACGTAGATGTCACTACCCAAAAAGTTCGGTTGATTTTCTTAGGTGGATCTAACCGGCGTGAATGGCGTCTGCACTTTAGTGATGATTTGGTAATGACCCAAATCGGTGGGGATGATTCATTCTTAGAGCATCCAGTTAAGATGACTAAGGTTTTAATCGGACCTGGTGAGCGTCAACAAGTTGTGGTTGACTTCAGTAACTACAAGGAAGGCGATGTTGTTAACCTTTACACTGATGACTTTAAGTTGGTTGAATTCAGAATTCACAAGTATGAAAAAGATGACAGTGTAATTCCTGACACCTTATTCAAACCATATGATCCTGTTGTTAACCCTAATTCACCAGTTCCTCACGTAACGATGGACAACCACAACATGATTAACGGCAAGCTATTCTCCATGCAAAGAATTGACATGAAGCAAGAGTTAATGACCGCTGAATATTGGGATGTAACTAACACTAATGATAAGGTTAACGGTATGCTCCACCCATTCCATATTCACGGTGCACACTTCCTTGTTGTTTCACGTAACGGTAAGGACCCATATCCAAACGAACAAGGTGTCTACAAAGATACTGTTGAAGTTGCCCCACAAGAAACTGTTCGTTTGAAGGTTTACTTCCAAAACACAGGTGTGTTCATGTACCACTGCCACATTATCGAACACGAAGATGCTGGTATGATGGCGCAAATCCAAATCGTTGATCCTAAGGATCCAGACAAGAAGTATGACTTAATGGACATGGAAACTTTGACTAAGGCATTTGCTGAAGAAAAAGGTATTCCAATGGACGAAGTTTACTGCCCAGGAATGGATGTTGAAGGTATGGACGTTAAGGGTGAAGATCACTCAATGGACGCACTTTCAGGCGCTAGCCACCATTAATTAAAACTTAAACTTAAACAAAGTAAAAAAACGCTCAAGTAAGAGCGTTTTTTTCTTTTACCTATTTTATCCTAAGCAAATCACTAAAAATCAGTTAAATTTAGAGACATTGTGAAAAACGGCTTTGCTTTTTTTCTATAGCCTATGTTTAAATAGCATTATGAAAAAGAATAGAAGCAAAAACCTAGTGTTCCTGTTGCTCGGCGTATTTCTTTTAGGATTAGCCTTTGCAGTCTTTAACTCAAATGATTTCAAGGACAAATACGACTGGGTAACATTAAAGTCAGCCCAAAAATTGGATGTACCACTAGAAAATCAGTATCCTGAGTTGCCTAACGGCTGTGAAGTTACTTCCTTGTCAATGCTGCTGCAATATTACGGCATCAAAGTAACTAAACTTGATCTATCAGAAAATATTAAGCATGTTGCTTCTTTTTCCAGCGACGGACAGTTTCGGGGCAATCCTCATGTGGGATTTGTTGGTTATATGAGCCAAGCAAACGCCGGCTGGTGTGTTTATAACGAGCCGCTTGAACAAGTAGCCCGCAAATACACTAACCGCATTCAGAATTTCTCAGGACACGACTTCATCCAAGTCATGAAATTGGTATCTGATGGTCATCCGGTTTTGATTATCACAACACTCAAGTTCGATCATGTCAACGACATGCAAACTTGGCAAACCAAAGAAGGAGAAGTAAATGTCACTCCTTCATCACATGCCTGCGTAATTACTGGTTACAACAAGAAAAAACACCAAGTTCTGGTTAACGACCCATTTGGTCATAAAAACAAAGTGGTTTCTTGGCACAACTTGGAGAGAAGCTATAATCAGCAAGGTAAACAGGCGCTATATCTTAATTAAGTCAGCTATTTTACAAGATAGCGGCTTTTTTAGTGCACAAAAAAGCAGATTCACTTAAGAATCTGCTTTTTCCAAATCGAGGCTCGTTAAAAAACAAGTGACTACTTCTGTTCACATCAGGTTGGTCAACAGCCAACACTTCCCGTGTCTGCCAGCTAAGGCGGGCGTCCTCATCCAAATACGCATCTCGCGTTTTTGTCGACTCGTATTACTTATTATACGTACTTTTATTCTGCTTGTAAAATTTTTTTATTCTGAAAAAGATTTCTACAAACATGCTTGATAGTAACATCCCTAAGGCGATTGAGCCTGTAACGATAATCACACGTAAAGCCGAGTCACTTGCCCCGTTAATATTACCGGCGGTTAACTCACGCACAGCCTGGTATGCGGGAACTCCCGGTACTAAGGGAACAATAGCCGGGATATAAAAGACAGTTGCCGGACACTTTTTTATTCGGGCAAAGACAATTCCTAAAATGCCAATCGCAAATGAACCCAGCAAATTAGACAATAGCCGGCCCATTGAGGCCTCCATCGCTAACCAGTAAATAATCCAGCTAATGACCCCACTAATTCCCGCTAGGTTAAGCACGCGGCGCGGAACATTAATAGTTAGGGCAAAGCCGGCTGAGGCAAGATAGGCAAAAATGATGTTAATAATTAATTCTAACCAAAATGGCATTTTATGCTCCTAAAAACTTCAAAATAATCCCAACGCCGCCGCCAAGGGCAAAGGCGGTTAACATTGCTTCACAAATCTTGCCCATTCCTGATAACAAGTCGCCCTTAAACAAGTCACGCAAGGCATTAGTTAATGCTAAGCCTGGGACCAATGGCATCAAAGCCCCGGTAAGAATATTATCAATAATCATTGCGGGAAACAGACGAACTAACCCCACCGTGACAATCGTCATAATCATTGCTGCCACCAATTCAGCTAAATATTTGACTTTTGTAAAGCGTTTAAAATAATAAAACGAAACAAAGCCGATAGCACCGACTACTGCCGCAGCCGGAAAATCAACCCAATCATAGTTGTCCATAAACATTACCATTAGCGTTGCACTTAAAATGCCGGCGCCAATTGTTTGTAACCATAATGGAAAAACTGGAAATCCACCGTGAGCGATTTTAAATACTTGGCTTTTAACTTGGCGTAAGGTAATTTCACGCGCTGCAAAAGCCCGTGACAGCGAATTAATCCGATCAACCAACTCTAGGTTAATATTCCGCTCATGAACCAAAATGCTTTGGCAATAGTTGCCGTGATCGATACTCATAAAGATCCCCGTTGGCATTACAAACACACGCGGATCTGGCTCACCAGCGCTTTTAGCAATGCGCACCATCGTGTCTTCGACCCGGTACATCTCACTGCCGCCTTCAATCATTAACTGGCCTGCTGTAAGGCAAGTATCAAGCAATTCTTGGTAAAATAATTTATCTTTCTGTCCAGGCATAATTTCCTCAAAGTTTATTCATTGTCTCAATATCAATTGTTTTATCAACCCAGTCACCTTGGAAAAAGTCGCGTTCGTGGCTAACGATAATTACGCTGCCGGGAAACTTAACAATTGCTTGCCGCAACGCATCTTTTGAATCACGGTCAAGGTGATTGGTTGGCTCATCAAGAAAGAGTAAATTGGCTGGCTCAAACTGCATTTTAGCCAATTTCACTTTTTCCTGTTCGCCCCCAGATAATTTTTTCAAAGGACTCATCGCCTGCTGGGCGGTCACACTCAACCGAGCCAAGGCGCCACGCAGTTCCTTAGGCTTAATGCGTTCAAAGATTTCTTGCAAGTATTGCAGCGGCGTCATATTTTGGTTAGGCCAAGCTAGGTCCTGCTTAAAGTAGGCAATTTTGGCGGTTTCAGATAAAGCAAATGTCCCAAAAATCGGTTCAATCTGTCCCAGCAATGTTTTTAGCAAAGTCGTTTTGCCAATGCCGTTAAAACCAGTAATTGCCACTTTTTCATTGCCACCGACCGAGAAATTAAAGGCTTCTTTCACCAACGCGTGGTCATATCCGATTACCAAGTCTTGCGTCTGCAATAACAAGTTGGCAGCCGTTGCCACATAAGGAAATTCAAAATGCGGTTTGTGATTGCCCTTAGGCGGAGCTAAAACATTCATTCTGGCAAGTTGCCGCTCACGTGACTTAGCACTCTTAGAGCGCGTTCCCGCCTTATTTTTCCGAATATATGCTTCTTCCTTAGCAATCTTGCGTTGCTGATTAGTGTAAGCCTTCAAATAAGTTTCTCGATTGGCTTCTTTTTGCCGCATTGCCTGCTTAAGAGTTCCAGTATAACGGGTAATCGTGCCAACATCAATATCAATAATGCAGTTCGCTATTTTGCCCAAGAAATCATAGTCATGACTAACTACAATAAAAGCGCCGGTAAAGTCATTTAGGTAGCCGACCAGCCAGTCAATATGGGAAACATCCAAATAGTTAGTTGGCTCATCCAGCAGCAATACATCAGGACTTTGTAATAATAATTTGGCTAAAATAATTTTTGATCTTTGTCCACCGGACAATTGACTGACGTCATGATCATAACCCAATTCTGCTAGCCCCAGTCCCGAGGCAACTCGTTCAATTTCTGTATCTATGCCGTAAAAGTTATTCTCTTCCAGGTATGTTTGCAGTTTCCCCGCCCTTTCGAGCAGTTCTGCGTCACCCTTTTCCGCATATTGATTGTAAAGGGCGCTTAACTCATGTTCTTTTTGGTATAGCGGTGCAAATGCTGTCCGCAGAAATTCACGAATCGTAACACCTGGAGCTAACTTAGCGTATTGATCAAGGTAGCCTACTGTTACCCGATTTTGCCATTTTACTTGACCTTCATCCGGTAACATCTCACCAGTTAAAATCTTAATTAAGGTTGATTTACCAACCCCATTTTGACCAGTGACTCCCATATGATCTTCCTTATTAAGAACAAAATTGCCATTCTCATACAAAGTTTTATCCACGAAACTTTGTCCTAAATTCTTAACTTGCAGTAAACTCATTTTACATCTCCCTCAAATTAATTATCTGTCTGCCAGTATCCAAGCAAGTTGCCTTTTTGCTCATCATCTTAAGTTGCTAATGCGCGCAATCAAAAAGGCGGGCGTTTTGCCCACCTTTTTACTTTCTTTCTTGTTCATATTTTTGCAAGGCTTCCAATATTTTAGGCCAATAACGCTTAGGCAAAATTAATTGCAATTTATCGTGATAAATTGGAAAATCACTTGCTTTCATTCCGGTAATTTCAGCCAAATCTTGATCAGATAACTTATATTCACGCGCAATCCGTTTAATTTCAACAGAAGCGTGCCCCCGAAACCATGAAAGAGCAAAGAAAAATAAGGCAAAAAAACTAGCGGCCAAAACAGCGGCCGGTAAAGTCCAGTGAAATGTGCGCAAGCAAATAGCCGACGCGGCAATAAAGGCAACAAGTGCTGAAATTACGCCATAAATAACTGCGAATACTGATTGCCCACGCATATTTTTTTGCCTCCTTTGCTATCAATAACTACTGACCAGTTGAATTGTCATCACTGGTATCCGTTCCAGTTGATTTATTTTCTGATTCATCTGTCACGACTGAATGATAAATTTGGTAATTAGTAAAGGGATTAGGATCCTTCCATTTAATATTATTATTCTGCTCATTTAACTTATTGAGCTTAGTTTCATCATTATCCAATACTTTCTTTTCCAAGTCAAGATTGGTCCGGATTTTGTTAGATGCCTTCTGCAGTTCCGCGGTCGAAACGACTTGGATTGATGATCCATTAATCCACGCATCATGTCCTTGAATATAACCGCTATCTATATTTTGCGAACAGCCGCGATATGTCAATGCCAAAGCCAACATATCATTGAATGTCAGATTGGTCCGAACATACTTGGTAAAGATTTTTACTAAATTACGGTAATTAGCAATTGAATCAACCGAGATTGCTTTGTGGACAACTGCGTTAATTACTTGCCGCTGACGCATTTGCCGCCCATAATCTCCGCGGGGATCATCGTGACGCATCCGAACATAAGCAACTGCATGCCGGCCATTTAAATGCTGCTTTCCCTTACGAAAATCACACCAGTCATAAGAAAAGTCAAACGGTACGTTAACATCGACACCGCCAACAGCATTAACAAGACTTTTGAGTGCCTTCATATTCACTTCGACATAATAATTAATCGGAACATCCAGTAATGCGGAAACAGTTCGCATTGACGCCTTGCTTCCGCCTATTCCATAGGCAGAATTGACCCGAAACATGTTGTACTTATCTCCCGGATCGCCTAGAATATTAGCCAAGGTATCACGCGGAATCGAGGTCATTGTTGCCTTATTTTTACCAGGATTAGCAGTAGCCAAAATCAACGTATCTGAATTACCCTTATCATGACGACCTTCAAGTCCTTGATCAACGCCAAGAATTAAAATTGAAATTGGTTTTCTCTGGGCAATTAACGCAGAAGTAGCAGAATTGCCACTTTGACCATCAATTGCACTGTGTAAAGCGAAATACATGTGAGCAGCCCATGCCAGGCCGCAGCTTACGCATAAAACGATTACAATACCGCAAACTCGGGCAAAAAGATTGCCTTTTAGTGCCCCAGTCGGAGCCGCTAAAACATGATTACGGTGAAGATTAAGGGAAGAGCGCTTTTTACGGTAATCTTCTCTCCGTTTTGAATTTGGTTCCATACCTTGATTCAATTCCTTCCATAATTATCCATGTTTATTTGTATCACTTTCAAACTTGAATTAGAATATTAACAAATATAATTAATAATATCTTATTTTTTAGTTTTTAGCATAATTAGTATTAAGCATATAAAAAATAAAGGAGAACTGTTAATGGCTATTCCCAAAAGAAATGAAGTTCCTGAAGAACTCAAGTGGGATCTAACCCGGATCTTTAAAACGGATAAAGACTGGGAAATCGCATACAATCAGGTTAAAAATGATGTTCAGAGTCTAAGTAATTTAAAGGAAAAATTTACTGAATCAGGGCATAAATTATATGAAGGTTTAAACAAGATTTTGACTGTTAGTCGGAATTTAGAAAAGGTTTATGTCTATGCAACCATGTCTAGCGATGTCGACACTAGTAATGCCCACTATCTCGGATATGTGGCCCAAGTGCAGGCACTTACCAGTCAGTTTGAAGCGGCCATTGCTTTCCTCAATCCCGCAATTATTCAAGTTCCCGAAGAAAAAATGGCACAGTTTAAGAGTGAGGAGCCACGACTAAATGACTACGCCCACATGCTGGAACAGATTACGCGTAAAAGGCCACACACGCTATCAGCCCAAGAAGAACGACTAATTGCCGATGCTGGCGATGCACTGAGTACTTCCGGAAACACCTATAATGTGTTAACCAATTCCGACATGGAATATGGTTATGTACAAAATGAAGATGGCGAAATGGTGCAATTGTCCGACGGCCTCTATTCCCTACTCATTCAGTCTCAAGATCGGAAAGTTCGTCAAAACGCTTTTGATGTTATGTATGCAACGTATGATCAATTTAAAAACTCACTTGCTTCTACCCTCTCTGGTGAAGTTAAGGAACATAACTATAACGCGCGGGTTCACGACTATGATTCGGCTAGAAATGCTGCGTTAGATGAAAATGGTATCCCCACAATTGTGTATGATACTTTAATTACTGAGGTTGACCAACACCTTGATTTACTACACGAATACGTAAATTTGCGAAAGCAAATCTTGGGCTTAAACGACTTACAAATGTGGGACATGTATGTTCCTTTAACCGGTAAGCCATCATTGAGCTATACTTTTGCGGAAGCCAAGGAGGAAGCTAAAAAAGCTTTGCGCCCTCTTGGTGAAGACTATTTGAAGCAAGTCGATTACATCTTTAATAATCGGGTAATTGACGTAGTTGAATCACAGAATAAGGCAACAGGAGCATATTCCGGTGGCTCTTATGATACAGATGCTTATGAGTTACTCAATTGGGAAAATAATGTTGACTCCCTCTATACGCTAGTACACGAAACTGGTCACTCTGTCCACAGCATGTACACAAGACAGACGCAGCCATACGTTTATGGTGATTACCCAATTTTTGTTGCCGAAATTGCCTCTACAACTAACGAAAACATTTTAACTGAGTACTTCTTAGATCATATCACTGACCCCAAGACGCGGGCATTTGTCCTTAATTATTACCTTGATTCATTTAAAGGTACGTTATACCGGCAAACGCAGTTTGCAGAATTTGAGCAATTTATTCATGAAATGGATGCCAAGGGCGAACCTTTGACAGCTGACCGGTTAGATGACTTTTATGGTGAACTAAATCAGCGTTATTACGGTGACGCGGTAGAACCAGGTGGTGAAATTGCCAAAGAATGGGCACGGATTCCGCACTTCTACTATAACTTCTACGTTTACCAATATGCTACGGGTTTTGCGGCTGCTACTGCTCTTGCCAATAACGTGGTTCACGGCAGCAGCGACCAAAAAGAGGCCTACCTTAATTTCTTAAAATCCGGTTCAAGCGATTACCCGGTCGAAATTATGAAACGGGCGGGCGTTGACATGACTAAGCCTGACTATCTGGAAGAAGCTTTCACAACTTTTGCACAACGCTTAACTGAATTTAAAACAATTGTGACAAAAAATCTTAAATAACCCTTGAAATTTTGCCATGTAAATAATATAACAAATATGGAAATAAAATTTCTCACATCAAAAAACCACTTCTTACTCAAAGAAGTGGTTTTTCTATAGTTAAAATTATTGGTATTCAGCCCAAAAGCGTTTGGCTAAAGCTTGGTATAATTGACATCCCAATAAATAGTCATCTATTGCAACATATTCATTTGGTTGATGATCGGTTGTCCCCGCCGCTGGTCCTAAAATAATGATTGGAAAAGTGCCAGCTTGAATATATTCAGATGAATCCGTTGCACCTGTTCCCGCCGTATACTCACACGGCAAATTAAATTCTTGGTTAACAACCTGTTTGGCTAATCTTGCCAGTTTCGTATTTTCTTGGTTAGGCAGCGGCACTTCAGGAAAGCTATAGCTAATTTTCAGCTGCGCACCCTGCTCATTTAATTGCGCTACAATCTGTTCTAATTCTTGGTATATCTGCTCATTAGGGTAAACCGGTGTTGTCCTGATATTGCCTGAAAGCCAAGCATGATCAGGAACCGAGTTAATCTGACTGCCACCTTGAATCTGACTGATTACATGGGTCAAAGATCCCAAGACTGGATCCTTTTTTGTATGACTAGCCATTAAGTCCTGTGCCTTTTGGGCAAACGCAATCAGCGGCATAATCGCATTTTGACCTTTTTCTGGTGTCGATGAATGAACACAAACTCCCTTTGAAGTCACGTAATAATCGATTACGCCTTTATGAGTTACCCGGATATTAAAGTGCGAGGGTTCACCAACAATTAGGCCAGCTAAATCTTTAGCATAGCCTTCTTTGACTAATTGTGCTGCCCCATATTCGCCGGTTTCCTCCCCAACAGAAGCTAATAAGCGAATTCGGCCAGGTAGTTCTTGCCCACTGTCTAGCAAATCAAGCATTGCAACCACCATTGCCGCAAGGCCGGATTTCATATCGCTTGCGCCCCGACCATAGAGCTTGCCATCTTTAATTGTCGCTTCAAACGGCGGAAACTGCCAATTTGCCAAATCACCAGCTGACACAACATCCTCATGACCGGAAAAGCCAAGCAATGGACCATGATTTCCCATTGTCACAACTAAATTGTCACGTCCGGGTGCATAAGTGACACGTTCAATGTTAACAGGATAATTTTTAAATAAGTTCGTCAGATAATCAGCAACTAGACTTTCATGATCATTGGCCGAATCAATCGCAATTAAATCGCTCAGGATTCTAAGTGCACGTTTTTTATCCACAATTTTATCCTCTTTTTATGCTTCTAGTACTTTTGCCAAAAATTCCTGCGCCCGCTTGGTCTTTGGTTGGGCAAAAAATTCTTGTGGTGCCGCCTTTTCTTGTACATAGCCGTCTGCCATGAACCAAACTTCATCGGCAACGTTTTTGGCAAAGCCCATCTCGTGAGTGACCACCACCATGGTCATCCCTTTTTGCGCTAAATCTTGCATTACTTTCAATACTTCGCCGACCATTTCTGGATCAAGAGCTGAAGTTGGTTCATCAAACAGCATCACTTCTGGATCCATAGCTAATGCCCGTGCAATCGCAACCCGCTGCTGCTGACCACCGGATAAGCTTGCTGGAAATGCTTCAGCTTTATCTTCCAGCCCAACTTGTTTGAGCAGTTCAATGCCCTTAGCAGTTGCTTCCTCATCGCTAAGCTTTTTGACTTTCATTGGCGCCAATTTGATATTTTCAATAATATTCATATGTGGAAATAAGTTGAATTGTTGAAAAACCATTCCCATTTTTTCACGTAAAGTATCTAGTTGATCCTCACTTAAGGCGGTTAGTTCTTGCCCGTTAAACAGTACTTTGCCAGAAGTCGGCTCGTCTAAAAGATTAAGACAGCGTAAAAAGGTACTTTTTCCCGCGCCACTTGGACCAACCAAACAAATCACCTGGCCATCATCAACTTCTGCGTTGATATCCTTTAAAACTTCATTATGACCGAATGTCTTTTTTAAATGTTCTACTTCAATAACTGGGGCCTTGTTAGTCATGATTCATTTTCCTTTCAAATACTTTCATCAAGCTGGACAGGCCAAAGGTGATGATAAAGTACAAAATCATTGTAATTACTAATGGCATGACTCCACGATAAGTATCAGCCTGAACAATTCTTGACTGGTAAATCAGGTCTTTAACACCAATAACAGAAACAATTGAACTTTCCTTAATCAAGGAAACGAACTCGTTTCCCAGAGCAGGCCAAATGTTTTTCATAGCCTGCGGCATAATTACATAGCGCATCGTTGCCGAGCGTGACAGTCCTAATGAACGTGAGGCTTCTGTCTGCCCTGTTGCAATTGAATTTATTCCTGACCGAATAACCTCCGCAACGTAAGCCGCCGAGTTCAGTGAAACAGCAATGATTCCTGACAAAAGTGCCGGAATATTGACTACTAAACCTAGGCCAAAATAGATAAAGAGCAGTTGGACCATTAAAGGCGTTCCCCGCACAAATTCAATATATGCCGTTGCAATTGAATGAGCAATTTCATTATGGCTTAACCGCATTAAAGCCAAAATTGCTCCTAGTAAAAAGCCAAAAATGACTGAGATTGCTGAAATAAACAGGGTATAGCCAACACCAGCAATGAAGAAGTCTTTATATGCCCACATTGAGTTCGAAGCCTTAGCCTCTTTTTTAGTTTTTCCACCTGCTAGGTATTTACCGGCTTTTGGTAAATAAACCTTGTTAATCAAATCCTTCTTTTTAATCTCAGCAATCGATTTATTTGCCGCTTTGACTAAACTTGTAGCACCTTTATGAAAAGCTACGGCAGAACCATCAGAAGTTATCTTTAATCCCGAAGGAATTGCCATGATGCCATCCGTATTTTTGGCAAAAGCAGCTGCAGTGGCGGTATCAACTGCCACCGCATCAAACTTATTGGTTTTCAAAGCTAAAATAAGATCACTATCTTTATCCATTGTTTTCAGCTTGGTCCTTTTTGCTTGCTCCTTAATCAAAGTCGCCTGCAAACTGCCAGTCTGAGCACCGATTGTCTTGCCTTTAAAAGAACGGAAGTCATGGTACTTATCTTTATCAGCCTTTCTAATCAGTAAATCTTGTCCACTTCTATAATAAGCCGTACTAAAGTCTACACTTTGCGCCCGCTTGGGTGTTGCAGTCATCCCAGAAATGACCATATCAATCTTGCCAGTTTCCAGGGCGACAAGTAAGGAATCAAAATCCATTGTTCGAACAACTAGCTTAACTCCTAAATCGTGAGCAATTTTTTGCCCAACCTCGATGTCCATCCCGACTACCTTAGATTTGCCATTAATATTTTTGACAAATTCATAAGGAGGAAAGTCTGGACTGGTTCCCATAACAAGCTCGCCCTTACTTTTTACTTTTTTCAGGTAAGTATCCGTTATTTTAGTGGATTGAGTGTCTTTGGTAGCTAGCGCTTTTTGTGGCACCAAGGCCAACAACATGAACACTGCGAGGACCATCTCAAGCCATTTCCACGCCTTTTTCATAACTTTTCCTCCATTATTAGCTTTTACATTATAGCAATTATAATAATATAAATATTAAATTACAACGTCATATTTGACTTTTTTTCTCATTTTTGATAGCCAAAATAAAAAATGTTCTGCTTACTAACCTTGTTAGATTGTAAATGCAGAACATTTTCGTTAATAATATTTAAAATTCTATTCTTGAGAAGCACCAGAAACAGCATCGGTTGCTGAATCCTCTTCTTTTAGCTGATTATCATTAGTTACAGGATATGGGGTAATTCTTGATGGATCAGTATTTGATTTCAAGTTATCAGCAGTATAGTTGAAATGAGTCAACCGGGCATGCTTGATATCTGCAATTGTCTTGCAACCAGTCAATTGCATATCAATTAGCAATTCCTGGTTAAGTTGTTCAATCACTGATTGAACGCCCTTTGCACCGCCAAGTGCCAAGCCGTATAGATATGGACGACCAATTCCGACCAAATCAGCACCAAGGGCTAAAGCCTTGAAGACATGCGAACCGCGCCGTACGCCTGAATCAAAGATGATTGGTACACGGTGGTCAACTGCCTTAGCAATTTCTGGCAACATGTCGATTGTTGCTGGACCACAGTCAATTTCACGACCACCATGATTAGTTACGTAAATTCCGTCAGCACCGGCACCCATTGCTAAGAAGGCATCTTCAGCACAAACAACACCTTTGACAAAGACAGGTAAGCCTGACATTTCCTTAATCCGCTTAATATCTTCTGGGCCAATCTTTTGTGCCGAAGAAGCATACATTTGCGCAACAGTTTGACCTTCACCCTTTGCGCCTTGATAGCGGGTAAAGAAATCTAGTGGAACTGGATAAGCAAATTTAGTTCTTAAGTTAGCTTCACGAAAACCGGAAACAAGAGCATCAACAGTTAAGAAAATGCCAGAATAACCGGCTTTTTTGACCGCATCAAAGACCATCTTATTAAAATCCCAGTCTTTACTTAAATAAAGTTGGAAAAATCTTGGTGCATTAGGAGCAGCGGCCGCAATATCCTCAACACTCTTGTTTGCGTAAGTACTGGATGTAAATAGTGCACCAGCCGCAGCTGCACCCTTTTGTGTAGCAACTTCAGCATCCTTATGCGCAATACCGTGGCAAGCTATTGGTGAAATTATTACCGGCGTTTTCAGCTTCATTCCCATAAACTCGGTATCAAGTTGCGGGCTATCCATATTAGTCAACGCACGGGGCACAATCTGAAAATGATTAAACGCAGCAGTATTATTACGCCATGTCCACTCATTCTCCGAGCCAGAGGCAATGTAATAATAAGCTCCTTCTGGCATGACTTCTTTTGCACGCTCCTCAAGCTCATCGAGGTTAATCATGCTTATTGCTTCGTCTCGATCACTTTGAGGAAACCCATTATAATATGATGTCATTGGTAAGACTCCTTTGTTTAAAACTATCTACTTCTATTATACATGGAAATGCTTACAATAGTTAGTGAATTTTTAAAAAGAATGTTATTCTGTTAAGCCTCTTGCTGTATATTTTTTCACAAGCAAAAGAAGAAAACCTGCTTTTGCAAATTTTCTTCTTAACTATTTTATAGACTACGTCTAAATAAATGTATGAAGTAAGTAATAAGATAAATTACAACTTCAATTACGGCAATGAAAAAGGTAACTGGTAAATTGGTAATAAAACCAAGATATAACCCTAGCCAAACACCAACAAGAGCAAAGAAGACAGACCAGGCAATCATTGCGCCAACCGTCTTACCCAGATAATTAGCCGTAGCTGGTGGCAAAGTCAGTAAAATAAAAACTAATAATGAACCAACAATTTGTGCACCAATTGATACAGACATTGCTAAGGCAATTAAAAATACCAGACTAACCCAGCCAGTTTTAACCCCATGCGCCAGTGCGCCAATATGATCAAATGAATCAAAATTAAGCTGCTTTTGCATACCGAAAATCATTAATAACACAATGATGGATAAAATAACCAGTTGAACTACGCCGTGCTTATCAACACCGATTATGCTGCCAAACAAAATATTAGTAGCATAATTACTATTGGCACCGGAAATGGCCAAGAATAATACCCCTAGCCCCGTGAACAAGGCAGAAATCGCACTAATTGACGATTCTTTTTGCTCACTGTGCAGTGATAATTCACCAACACTGATTGAACCAAGAAGGGTAAATAATAACATGCCCCATAACGGTCCAATCCCGCACCAGACAGCAAAGGCTGCTCCGGCAAAGCCGATTTCTGATAAGGTATGCGCTAAAAAGCTAAAGTTGCGGGCAACCACATAAACCCCTACGGTACCACAGGTAATCGCAATAAAAGTACTAGCCAAGAAGGCATTGCGCATAAAGTCATATGCAAACATTATTCATAAGCCTCCTTGAAATTCGCCATTTCCCCCTGCTCAATTTTTTGGTGGTTCAAATACAGGTAGTCCTGCATATATTTTTCCGCCAACGGGATATCATGCGTTACAAATAAAACCGTTATTTTGTGTTTTTCATTTAAGTGCTTAATCAACCGCATGAGTTCATCCTTAGCCACTGGATCTAAGCTGGCAGTAGCCTCATCCAAAATAATTACATTTGGACTATCAAGAAGCGCTTGGGCTAGATAAGCACGCTGCTTTTGCCCGCCTGAAGCTTCACCCATCCGCGTATTCCTAATATCGTATAAGTTTGTTTCCTGCAGCTGGGCTTTAATAGTTTTCTTTACCTTGCCCGTTTTAATTAAAGGTGCATTTAAACCAATAAAAGCGGCAATTGATAGCGGGTATTCCGCATCAATATTACGAAACTGGGGAACATAGCCTAAGCGAACACCATCCGCAAATTCAAATGAACCGCTTGACGGTACCAGCATTTTCATTAAAACATTGATTAACGTTGTCTTACCAGTACCATTGGGACCTAAGAGCGCAGTCATCGACCCTTTTTTTAGTTTAAAATTCAAATTTTCAAAAACGGTCTTTTTGTCAAACCTCATTGAGAGATTATTAACTGTTAAAATATCAGACAAATTGCACCTCTGAAACTTTTTTATTTAAAATTGCCAACCTTAGCAAATTGTCCATTATCGATAATATAGTACTTGCGCCCATGAATCTTGACGCGCCCGCCATAAGTTCTAACATAATTGCCCCGCAATAACTTATCCGTGCCAATGCGGATACCATCTTCGTCATAGATATAAGCATTATGCTTTAGGAGCCTTAAGCTGCCGTCAACATTAGTTGCGACAACATACTGATTAGTGCCAACTTGCAAGTACTTTCTACCTTTAATAACTTTCGTGCCATAAACTGTTAACTTAGTCCCAGCCTTCTTAGTTGCCTGCTTAGTTTTGACACCGCTTTGATCGTAAATCAAAGCGTTATGCATTAACAATTTAGTTCCAACTGGTTTAGGTAGTGTGGGAGCTGTTGGTGCAGTTGGCTTAGGCTTAGTTGGCTGCGGCGCAACCGGTGTGGGAGCTGGAGTTACGCTACCAGCTGAGCCATTATCATAATAGTACTTGATGAGGTCAAAAAAGTCGTCCATCGAGTAACCCCATTTAGCAAAATAGCCATCAGGATCGCCATGGTCAGTTCCACCCAAAAATTGAGAAACCGCGCGGTGAGACCAAACAGTTCCCTTGCCATCATGGACGGCATTATCTGGTACCAAGTTATATTTACGCATCACTTGTGCAACGTAAATTGCGTCATTATTAACACTTTTGGCGAAGTCAGAAAGATTATTTTCTTCACATAATTCTACTTGGAAAAAGCGATTATTAGCCTGCGGACCAGCGCCCCAAACGCCATAATCAGTTGACGTCATTTGAATAACGCCAGTCTTGTCAACGAAAGCATGAACATACGAATAAATATTCATCCATTCGCGGTTAAAATAAATTGCCTCATTATAGGCTGAAGCACCAGGCGTCGCTGTCTCGTGAATAACAACACCTTCAGGTTTACCATTACGATAATTAATTTTATTTTGGGCTTGAAAATCGTTAAATGGTATTCCCTTTTGCTGCAACATTTGGTTGAGGTAAGTTATGCCTCCGTAACTATTTTGCTTAGCCATATCATTAATTGAACTGGCATGAACTGCTACTGGCTTAGTTGCAACTGCAGTGACAGTTGGAACTGTTATTCCTGCAGCAAAAGCTAAAGCCGCAATTATTTTCCTCATTTTTCTTTCCTCGTAATAACTATTTTTTGGCTACAGCAGCCAATTTTTGATAATTTTCAGTCATCCATTCAAGGTAAGTTGTCTTAGAAGGAATTGTTTCCCGGACATAGAGAACAGGAATATCCTGCTCTTTAGCCAACTTGATAAAACTGTTAACAGTTGAACTAGAAGTCTGTGAATTAGCAACAAAGAAAGCAATCTTGCGCTGCTTAATTCCCTCTGACATTGCCCGGACAGTTGCAGGACTTGGATCCGTATTATTCTGAATTGCTTGTTCAAATTCTTGATCGGCGACTTTTAAGTGAGCGGCTTCTAATGCGTAATCAAACACAGGTTCACTAACATAAACTGGCTTGCTATTCTTACCATCTATTTGAGAAGCCGATTTTTGAATATGAGCTATTTTACGCAAATACTTTTGCCCGTTATCACGGTAATAGCTTGCATGACGTGGATCTTTTTTACTGAGCTTTCTAACTAAGTAATTAACATACTTTGTTGGCATAGTCAAATCAAACCAGATGTGCGGATTAGCGCCCTTTTTCAAATTCATTAGGTCTTCACCCACAAGCACCGGTTCTTTATCAACCGAAGAAGCAAGTTTATTCATCCAGCCATCATAACCTAATCCGTTAGCGACAACAATGTCAGCATTTGATAATGCTTTGGCATCGTTAGTTGTTGGCTCAAAGTCGTGTGGATCAGCATTGGCGTTTTTAATAATTGCCTGTGCCGTACCATATTTTCCCACCACATTTTGAGCAATATCAGCATAAACGTTGGTCGTAGTCATAATCGAAATTTTACTACTTTTTTGTGGTTTCTGCGTGCAAGCACTGAGTAAGAGGAGAACCAGACCAATTAAAGCCGTACCTGTAAAAATTTTCCTTAATTTAGCAAATGTCATTATTGTTGTCATTCCTTTTCTATTTTATTTTTTTAATAACATAAATTGGACCGTCGCAGCAATAAAAGTTACTTACAATTAATAACCATTATACACTAAACAGAGCCTGAGAAGAAACAATTCTCCTAGGCTAACAAAAAATGCTGAACTTGCAATGTGAACCTCAAGATTTAGGACAGTTTAATAAATTTCAGTTGAGAATTAATTCCCGATATTCAATCGGAATTAGTTCTTTTAGCTTTGCTTATTATAGTAACTGATATATATTTTTATTGGTTTTCAAAGTCGTAAAGCATTTATGGACGCGGTGTCGCTTAAATGCTTACCGAAAATCTGCCCATGATGTATATGGTTAACCGGCAGAAGATTTCTTACCACATGATTAGTAACTTTTACGCCAGTATGCACGTAGTTCATCTAATCAAGCAGTTGTTTTCTTTACTCTAACAATATGCTCTAGGAAGAGTCTAATAATTAACTTGGGTTGCGTAAAGAAGTAAAAAGCAGGCAAAACACTTTTTTCAGTGTATTACCTGCTCTTTTTGCTCAAAGAACTAATTTCTCCCCAGATTCTTGATCTTCACTTTTTCTGCTCAAATAATTTTATGTCAGTTATTATTTTCAATTAATTTTCCATTAGTTTCAATGACCTTTTTATACCAATAAAAAGAATCCTTAGGTATTCGCTTCAAAGTGCCATTGCCATTATCGTCTAGGTCAACATAAATGCAGCCATATCGCTTAGACATTTGAGAAGTGGACGCACTAACTAAATCAAAGGGACTCCACATTAAATAGCCAATTACTTTTACTCCATCTTTAATTGCCTCCAGCACTTGTGCAATATGTTGCTTCAAATAGTCAACTCGATAGGAATCATGAATTTCTCCATTTTCAACCTTATCTGCAGTTCCTAACCCATTCTCAACAATAAACAGCGGGATTTGATATCTATTCCAAAAACCGTTTAAAGTAATACGCAGTCCAATTGGATCTATTTGCCAGCCCCAAGGTGTTTTCTTTAAATATGGATTAGCTTTTCCTAGCGCCATATTGCCATGTTGACTATTGTCTTGCTTAGAGCTTGAGACTGTTAAAGATGAGTAATAACTAAATGCCAAAAAATCGCACTTACCTTCTTCAAGAGTTTTCTGATCGTTTTGCTCCCAATCAATTTGAATCTGATGTTCATTAAAATACCTACTCATAAAACTAGGATATTTGCCTTTGATTTGAACATCACTACAAAAATAATTTAAATTTTCTTTTCTCTGCGCCAAAAGAACGTCTTGAGGGTCACAGGAGTAAGGATAAATTAAATCTTTAGCAATCATGCAGCCAACTTGTGCATTTGGGTCAAGTTTGTGTACTTGCTTAACAGCACATGCACTCGCAAGAAACATATGATGCAAAGACTGATATCGAAGATTTAGTTTTTGATTATTACTAAGTCCATCCTCTAAAGCTCCAGTACCGACAAACCCCCAAGTACCAGAATTTATTTCGTTAAAAGTTATCCAATATCTAACTTTTCCTTTATAACGATTAATAATTACCTCAGTGTACTTTGTAAACAAATCAATTGTTTTTCTACTTGCCCAACCATTTTGTTTTAAAGTTATGTTTAACGGCAAATCAAAATGGTGCATCGTTACTACTGGTTCAATATGATATTTTAAACACTCATTTATAATTTTATCGTAAAATTGGAGACCATCTTGGTTAGGATTTTCTTCAATTCCATTTGGAAAAATTCTTGCCCAAGAAATAGAAAACCGAAATGCACGGTAGCCCATTTCGTGCAATAAGCGAATGTCTTTTTGATAAGAATGATAGAAGTCAATTCCATTTCTTTTTGGATAGCGAGCATCATTATGATCAGCTAATGCACGCTTAATACTGTCTTTAGTTACCTCTGGAAATGCCAACTTTTGCTTGAAATTAGGTTGTGGTACAACCTCAGTTATCGTAACCCCTTTCCCTTTTTCTTTCCATGCTCCTTCTATTTGACTAGCAGCAGTAGCCCCTCCCCACAAAAAATTAGCTGGAAAAGTTTTTGTACATCTTTTATTACTCATATTTTCCTTTCAATCATACCGATTTAACATTTATCTTAAAGTATTTATTCTTTTGCTTCAGGCTCAGAATCAAGTTTCTTAAAAAATGGTAAATATGTGAAGTAACTCATTATACTTATGATTAATTCATAAATAGCCCAGGCAATGCTACCTCCCCCAGCTAAAAAGCCATGAAGGATAATCGGTGTTCCAGTAGGAACGCTAATTCCTGGAAGAATAGGTAACAGACCCATTTTAATTCCTAAAATAGCAATTACTATTCCAATTAAAGGGGTCAGAATAAATGGTATTGCTAATATCGGATTCATCACGATTGGCGTTCCAAAAATCAAAGGCTCATTTATACCAAACAAGTTCGGAATTAAAGATAGTTTACCTAAAATCCGATATTGTTCTTTATGAGCCGTTAGCATTGCAATGCAAAGACCAATCGTTAAACCAGAACCAGCAAAAGTCGCCATTCCGTATATTGCTCCAGTATATATATTAGGAATTGCATGTCCAGCATTAAATGCGGCAAGATTAGCAGCGTCAAGCGGCATCCAAATTCCAATAAAAACAGAGACAACGATCATAACGCCATGAATACCAAATATCCATAACAACTGAGTCAAAAAAACCAATAAAATCATTGTAAACGCATTGTTGCTAAGCATAGTCAATGGTGTTGATATTATTGTATAAATAAAGTTTTGCATACTCTGAAATTTAGTGGCTAAGAACAAGAATCTGATTGCCAAAAAAACAAAAGCTATGATAAAAGAAGGTATTAGTGCAGCAAAGGAACTTGATACAGTAGGAGGAACCCCATCGGGCATTTTAATTGTCCAACCCTTTTTCTTCAAAAAAAGATAAAGTTTAGCTACTATTAATGCAACTAAGAATGATGTAAATAAGCCTTTAGCGCCTAACCATTCACTCGGAACTCCTGTAATTGAGAAAGATTTGTCAACATTAAATGGAGTTACGATTAAAAAGCTGACTAGCGCAATTATTCCAACTTCAAGTCCATATTTTTTGTTTTCATTACCATTTAATTCACAAAACTTATTTGCAATTAAAAACGTGGCATATAAGCTTAAAACGTTAATTGTTACATTTGCTGGTATACTCAAAATCGGTTTTAGGTTCAGTGAAACAAGTAATTTCTGATAAACTGGTATTTGAAGATTATTAATTAAACTACCGATTGCACCTAATATAATAATTGACATTAATGATAATAAACCATCTGAGATTGACTTAACATAAATGTTATTTTGTATCGCTTGAGCACCTTTTAAGAATTTATCTTGTATTTTCATGCATAATTTCCTCCTGCATAATAAAATAGCGCTTTCATCCTAATTTAAAAATTGATCAGTTAATATTATTATAAATTTATGTTTTTTTCGTTCTATACACAAAAGACAGATATTTCATGCTCTTTTTCCAGATTATTATGCAAGCCTACAAACTAAAAAGCGTGCAGAAATTCCCGCACGCTTTTAGTGTAAGTAAACGTATAAACAAATCTTCTAATTCTAAATCTATAATCCAATCATATGTGAAAAGATTGGAACCAACAAATTATCAACTAAAGCAGTTGCTACAACGGCGACAGCCGCCATTGCTCCCTGAATTGATCCTAGTTGCAAGGCAAAAGCAGAGCCAACCGTGTGGCCTGCAGTTCCTAGCCCTAAGCCTGTTCCTAGCGGATCACTGTTTAGTTTGAACCAGTCCACTAATTGTTTGCCAAGAGCATAAATTACAACCGCATTGATAATACATGCCATGGCGGTTACTGAAGCATTGCCTCCGATTGAAGAAGTGAGCGGCATTGCAACAGCAGTAGTAGCGGATTGGCTGAGCATTGATCTAATACCAACCTTATCAAGTCCAACTGCCTTAGACACTAAAGTAATTAATACCATTGAAATAAAAGTACCAACGATTAAGCCCAATAAAATGACGAGCCAATTTTTCTTAACAACATCATTACGTTTATACAATGGTACAGCGAAAGCAATTGTGGCCGGTGTAATAAACCAAAAAATGATGTCGCCACCTGGTTTATAGGCTTTAGCATAAACTGTCGCAGTCGTGACATTAAAATACTTGCCCAGAATAACCAAAACGGCAATTCCCAAAACCATGCTGACAAAAAGTGGCTGAAAGAGGAAAAATCCCTTGGATTTTTTGAATAGCCATTGTCCAATCAAGAAAAGGACCAATGATAAGAAAACGCCAAATAATGGGTTTGCAATATATTTCACTATTTAACACCTCCCACTTTTTTATGATCAACAATACTAGTTTGGTTGCTAGTAATCTTATGAACAGCCCAGCTAAAAAACCGTGTTGTATAAGCAACGACAACCAGCAGAATAATTGTTGAAGCAATAATTACAATTACTAATTGCACTCCTTGCGTTTCCATTATCTTCAGATTAGCTGCTAGTGAAATTCCTGACGGAACAAACATAAAACCAATCAGCGAAATCAACGCACTTCCAAACGAGTCAACCCATTCAACTTTAATAAGATGAAAGGTTAGCAAGAGATAGAGTAAAACTAACCCAATGACTGGCGTTGGCACTGGAAATGATTTTGGCATTAAATCAGATATTATCTGGGATGCAAATAATATTGCAGCATAAATAAACATCTGAACCAAAATCGGCGCTGACTTTGTTTTTTCTGCTTTTCCCTTCTTCATAAGCCATTTCCTTTCTCATTACATCTTTGATTGCCTTCAGTAACTACCTTAACGGAAAAATATTATCTTGAAAGCGATTTAACGGCGAACTGCAAAAAAAGACTTGTGAACTGCACCTAGCAACTTTCACAAGTCCTATTTTTTCTTTTTACATCCCCAGCCGCTCATTCAGATCTTTGCGGTAAGAGCGGCCAACTTGGATTCGATCACCGTTACTCATAATTAACAGCAAAGTATGGTTAAACCAAGGCTGAACTTCCTTAATATCTTCAATATTGACTACAGCACTGCGGTGAACTTGCATAAAACGTGGATCCGTCAGCCGCTTAGCAATCCACGCTAAGGTCTTTTTAGTTTGGTATTTTTGCTTATTAGTTGCGATTGTTAAAACGCCATTATCAATTCTAGCGGAAATAACATCTAGCTTTTTGATTACGGCATTTCGGTCTTCTAGTTCGATGCTTAAAACCTCACGGTCAGTTTTAGTTTGAACCGACTTAGTAGCCTGCACATTTAAGATATTAACCACCTTGGCTAATGCCTGGTCAATCCGCTTTTGTTCAAACGGTTTTAAAACATAATCCAATGCGCCAACATCAAAGGCCTTAACTGCATACTCATCATAGGCAGTTGCAAAAATGATGATAGGCGAATATGTAAGCTGCTTTAATTCTTCAGCTAGTTCAAAACCGTTTTCCTCATTGAGCGAAATGTCGAGAAACATTAAGTCGATCTGATGCTTTAACAGAATTCCTTGCGCTTCTTTAATGTCTTCAGCCTGATAAAGTTTGATTGCCTGTCCCCGCATGGCCGGGCTTTTTTTAATTAAATACGCTAATTCATTTCTTGCTAGTGGTTCATCATCAACAACTAAAATCTTCATCTTAGTTTCCCCTCTTTATTAATTTGCTTTTTTGGCCAACTTTAACGGAATTGTCGTCTTAAATGTTGTGCCATTTGCACTAGTTAACACCTTTAACTGACTAGATGTTCCGTATAAATTGATTAAGCGCTTATTTAAATTATAAAGTGCCAGTCCACTCCCCTTTGATTCGCTGATTGGTTCTTGACCTAGCCTGCTTAAAATCTGCGGATCAATTCCGCTACCATTGTCACTAACGCTGATTGCAAGATTTGCACCCTTTCTGTTCAGATTGACCCTAATCTGATTACCGGTTTTACGCCCTTTAAAAGCATGCCGAATCGCATTTTCAATAAAAATCTGAAGACAAAAAGACGGCAGCAAAGTCTCATTTGGAACTTCGATCTGGTAGTTAACTGTAAATTTATTAGGAAAGCGCAGGCTTTCTATCTTAGTATATGCTTCTACGTGCTGCTTTTCCTGCTCAAGCGTAACCTCTTTAGCCTGGCCATTCTTTAAGCTCGACCGAAAAAATGTACTTAATTCCATTAAAGCATCATGAGCCTGATCAACGTCGACCCGCATTAAGGCAACAATTGTATTAACCGCATTGAAGAAAAAATGGGGATTAATCTGAACTTGTAGCGCCCTAATTTCTGCTTCGTTGAGTAGCGCGGTCTGCTGCTCGGTAATTCCGATTGCCAATTGACCGGAAAAAATCATGGCAAGACCACGCACTAAATTTTCTTCAACTACGGTCATCTCTCTTCCCTCACAAAAATATAGTTTTAAGGCACCAATTGTTTTCTTATTAACTTGAAGAGGACACACAATTGCCGATGTTAAGGGACAGCCTTTGTGCGGGCAGCCAATTTCTTCTTTAGAATGAGCCAATTTTTCCTTGCCCGTCGCAATTACCGTTTTTGACATATCAGTAATAACTGGTTCGCCAGCAATATGATGGTCCTGGCCGGCACCAACATGGGCTAAGACGTTAACTCTATCGGTTAAACCCACGGCATCAAACTTTGTATATTTTTTGATAATGTGACAGACATGAGCGGCCGAATTAAGATCCAAGCCGTGTCTAAAATAGGGCAGAGTTTTATTGGTTAATTCCAGAACATCCTTTGTCTGCACTGCCCGCAGTTGCCGTTCATTTGATAAATAAGTTTTTAAAATCTCAATAAACAGGCTGGAACCAATTGTGTTTAACAAAATCATCGGAATAAAGATCAGTTTAATTAGGCCAAAGCCGTGAAAAGCAAAGATAAAGGCCATTTGGATCAGTTCCGCGAACAATGATAAAACGGCAACCCAAAAAGATGACGGATAAAGACTATTCTTTTTTACCCTGTCTCCCAGAACCCCAATAAGATAGCCAATCAGAACTGAACTAGCAATGTAAAAATAATCGGAAAAGCCACCAAAGATAACCCGGTGCAACCCGCCAACAAGCCCCACCAGCATGCCAACATAGGGACCTGCAGTTAAGCTAGCAGTGGTAATAACCAGCATTCGGGTGTTAGCAATTGAATCGGTCTGCGGCAAGCCAGTAATTATTAGCGGCGTAACAATTTCTTTTGAGCTAGAAATTTCCACTCCGGTTAAGTTGGCAATAACAACAAATAAGGAAAAAATTACGAATAACCAAATCTGCGACTTTAGTGTTCTTTTTTCAATTAAGTTTCTGAAAAAGCGCATATTAACCAGCATGAAAGCAAGAATCATGATTATTCCTAGTCTTTCCGCCAGCAAAATGAATAAATTAAACACGATATTCTCCGTCTCACTAATATATTGAACTATCCCCTTTTTAACACTTTAGTATTACATATAATCTAGTTTAACTTAGAGAAATCGGATTCAACTGCCAAAATTGACAGGTCAAATGGCAAAAATGCGGGGTTAAATTACCACTTTTATTTATTAAGTGGCGGTTAATTAATGGCACTAATTTTGCTAGCAAAAAAACGCCACCTATTAAAGTGACGTTTTTAAACGAATTGGTAAATTAATTAATTTTCGGTTTTAATTGCTTTTTTCCATAAGCCCAAGATCACCCCGGCCACAATTGAACCAACAATCGTAGCTACAAAGTAGAGCAAAATGTGGTTAGCAAGTGGTGATACCCAAAGACCCCCGTGAGGTGCGGGAACACCGATGCGCCAGAAGCCAACTAAAGCTCCACCAACTGCTGAACCGATGATACATGATGGAATAACGTGACCAGCATCAGCGGCAGCAAATGGAATTGCACCTTCGGTAATGAATGAGAAACCTAGAATCCAGTTAGTAATTCCGGCACGGCGCTCATCTTCAGTGTACTTGTTCTTGAAGAAAGTAGTTGCAATTGCAGTAGCAAATGGTGGTACCATTCCGCCGACCATAACTGCAGCCATCATTACGGCAGCAACCGTTGAATGAGGGTCATTGGCAAACGCACCTGATGCAAAGACATAAGCAGCCTTGTTGAAAGGTCCACCCATATCGATTGACATCATCGCAGCCAAGATGGTCGTCAAAACAACTAAGTTACCAGTACCCATTTGGTTTAAGAAGTTAGTAATTGCAAAGTTAATTGTACTGAAGATTGGGTTAACAATGTAGTACATAATCAGTGCAATCAGCAGCAAACTCAGAATTGGGTAAATAAGCATTGGCTTCATACCCTCAAGTGATTTTGGCAACTTAGCAAACAATTTCTTCAAGCCAACTACCAAGTAACCGGCAATGAAACCTGATGCAAGACCACCAAGGAAACCAGCTGGTGACTTAGCGTTAGTTAAGACATTAGCTACGTAAGCACCACCATAGGCACCGCTATAGACAGTGGCCATAAAACCACCGACGAAACCTGGCATTAAAGCAGGTAAGTCGCCGATTGATTCAGCAATGTAACCTGAAAGAATTGGCACCATGAAGGCAAAGGCCATATTTCCGGCATTGTTGAGGAAAATGAAGGCAGGTGACTTTGGTCCGCCAGCATAGTTTTCCACAATGAAGGAAATAGCCATTAAAATACCACCACCGATAACAAACGGCAACATGTGAGAAACACCATTCATTAGGTTTTGGTAAATTGAACCCCAGAAGCCCTTCTTAGAGTCTTCGGATTCTTGTGCAGCTTGACCATCGGAATGGTAAACACTAGCCTTTGAATCAAGGATAGTTTCAACTAATTCGTCAGGTTTATTAATACCGTCAACAACAGGTCGGCTGATCAATGGCTTACCGTCAAAACGGGGCATGTCGACTTTCTTATCAGAGGCAATGATAACACCCTTTGCCCGCTTAATTTCGTCAGCGGTCAACTTGTCCTTAACGCCTTCGGAACCATTCGTTTCAATTCGAACATCAGCACCTTGTGCTTTACCGGCCTTAATGATTGCTTCTTGTGCCATATAAGTGTGGGCAATCCCATTAATACATGCAGTAACCCCAACAATTAGCGGCTTGTCTGCATCACCGCTATTACTTGCACTAGCAGCTTGTTCTTTTTCGGCTTTTTTATCAGCATCGCTTTTTTGTTCAGCATCTTCAAATAGCTTGATTACTTCTTCAGGTGATTGGGCATTCTTTAATGCCGCAACCAAATCCGGGTTAATCAGTAAGCCTGATAGCTTAGCCAAAGCTTGCAAGTGAGTATTATCAGCACCATCTGGTGCGGTAATCATAAAGAATAAATAAACTGGTTGGCCATCAAGTGAATTATAATCAATTCCTTGTTCACTTTTGGCAAAAAGAACACGAGCCTTATTAATTGCCTTGTTACGAGCGTGTGGCATTGCAATGCCATCGCCAATACCAGTTGTTGATTCATTTTCACGTGCCCAAATCGATTTGATGAATTCATCTTCATCATTAACAATCCCGGTCTTGACTTCCAAATCAGCCATTTCCTTGATTGCATCTTCTTTGTTTGTCGCTTTAAGCGACATAATCATCGATTCAGGAGCTAAAATATCTTTAATTTGCATTTGAATTCTCCTTCATTACGAAATTTCTTCCACGTTAATTTGTGGTAAGACCGCTTCTATCTGGCTCATGACCGCAATATCCTTGGTAAAGGCTGTAGCAGCACCACAGGCCATTCCGATACGGAAACTTTCAACCGGATCCTTAGTTTTAACGTAAGTTCCGACAAAGCCCGCGATCATTGAATCACCCGCACCAACGGAATTAACAGCAGTTCCAACTGCACCTTTGGCGTGGTAGAAGTGATCTTGAGTAATCAAGTAGCCGCCCTTGCCAGCCATTGAAACCATGACATTTTGTGCACCCATGTCGAGTAACTTATGAGCACATTCAAGCATATCTTGATCAGATGAAAAAGTCGTGTCAAACAAATCGGCAAGTTCATGGTGATTTGGCTTGATTACTAATGGCTTGTAGTTAAGCGTATCAAGTAGAGCCTGACCAGTTGTGTCAATTACAAATTCCGCACCCGCATTTTTAATTTCAGGTAATAATTCTTGGTAAAAATCAACCGAAAGACTAGGTGCCAAAGAGCCACTTAAGACAACAATGTCGCCTTTTTGTAAATCACTTAAGCGTGACTTAAAAGCCGTAATTTCCTGATCAGTAATGTTAGGTCCAGCAGCATTAATTTCTGTTTCAGCTTGGGCATGTACCTTAACGTTAACCCGCGTATCATCAGAAATAGTGACAAAGTCATTGACAATGCGGCGCTGATTTAATTGCCGGACCAATTCTTTGCCAGTAAAGCCACCAACAAAGCCCCAAGCAGTATTATCAATTTTTAACTGGTTAAGAATTTGCGAGACGTTAATCCCCTTACCTCCAGCTAAAAATGAACAATTATTGCTACGGTTGACACTGCCGCTTTCCACCTTTTCTAATTGGATGACATAATCCAAAGCAGGGTTAACAGTAACCGTATATATCATCTATTTGGCCTCCTTCAAATCTACTTTAGCAGGTAAAGTATTTTTATGTTGCGTGTTTAACACGGTCGTAATCACGGTAATATTTTTAGCATTGCCAAAAATGGCAAAATTGCGTTCACCAATTTTAGAAGCATCAGTTAGAACATAAGTATGATCTGACCGAGCAATTTCCATTTTCTTGATTGCCGCTTCTTCGGGATCCGGTGTGGTTAGATTGCCTAGACGATCAATCCCGTTGGTACCGATAAAACAAGCCGCAAAATTCATATTCTGCAGCTGCTGAAGTGCGGATTCGCCCACAACCGCGTGAGTATCCTCCTTGATCTTGCCGCCTAAAAGCATGGTACTAATGCCGTGCCCAACAGCACTAAGCGCTGTTTCAATCCCATTAGTGACAATTGTGACTCCCGGAACTTCCGCGAGAAACGGCACCATTTCATAGCTGGTTGTTCCCGCATCAATAAATAGGTAATCATTTTCGTGCACATAATGCTTAACCGCATACCGGGCAATGCGAACTTTATCATCGTGATTCATTGTGAAGCGAATATGCTGCGAAACATCGTGAGCAAAATTTTTCACTGATTGTGCCCCGCCATGAACGCGTTTGACTAAACCCTTTTTTTCGAGCTGAATCAAATCTCGACGAATCGTTGATTCTGAGGTCGCTGTCAATTCCGAAAGATCGCAGACCCGACATAATTCATGTTGGTTAATGTAGTTCTCGATTAATTTTCGGCGCTTTTGCGTTAGCATACTTTCCCTTCACCTCCTTGGGTAATTTTATGCGCGTTGCTCGCTAAAAGCAATCATTTTTGCTCAAAAAAATTCATTTTCATGCAAAAGTGAGCAATTATGAGTAATTTAGTCGCTTGCAATGAAAAAATGCTGTAGCGGTTTCAGCCACTCAGCATTTTTAGCTTAATCATCAGATTCTTTATAATTTACTTATGTTCCTCCTTAGCCGAGGGTAAAAAGAATGAACAGCAAAAGCCAATAATGGCAAAAACAAGCATTAAGATAAAGCCTAAATGATAGCCGTTTGCCAGCTGCGCTGCCTTAGTTCCAACCATATTCTTTGCTCCCAAAGTTACAACTAGCATTGCTAAAGCCGTGCCAAGCGATCCCCCAATTTGTCTAATTGTTGAGGAAGCTGCATTGGCATGAGCCGTTAAATCAGCTTGCACTTCATTAATTCCGGCAGTAAAAGTAGTCATCATGGTAAACGAAATACCGACCATGCGCATTGCATAGCACAAACTAATTAAAACCAGGTTCGTTTGAGCATTAAAGATTAGCATTGGCAACGTACCGCATAATAGCATTACAAAGCCGAATAAAGATAACCGCTTAATTCCGTATTTATCATATAAAGTACCAGAAATCGGATTACAAATTATCATAATTAGTGCCCCGGGCATCATTACTAGTCCCGAAATTAACGCGGTTTCCGCACGCGTTGTTTGAAGATAAAGAGGTAAAACCAACTCAATTCCAACCATTGCGATATTACTGATGGTGCTAAGCAAGGTACACAAGTTAAAACGCCGATTTTTAAAAACGCGAATATCAAGCAGTGGCTCTACTATGTGTAATTGCCGGTGACAAAATAGGCAAATAATGACTATCCCAATGACAAACACCAAGATTAACGGCAGTGTAATTTTACCAGTATTACCAATTTCTGATAAAGCATATAGAAGCAGGCCAAAACCCAGAATTGATTCTAAAAACGAAATACCATCAGTTGAATCAAGGTGCGCTGTTGTAATGTTTTGTATCGTAAAAAGCCCAAAAGCCATCACGATTGCACTAGTAACGCTCAAAATAACAAACAACATTTGCCATTCGGCATATTTTAAAATTAAACCCGAAATTGTCGGTCCCACCGCCGGGCCAAAGCCAACGACAAAGCCGGTGATGCCCATCGCTAACCCACGCTTTTCCGGTGGAAACATCAGCAAAATTACGTTTTGAATAAACGGCATTAAGCCTCCAGCAGCTACGGCTTCAATAATTCGTCCGGTCAATAATACATAAAAGTTTGGGGCGAAAATACAAATAACCGAACCGATACAAAAGATTCCCATCATGGTTAAGAAATTTTGCTTTAAACTAAAAGACGCAAAAATCCACGCCGAGATTGGAATCATTAATCCGACCACAAGTAAATATGCAGTAGTGAGCCATTGCGCTGTTGCTTGACTTACCCCAAATGAATTCATGATTGATGGCAGGGCATTATTTAAAAAAGTTTCTGCTAATAAAGCAACAAACGCTCCAAAAAGCAGTACTGTCATCATTACTGCTCGTTTATGACCAGAAACGCTTTTTACCTCTTTTTCCATTATTTTCTCCTTTTAGATAGCATGCTACACTTTTTATAAAAATAACAATTAAAAATTACCAATAATTACATTTAAAATATGTCCCAATTGCTTAACGTCTGCGTCAGATAAACCAGCAACAATCCGCTTATTGACCTTATCCATAATTTCATGAATTGCAGTAATGTTGTCATCAAGCAAAGCAAAACCTTTAGCACTTAATGTCAAAACAATTTGCCGTTGATCATTTTTTAAGTGGGAAGTAGCAATCAAATTATTGTCTTCAAGACGCTTAACGATTCCACGAATCGTGGGGTGGCTTAAGACAAAAGTATCCGCTATTTCTTTTTGGGTAATCGTCCTACCCTTTGAATCATATAAAAATACCAATAATGAAATTTGCGCACCCGTTAAAGAATATTTTTTAAACATTTCTGCAAACCGATTATTCAGCTCTTTTTCAATTACGGTATTGGCTATTTTAATTTTGGGACCAAGTTGGTTTAAAAAGTGATCAGACATTTTCCTTTCCTTTCTTAGTTGCTAATTATGTAGTATACTACATAATCTCTAAAATGGTAATTTTTTTAATTGATTATTTTTGAAAAACAACTATATTTTTATGCACTTTTGCCTAGTTTCATAATTCAGCTCTAGACCATTATTATCAAAAAGCTACGTACTATTGCATACGTAGCTAAATTGAATTTTTATTCTTAAGCATTAAAAATAATCATAAAAACTAACTTTACCTTTAACAAACTCGATCATATTAGAACTATTTGCTTCAATCAATTCTAGGTTAACAGCCTGGCTTAACGTTAAATGCCCTAATAAAACTTTAGTCCAATTAGTTATTGTACCAGAGTAATTAGGTTTCTCTTTCGTTTTAGTACACTTTATTTCCCCCGAATCACGAGTTAGTTTCCAAACGCCGTTATTCCAATTACAAATTTGATCATCTTTTACCTCAAGATTTACTTCATTAGCTCCCCCAAAATTTATGCAAGAAGCAATTTTAGCAAAATCAATAATTCTACTCATCATATAAGGACTAATAGTAATTTTTAAATCCTTTTGTTCTGGAAAATAGTCTTCAATCATCGATTCCTCAGAAGCGATGATTTTAAAATTAGTGCATGTGGAAATATGTCCACCAATAAAATTGAGTAAAGCCAATGCTCCTTCTTTACTTGAGAAATAAATTTCTTCTGCACAGAATTGGCTGTTAATTATACGGTAAAACATATATGCTTGCGAACAACTATTTTCATCGACGTAAACTGCGATAAATCTCCCCGGATAATATGAATCCAAGCGATTCCACCACCATTTTTGCCTAATTACCGTATTTCGCTCATTCCCAGACTCAAGTTGAACTCGGTACATGTTAAGAACTTGCTCTTGTAAATCACGATCATTCCATTTTCCCCGAAGTACTTTTCCCTTTTTTGGTACTTTATAGTGCCTAAACATTTCTGGGTTAATAACATAAGATTTTTGGTAAATCGTATTTTCGTAGCCATACTGTCGATAAAATGTTTCAGACCATGGAGCTAAATTGGAAAATGCAACACCGGAACTATGCAAATCCAGTAAAATTTCTTTCATAATTTTGGAAATATCACCATGTCCGCGATTCTCAGGATATGATGCCACATATCCGACACCTGCCATTTTTACTTTTCGATTAAAAATTTGACTTTTAAAAGAATTAACCATTACGTAGCTTTCTAACTTGCCATTATGAAATTCACCATAGTCATCACTGTGGTTATATCTGCTTTTAAAATTAATATCTTTTTGAACATCATAATTTTTCAAAAAAGCATATTCTACCAGTGAAGATATTTGATTTAATGTAACCTTGTTTTTATTTAACTTCATTTGAGTGTTCCTTTGCCAACATTTGCTTTTCACAGGCTTTAAAGAATGGATAGTACATTATTGCTGCTATAATACATTCAATTGCTGACCAGACACCAGCGCGCCAGTCCCAACCGCAAGCCATCATCGGTCCAATAACTGGTGGCATAGTCCACGGAACCATGGCGACTGGTGCAGATATCCACCCGATTGTAATAAATAAATATGATAATGTAGCTAAAACTAGCGGAATAGCAACAAAAGGAATCATAATCATTGGATTCATAACAATTGGAAAACCAAATATTATAGGCTCATTTATTTCAAATAAAGAACTCGGAAATGCTAACCTACCTAACTCTTTATAAGTTTTACTTTTTGAGAAAAGCATCAATGCACAAAGCGTCAGTGTCGCACCTGTACCTCCTACATTTACCAATAAACTAGAAAAGCCCGAAGCAGTAACATATGGTATGGTCTGATGATGCGCAAATGCTGTTGCGTTAGCAGTTAAGTACTGCAAAAAAATCGGGTCTGATATTCCCTCTAAGGTCATATCACCATGAATCCCACAAATCCAAAGTAAACTTACAAGTAAAGTATAAACTAAAATTCCCGGTAATGTATTCAGTGCAAAAACTACAGGATGAAAAATTGCCTGAACTACTTGATTAATATCAATATTAAGAACTACTTTGACTAACCAAAATAGTCCTAATACAGCTAATCCGGGTAAAAGAGCTACAAAAGAATTTGAAACCGCGATCGGTACTCCTGTGGGTAGTTTAATAACAATATTTTTCTTTATAAAGAAGTAAAAAATAAATGTGGCTACAAAAGCAGTAAAAATCGCAGTAAAAATACCGCTCGAGCCTAGATTATTGTAATCTAACACATGCTTACCATTAAACGAAGTTAAAATAAACGCCATCACTGAAAGACCAACGCTTGAAATCAAATCAATATTAAGTGCCTTCGCTAATTGATAAGCAATTCCAATAGTAGCGAGTAAAGAAATAATTCCAAAAGACGCATTTACTGCCTCTGTTAACATCCAACTATATGGTTTGATCAAGGCTGCCCAAGCTGGAATTGGAATATTACCGATAATCAAAAAAACAGACCCACTAATTACAGCAGGCAAAGTAATGACCAGACCATCGCGAATAGCAACCAAATATTTATTATTTCCAACCTTCGCCATTGGTGGAATAAGCTTATCTTGCATCCATTGCATAAAATTATTCATTCATAATTCCTCCATCTTTATCTTTCCTTTTCATATCCAGTGTAGCGCATACAGTAACATTGGACTAATAGAAAATGATTGGTATATATCAATAACTTTTTTTTATCAATTGGACAGTACGATAAATAAAATTCGGCATTATTTTATTGTTTATTATTAGCTGTTTCCTTTAAACACTCGCTTCTTAATTTTTCATGTTTTTATTTATGATAGAATTAAAATATTATCAACTTAATTATAGAAAGGCATCATGTTAGATAATGGACGAAAACGAATCACAACATCACATTTCATCGCATCACCATATGAAAATTCATTGGAAAGAGTTTTTTAAAAGTTCAGATGACACGCTCGTTAAAGACACAACTCTGGTAGAAAAAAGCTCGCTAGTTGGCCGCGTTGGTATTATGCTTTTAGGCTGCGGAACTGGGGCCTGGCGCGTTCGTGATTCAATGAATACCATAGCGCGGGCGTTAGACATTACTTGTTCTGCTGATATTGGCTTATTAACCATCAGTTATACTTGCTTCGATGTCGATAATAAGTCTTATTCACAAACTTTATCACTGCCAACTACCGGCGTTAACATGAATAAGTTGAATAAAATGGAAGATTTTGTTCGCCGTTTTGAAACAGAAAATGAATACTGGACAATTGGTGCGGTTCATCAGGAACTTAATCAAATTGAAAAGCATACCAAAAGCTACTCGTTAACAATTGCTGCTCTGAGCGCGGGACTTGCCTGTGCCAGCTTTATTTTCTTATTAGGTGGCGGTTTACCAGAAATGATTTGTACCTTTTTTGGCGCTGCCATCGGAAATTACTTCCGTGGCGTAATGGGAAAGCACAAGGTTACTTTGGTGGCCAAAATTGCTGTTGGTGTAGCTATTTCTTGTGCTATTTACTTCTTTTGCTTCCGACTGGGAGAAAAATTCTTAGGTTGGAATTATCATCATGCGTACGGCTATATCGGTTCAATGCTTTACGTTATTCCCGGCTTCCCATTTATTACCTCTGGGCTCGACATGTCAAAGCTGGATATGCGTTCAGGACTTGAACGTCTTTCTTATGCGGTTTTAACCATTATGATTGCAACAATGGTTGGCTGGGGCGTCGCAACCACCCTAAGCTTAAAGCCCGGCTCAATTCCTGAGCTCACACTAAATCCGGTAATGCTAACAGTTTTGCGCCTAATCGCTAGCTTTGGCGGTGTCTACGGTTTCTCGATCATGTTTAATGCCAAACCATCAATGGCAACAGTGGCAGCACTTATCGGAGCTTTTGCCAATACTCTACGCTTGGGACTAGCTGAGTTTAACCATGTTCCTGCTCCTCTTGCAGCTTTTATCGGCTCGCTGTTGGCCGGCTTAGTTGCCAGCTTTGTTCGTGATAAAGTCGGGTTCCCTCGTATTGCAATCACGGTTCCGGCAATCGTTATTATGGTGCCTGGACTTTACATGTATCGCGCTGTTTTCAATTTCGGTGTAACCAACATTAACATTGGTGCTTACTGGATAATGAACGCGTTGATGATTATCACTGCTTTGCCGATTGGACTTCTAACTGCCCGGATTTTAACTGATCCAAAATGGCGTCATGCAGATTAAACACTACCAAGCGGTACTTATTGCTAGGCAAATTAGTAAAGACAAAATTAAGTACTAAAGCAGTCTGGCATGTAGAATGACTTTGTACATTGTGTTTGGCCTCTCGCTATATTTGAAGATTAGTAATTAAATACTAGTAAGACCAAGAGATAATATATACAAAAAACGTTGAACCAGTAAGTTCAACGTTTTTTAATGGTCCAGGAGAATATAATTTTTCCCAGACCTCTTTGATAAATTTAGTAAAAATGGTTTTTGGTTTAAACTCTAATTATAGTTTACAAACAAAATTAAAACCTATATCTGTATTAGTCATAAGAAATAGAAAGGTGTTTACCTACAGCTGCGCCCAGCTTGTCCAATGTCTTAAGTGAAGGATTCATATTACCTTTTTCAATTCGCGTGATAGTTGATTTGCTTACACCAGCCTTTTCTGCTAAATCTCGTTGACTAATTCTTGCATTTTTACGCAATTCAGTAACCGCCACAGCAGCCTCTAGCTGACGACCATACTGATCAGCGTATTCTTTTAATTGAGAATTATTTTTAGTTAATTCTTCAAGCATTTTTTCAGTTTCATTTTTCATTACTATCATCCTTTAAAAATTTAGCTCTAATTGCTTTAGCATGAGTTATTTCTCTCATCGGAGTCTTATTGCTCTTTTTCTTAAAACCATGAGTAATAATATAATGATTTCCTTCTTTATGAAAATAAATAGCTCTTGCGCTATTATTTCCATAATGTGAGCGAATTTCAAATAAGTTTGATTCTAATTTTTTAATCCACTGTTGTTCTTGTGCTATTAGCAAGCCAAACTTACTAATTTTTTCAATTGTAACCAATAATTTTACAGCTTCTTTATGGGGCAATTTACGCCAAAAGACACGAAACTCATCTTTGTCATAGTATTCAAAAACAACTTTTTCTTTCATGTACTCCTCCGTCAAGCATTATGGTAGCATATATGCTACCGTATTACAACTATAATCGCTGCTGCAAAAACACTAATCGTTGAATAAAGTAAGATCTGCCACAATAATGCCCTGAAATTATTCTTATAGTATATATTGACTTTCCATTTATTTATAGCTTAGGAATCAAATATGACTAAGACCTAAAGAAAAAGCATTGAACGCATGCATTCAATGCTTTGATAAATTTAGTAAAAAATAGTTGTCAAATTTTTTATAATCAGCCGCCTAACTGTTATGTTTTTTACTGCTTATTGGCAATTGCTTTAATCGCATTGCGGCCCGAAAAGATACAATAACCTGCATGAGTACCCGGAACGTTAACGCCGTAGGTATCACCGTACAAAACGGCTGATCCGTCACTACCAATTGCGTAAAGGCCACTAATTGGTCTACCCTTAGTATCCAAAGCCTCATTATTGGTATTTACACGTAAGCCGTCACCAGTTGTATAGGCACCAACGCCTAGTTCAATGGCATAAAATGGGCCATCCCCATCAACTGGAAGCATGTATTTGGCTGGTTTATGAAAATCGGTATCCTCGCCATTAGCGGCCATTTCATTATAGTGCTTCACATAAGCTGGTAAGTTAGGAGTATCAATCTCTTTAGCTAATTCTTCAATTGTTGCAGCTTTATGCAAGTACTTGCGACCATCTTTTTCGGCTTGTTCAATGTCTTCTCGCAGACTTGGGTAACGATCTTCAGGTACAAATGGTTTCATTGATCTTGGATATGACTTATCGGTGAAGTCATCTAAGATTTTCTGACTGAAAATACAAAAGACACGCTCTTGGCGATTCATCGAATTGCCTTCATTAGCCCAGTTGACGACTGCTGCACTTTCATCAACAAAACGTTCACCGATTTCATTAACCCACATTTGTGGTTGATCACAGACAGAACTCCAAATGGCTGTACCCCATAGTTTAAATGAAGGAACCGAATCATCTTTTAATTGGCCACCAAACATCATTGACATTCCGGTAAAGAATTGTTTAGCGCCAAGATTCCAGGCAAGACACAGGCCATCACCGGTACTTTTACCAGAATTGACAGGAATTACATTATCCGGATTTTGATGAGGCGTATGCTCCATCAAATGCAAATTATTTAGATATCCGCCGCTTGCCAAAACTACGTTATCAGCAACTACAATCTCATCCGTATTATTTTCAACATTCGTCAAGGTCACATTATAAGTCTGATCCTCATTTTGCTTGAGATCAGTTACGCGTGTTAAAGTAATAATTTCAATGCCCTTGGACCTCGCATATGGCTCAAGGCCAGAATGAATTGCATCGTGACCCTTACCTTTAAATAAATGCCATGTTCTAGCGCCCGAACCAAGCCCAGCAACCATCGCAAATTTGACGCCATGTTCTTCAAGCCAGGAGACATTTCTGCCAGCTTCACCAATATATTTTTGCCACATTTTGCCGTCTGCTTTATAGTGCGAATATGTCAGCTCTTCCTTAAGCAACTCTTCCTTATCAATGACGGCATGATCCTTTTTCTGCAACTCAGAATCGGCTGCAAACACGCCTTCAACATAGTTTCCTGTACCACCAGTGGTCTTGCCTTTTTCGACAAGTAAGGTCTTTAAGTTATCATCGGCAGCTTCAGCGGCCGCAGCAAAACCGGCAAGACCTGCACCAACAATTACGACATCATATTTTTTCTCAACCATGATTTTCTCCTTTGACCAAAAAGGCACATACAAATTTTTAGCAAATCTGTACATGCTTTTTTAAACTATTTACCCTCTTTAGCAGTTTCAGCTGCATCGATTCCGGCTAGACGTCCTGAAATGTAAGCAAAACCTAAAGTTCCACCTTCAAAATCAACGTACGCCTTACCATACATTCCGGAAGCATCAGCACCCGCTACATAAAGATTAGGAACAGGCTCGCCACTAGGTGCTAGAGCATGCATCTTTTCATCAATCGTAGCACCACCCAGAGTTCCAAGGTTACGTGCAATATACTTAACTGCGTAAAATGGGCCGTTTTCAACAGGAATCATTCTCTTAGTATCGGAGAAGAATAGTTCATCTTCACCCTTTTTCTTCGCAGCATTATATTGATCAACGGACTTTTGCAAATTCTCCGGATTGACACCCATTTTTTCTGCAAGTTCTGCAATTGTGTCACCAATAAAGACAACATCAGTTGAACTTAGCTTGTTTAACAATGAGGTAAAGTCCGTCTTTTCATGTTCGTGCTTGATACTTTCCTCAGTGTCAGTTGGGAAATTGAATTCCATATAGAACTGGCGTTTATTCTTCCACTTGCCATAATGGTCTTCAATTGCGACCATGCCACCTTCTTTAATCTTATCAAGCATTGCCTGATCAAAGATGACATATTCAGTCTGCTTGGGCTGCTCGGACAGCTCAGCTCCATGAACCGCAAAGTCCAAAGCGTGAGTTTCACTGGCATAACGTTGGCCACGGTTATTGACCCGGAGGTTTGGAAAATCGGCCAAAGCGTTAACTGGCATCCAGTTAGGACCAACTAATTTTGCCATTGCACCAATGTCTTCATTACTGAAAGTTTGCCAGAAATAATGCGTTGAGCCATTAATATGGTGCGCAGTACCAGCATCCCAGGCCATGTTTAGACCATCACCGGTGTTTTGTAAAACTTGTCCTTGGGTGCTAACATCACCCAAGTATTCTTTACGCATTTGCGGATTACCGCCGAAACCGCCTGTAGCGATAATCACTTTTTTAGCATTGACATGAAGCTCTTTATCATCACCCTGTGCAATTAAACCGATGACTTTACCATCAGCATCCTGCAAGAGCTTTTGCCCAGCAAAACCAAAATACATTTGCCCGCCAATTGACTTAAACTTCTCAATCAACTTGGTAACAGCCTTAGTTCCGCCTTCTTGATAGCCGTGAAGAGTAGCTGGCATACCAATGTGGTCAAAACTACCACCGGTTCCGGCATCAACCAATTTCATGATTGCGCCGTTTTCATTCAGCCAGTCGACAGTTTTGCCTGATTCATCAATGATGCGGCGAACAAGAATTGAATTCATATAGCCTTGTGAAGCATCCATATATTCATCATAGAGCCACTTCTTTGATACAACTGCATTTTGCTCTTTTTGTTGTTGGCTATCGCCGGCAAACATCCCACCGGCAAAAGTACTAGCACCAAGTGGCGAAATTGTTTTTTCAATTAAAGCAACACGAACGCCGTGCTGACGTGCTGCTAAAGCGGCAGCTGCGCCTGCACCACCAGCACCAACAACAGCAACATCAACGTCAATTACTTCTTGTGTTTCTGTCTGACTTTGCGCACTGTTTTCTTTTAAAGCAGCAAAGTCAACTGCTGCCTTATTTAAGGCCTCTTTAACGCCCTCAATAATGCCACGTGAAGTTTCCGAGGCACCGGAAACGACATCAACGTCGGCAGATTGATGGTCAACAATTTTTTGAGCCATCTTGTGAAAAGCATTGTCGGCAAGGCTATCAGGAGCATACTGATCTAATGGTTTAACGCTAACAATCTTGTCTTCATCAACCTCTACTTCAAGGTTGATTTGACTCTCTTTGCCCTGACCGGAACCGGTATATTTTCCCGGCTTATCGGTAATCTTTTTTGCCATGATAAAAATCCTTTCAAAACTTGATCAATTATTTATTACGACCAGCATTTTTAGCTGCGTTTGCATCAGGTAAAATCCCAATGAAAATTGTTGTTAGCATTAAAACTATACCTTGAATAATAAACGTTAACATAAAGTTGCGTCCTGCAATCATTGAAATAATAACCGGTACACAGTATGAGAATAATAATGATACAGTCCCAATTAAACCACCTGCAGAACCTGCATACTTTGGCCCAATTTCTGGGAAAGTAATAGGCATTGCCTGCATTAATGGACCAGTCATTGCACCAAATAAACCACCAAGTACTAAAGAAATAGTCAGCGGCAATCCAAGAGGAATAAACCATGTGAGAGCAATTAAAAGCCCAGCAATTAGGGTCACCGTAATCATAATTGGTTTAGCTTTTTTAGCTTTGCCAATTAAAGCCGGTCCAAATAATGAACCACATAAACTACCAATGGTAGCAATCGCGGCAACACTATTACCTTGAATAACAGTCATTCCCCTTGCTGCAAGGGCAGTAGGCATGATATTGGAAAAAGCTTCGCTTGCACCCATTCCTACACCAACGCTAATAGCTACAATCCAAGTCATCTTGCTATGCGCAGCCGCTTTGAAAAAGTCGAGTGATGATTCAGACTTACCTTGTTTCATTTGAGTAGGAGGAACTGGCTCGTCCTTTGGAGCATCTTTAATAAAAAGCACCCAGCAAATAGCTAAAATAAGAAGTAGAACAGATGAAAATGTATACGCAGCTTTTACAGTTGGAAATAACGGACTAGTAATCCGAGTTAAAATAATTCCTACACTAGCTGAAGCAAAGAAAACCCCCATTGCCAAATTAGTATCTTGTTTAAACCAAACACCGAAGATTTTTAATGTATTCGCATTTAAAAGTGCCATATATACACCAAAAAGCAGCAGCATAATCATTAATGTAACAAAATTAGTTGCTACCAAGCGTCCAAAAGCACCAATTAAAGAAACTATCAAGCCGATAGTAACAATTTTCTTAGCACCAAATTTATCTGCAAGTGAGCCTGCAGGAATACTCAAGAAAACTGCAATTAACATTGGTGCCATACCCAAACTTTGTAATTGTGCCGGCGAGATATGCAAAGCTGGCATAATTTGAACGGCTAAAGCAGAAACTTGAAATTGAATATAATTGCTCGTTGCATCAAGCAATGCAACAATTGCCAGAATTACCCACCGATAGCTAGAAAGCTTAGGTAATTGTTTTTCTTCCATGATTCTTAATCTCCTTTTGTAAAATAAAAACTAATTTTCAGCAGCATATTGACCTGCTAAACGACCGAAAGTTTGAGCGTGACTGCAAGTTAAACCTGGAACTCTGTCTGGATAGCTGCCCCAGAAGAAACCACCACTTGCATTACCAGCAGCATAAAGATGCGGAATTGGATCACCATTCTTATCAATAACTTCCATTTTGGTATTAATCCGCAGACCATCAAGTGTTGCAAGAAGACGTCCGCCCATAATGACACCATAGTAAGGTGCTTTATCAACTGGGAATAGTCTGAATTTTTCTTTACCAAAGTCGGTATCAACGCCGTTTGCACACATTTCGTTATAGCGTTTAACCGTGCTGACCAACTTGTCTGCTGGTAATTGCAATTTTTCAGCCAATTCTTCAAGCGTACCGGCTTTTTGCACCATACCGTCATCAATTCGACGTTGAATTTCAGCCTTATTTTCTTCAGTATTGTAAATACCTGGCCAGCCCAGCCGTGAACAACCTTGAGTTCTAAATTGGTCTAAATGATCCATTGTGTCTTCTGACCAAATTTGTGCTTCCAAGTAACCAGGTTGTTTAGCTATTGCGTTGATGTCAAATTGGTAAGGAACACTTTCATTGCCAAAGCGCTCACCTTTCAGGTTGACTTTAAGCAATGGATAAGCACCCATCCAGAAATAACCAGGACCCTTAAAGTCAATCTCATAATGATCTTCAGCCTTCGTTCCAACAGGAACGGCACCACGATCAAAAATGATTTCTGCTGGTTCTTCATCCCTTGCTGCCCCGACTTTTAGACCAGCTAGAATACCTGAACCATCATCCCGAGGGCCATCTGAATAAACATTCTTCTTATAGCCAAGTGGATCCCACTTCTTCATCAATTCGACGTTAGCACCATAACCACCGGTACAAATAATGACACCTTTATTTGCATGATATTCAGTCTTTGCGCCTGAATCACGGTCACTAGTAATGACGCCAGTTACAGCACCACTATCATCGGTAATTAATTCTTCTAGCTTGGTATTATATTTAAGTGTTACGCCAAGTTCCTTAACCTTATCGATCATCCAATCACCATAATGAGCCCAGCCGTTTTCTGGGGTGGCAATTGCTAGTTCAGTATTAAAGGCAGTGTTAACAATTGATTCATAGTAAGCATCTTTTTGTGGTCTTAAAACTCCGCCATTTGGCTTTAAGATATTGTCTTCAAGCCAGTTAGCTGTTTCATCAGCGTGGTTAGCCCAAGTCCATAAAAGTCGTTCATCAACATTGTCTTGGAAGAATAAAGTTAAGAAGTTCATCAACTTAGCTTTGTCTACTTTGATTCCGGCTCTTCTTTGAGCATTACTATCAAGTGCTGCAAAGAAAGAACGGTAAAGAAATTGTGAGCTTCCTTGCTTATCAATCAAGAGAACTTTAGCTCCTTTTTCAGCAGCTGCACAAGCTGCCATACCACCAGCGTTACTTGCGCCAGCGATAATAACATCATAAGTATTTTCCATTTTTTATCCCTCACTTCTTAATGCAAATCCTTTAATCGCTTTCATAATACTATTTATCTAGTGAATTTCTGCACCAATATTAGAATTCAAGATTACTAAATGGAATAGAGAACATTCTTGTTATGCTTTAATAACCAAAAAATGCTTGGGCAATAAGTGATCTGACTTACTGTACAAGCATTTTTAAATAACTATCTATATGCGTATTAGTTATTATTTTTTTGGGTGTATTCCTTTACGGACTTCTTGAGTGTATCTACTACTTCATCAAGAACTGACTTATTGGTAAAAGACTCCATGTAGGCAATACCATAAGGCGAAATATCATGATAATCAATTGGCACATAAGTAATGCCGGCGGATTGCGAGTCAGCGATAAAGTTAGGTAAAATACCATAGCCCCAGCCGCCACGCACGTAAATATCCATTGCCAAAAAGTCTTGGACAAACTTAATGTGTTCCATACCCAAGTTGTTAATTAGCGCCGTCTGAAAATTAAGTTGAACATTAAGTGAGCTATTGGGATCCAGCAAAAAAATATTTTGATTTCTTAAATCGGCAACCGTAATCTTGGCTTTTTTAGCGAGTGAAGAATCCTCAGGACAGGCCACCACGACTCTACCTGAAATTAGGGGTTCAAACCTGACATCATCAACAACATCAACGTCTTCACGCGCAATAGCACACAAATCCACGTGATGATTCAATAATTCACCAATTGAGTTATTAAGTACAAAAACAAATTGCACGTTTAGATTACTGCCGGACTTACGCAATTTACGCAAGAAAATGGGTAAAATTTTTTGTTCTAATGGCGTATCACAGACACCAATCCGCAAAAGCGTCTCCGGGTTATTCTTTTGGCTCTGTAAATAAGCCACCGTGTAATCCATATCATCAACAACATTTCGGGCCACGCGGTAAAAATATTTACCGGCATTAGTCAATGAAATGCGGTGATGAGCCCGGTTAATCAGGGTAACGCCGATTGTATTTTCTAAATCCTTAATATTTTTAGAAACAGCCGATTGGGAAAAATTCAACCGCTCAGCAGCAATTGTAAAACTGGAGTTGTCAACTGCTTTAATGAAGCAACGTAATTGGGTAAAGTTCATTTTCTTATCCTATTCATTTATCCTCTGTTTTTTAACTTATCTACCCAAATTATACTACTGATACATATATAAATAGTATTTTTTTCAAAAAACAATTGGACACAAAAAAGGAATCTAGCTTGCACTAATTCCTTTCTTGTTATTTATTGTTCAATCTTATTTAAGGCATCGTTAACCGCAGCTTTTAGTCCGCGACAGGTGCTCGATGCACCCGAGACGGCATCGACATCAACATTGTTTTCCTTAACCATTTCTGCTGGCATGGTTTTAATTGCCTTTAGACCATAATCTTCTGATTCGGCCTGTTTGAGAACCTCAATATTTTGTAAATTCTTTTGCTTATCGGCAGTGACCCGAACAACAATTTCGCCACCCATGCCGCCATTTGATCTACCAATATATTGATTCTTGCCAGTTGGATAGTCTTCATGCTCAAGATCTGAATTCAGGTGGATGTCGTGTGCTGATGCGCCACTAGCAGCATCAACCGTCACATCATCTTTGGCTTTGGCCGCATTTTCACCGGCAATTTTACCCCAAATCAAACATTCGGCTAAGTTGTTACCACCTTGATACTGGTTAGCACAAATACCGCCAAATTCACCGGCAGAATATAGGTGAGGAATGGCCTTGCCCTTAGTATCGAGAACTTCGGCTTCCTTATTTCTTCTCGCACCACCTTGCGTGTTTAGCATTGTCTGTTCCATGCGCACGGCATAAAGCGGACCTGCAGTAAATGCCCGCAAAGTCTTTGGGTCCCGGCGAAATTCAGGATCATTGCCTTCTTGGCATGCCTGGTTAAAGCGAGCAAGTGTATCTTCCAAAGTGGCTTTTGCAACACCAATCTTTTCTGCTAGCTCGCCAATCGTAGCGGCCTCAATAACATTATCTGTATAAGGCTGATAGTTGCCAATAATTGGATCTTGGTCTAATTCAGCTTTTTTAGCTTTATCAAAAATCAAATAAGGGTGTTCTTGGTTAAGCGGCACTTTCCACTGACCATGGTTCTTAATGTGACCGTGACGATTTTCTTCCGCTTCGTTAAAGTATCTGGTACCGTCATCACCCACAACAAACGAACTGCCATGAGCAACTACTTCATTTTGCTTACCCAGCATTAGGCGGCCACGCTCACCTTTTGGTACGGCAAATGCCATCCCATGCAGCAAACCTAAAGATTCGTAGTTGTATAAATGCCAGAAATCAGCGCCAACTTGCTGAGCCATCTTGATGCCATCACCTTTATTGTACAGGGTGCCAAGAGGGGCTAGTTTTTTAGCGCCAATAAAGTCTTCAATCATTCTTTGGTTATTTTCAAAGCCGCCAGTACACATAACCACACCGGTCTTGGCTTGCACTTTAAGCAGCTGATGCTTGCGCTCAATCAAGACACCTTCAATCTTGCGACTGACTGGGTCCTGAATTAATTCCTTAGCCGGGGTCTCATACATCACATCAATTTGATCTTGGCGCTTAACGACCTCTTCTTTTAAAATTTTCCAAAGTGCAGCGTCAAACCATGACTCGCGTACGGTAGTAAAATCATATGAAGTCGAACCTGGAAATTCTGGGAATTCCTCAAACGCATAGCGGGCTTCAGGGGCATAACTTTTAGCGCTGCAAGGTTTTACGCCTAAATATTTAGTAACATAATTAGGAATATCCACCATTCCTGCAACATAGGTATCGATCATCTCTTCATCAAGTGACATCGGTGCCGTCAAATTCTGATAATATTTTTTTAATTCATTAAAATCATTACCCGTACCAATTAACTGGGCCGAATAACGAGTATTGCCACCTTCATGACCTTCAGGTGCAACATCGACAAGCAGTACTTTTGCACCATTATCAGCGGCAAAGCGCGCAGCTGTTGCTCCAGCACCGCCAAAACCTAGTACAACAACATCATAATTGGCATCCCACTTGATGTCTTTTTGATAAATCATGATTGATTCCTTCTTTACTATGTAATCACTTTCATTAAATTAATAAGTTAATTTTATCACAAATATCTTTTTAGCAACCTTACTATTTAAAAATCGTCCGTTTTTTAAGCGAACGATTTTACTCAATTAAATATTAAAACTAGGAGATCATTACTTGTTAGAAGTTGGCCTTTTTAACAAGTCTATTTTTGCCAATAAGATAGAATAATTTGCCATGTCTCTTAACAGCTGCTCCGTAAGTTCGACAATCTTGGTGCCGCTTTATGAGTTTGATTTTTTTACCAGCTTGATTAAATACATAAGCATTATGACGTAATTTACGCACAATGCCATCAATATTAGTAGCCCTCACATATTCATTATTAGCCAGCACATAATACTTACGGTTATTAATAAGCTTCGTTCCATAGGTATTAATTACTGTACCTTGTCCCAGCCATCCAGCTATTCTTTCTTCTTTTTCATTATAAATATATGAATTATGCATAACCGCCTTGCTAACAGGAAGTTTGATTTTGGCATCATTTGAGTCACCGCTATTGTCTTTGCCAGTGCTTGTGCTTGGAGCCGCAATGATCACTGTTCCGCCGCCTTGACCCCCAGCAGTGCTATTGGCACTGGCATCTTTGGCGTAAACATAAACTACGTCTTGCTTTTGATTCGTAAAAGTACCTGAGGCATTAGCCGGTGTAGTCTTGAGCTGGTAACCATTAATGACCAACGGATAACTCTGATACTGCGTTCCGATAATGCCACCCAAAATGACATCTGTGGCAACTGGCTTGCCCTTCTCATCTTGATAGTGGACCGTTACGTTAGCAACTGACAGCGGGTTTCTAGTATAGACGTAAATAAGAGTTTGTTCTTTATTAGTAAATTGACCCGTGGGATTTTCTGGTGCAGTTTTTAAACTATAACCTTCAATTGGAATTGCGGTACTGCTATAGGAATCATTAATATAACCCGTTAAGATAATATCGGAGTGAATTGAGTGACCAGCTTCATCTTGATAGCGCACAATCACATTGCCTGCTTTGACCGGATCTTTAGTATAAATATAAATCACTGTTTGCTCATGATCGGTAAATATCCCGGTAGCATTTTCTGGCGTTGTTTTAAGCGTATAACCATCAATTTTAGCCACTACACTAGTATATGTTGTGCCACCTTCACCTGTTAGGACTACGTCTTGGGCAATTTGTTTTCCGTAAACATCCTGATATTTAACGGTAACCGGTTTAGCGGTAGAGAGATAACTATAGTCAACATTGATATCATCGCCATTATAAGTTCCCTCACTATTTTCTGGTATATTTGTTTCATCTAATTGATAATAAGGAATGTCTTTGGCCTTAGTGCTGTAATTTGTCCCTACACGACCGTATATTGTGTCTGCTGGTGAAATTTCTTTGCCTGCTTGGTTATGATAGGTAATTTTTAAAGTGGCAAAACGGACATAAGTATCTGCATCCTTAGTACCATCATAATTATCCTGTAAATCTTGCGATGACCAACTCTTATTTCCTTGTGGCAGATCTATTGTCCCATTTTCGCCGACATTGCGCCAAGTACCTGGCAATTCAATATTCGCAGTTACAAGATAATTTTTGGAACCTAGCTTTAGCGTAACTAAGTTACTTAAGCCAGCCAGCATATTTGCCCGATATCTGCCTTGAGCGTTCATAACCTTACTCATATCAAAATTGCTGATGTCCAAATCTGTTAAACTATAGCAGCTAACAAATACCCCAGAAAAGTCTTGAACGTTTGAAGTATTAAAATTATTCACATTAATTATTTTCAATTTTTGACAATAACCAAACATATTAGCCATTGTCGTCACTTGAGCAGTATTAAAATGGCTTACGTCAAGTTGGATTAAACTGTTATCTTGTGAAAACATCATCGACATATTCCTAACTTGGGCGGTATTAAAATGGCTTACGTCAAGTTTGGTTAAACTGTTATCTTGTGAAAACATCATCGACATATTCCTAACTTGGGCGGTATCAAAATGACTCAAATCTAAACTGGTTAAAGATAAACAGGAGTCAAACATTGAAGACATCGTGGTTACTCGAGCAGTATTAAAATGACTTAAGTCTAAACTAGTTAAAGCTCGACAATTTTTAAACATTGAAGACATATCACTTACATTAGAAGTATCTATATTGCCAAAAGTAATATTAGTTAGCGACTTACAATTTTCAAACAGCGAAGCCATTGATTTCAGCTGAGAAGTATCTAAATTGCTTAAATCGATACTAGTTGCATTAGTAAAGAAGTTAAATAGGTTCGTAGTATCACCGCTTACCTTCAAGGGAGCGGCTATTTTGATTGTTTTAGTGTTGCTAGAAATAAGGCTAGAAAGATATTCATTTGGATCATAAACAAGTTTGGCTTCTCCACCAAGAATGGTGGCCGTTTTACTATTGTCATCATATTGCCAGGAAAGACCATGCCATTTAAAACTAGAAGCAAATGGTTGCGCACTATCTTTTGGCTTAATCTCGCTATCGTCAGTACTTAAAGACTGTTTAGCTTCATTAGCGGTAGTACTTTTGTCCTTTACGGCAGTATTTTCGGCCGCAGTCACCGGGACCAGCTTAGCATTTTTCTGTTTTTTCACTTTATCTTTAGACTGCTTTTGCACTATTACTTTAGGTGAATTTACAGCAGCGTCTACTTTTTCCGGAATAGCAGCAAATAAGCAGAACAAAGCTAGACTTAATAAAATTATTCCTAAGGATGGCGCCTTTTTCCAATCTACAACTTTATCTTTATTATTCATTTTCGGGCTTCCTATATACACGAATAACATTTTATAAATAGTAATATATTAACTTCAATTTCATTTTAGCATGTGTGAAATTTATTTGATTAAATATGCACTAATCATCTTGGTTATCAACTATTTTTATTGTAATCAATTGATTTTATCCACAAAAAATGCACTGCTTGAATCAATAAAACCAAGCAATGCATTAAAAAGTAGCTATTCTAGTTATGAATAATCGTGTTTTTTTATTCGCCGTAAACGTCTTTAGCCAAATCAAAAGCTGACCAGGCCTTAGGCCAACCACAATAAAAGGCCAAGTGGGTAATTAATTCAACCATTTCTTCTTTGGTTACCCCATTAGTTTTTGCCATTGACATATGTGCCTTTAATTGGGGATACAAACCCTGAGCCATTAAGGCAGCACACGTAATCAAACTCCGGTCACGGGCCGAAATTTGCTCCTCGCGTGACCAAACTTCGCCAAATAATACGTCATCATTTAATTCCGCAAATTTAGGAGCAAATTTACCTAAATTGTCACGACCTGCTGTTTGTTTTTTCATTTTTTAATCCTCCAATTGTTCATAATCTTCATCTGTCACTGGTTCAAGCCATTCTGGTGTTCCAGCAGTTATTGCCAAGTGTGCAAACCAACTATTCTTGGTTGCACCATGCCAATGCTTAACACCATCATGAACAACTACAACATCTCCTGGATGCAATTTGCGGGCCGGCTGGCCTTCTTCTTGATACCAGCCTTCACCAGCCGTAGCTAACAAAATTTGAAAACCGTTATTGTGCTTGTGCCAGTTATTGCGACACCCTGGTTCAAAGCTGACATTAGCTACACCAACATTAAGGTCTGGATCATTCACCAAATTTTGCAAATAGCTTTGACCAATGAAGTATTTTTGAAAGGCTTCATTCTTGTCGCCCAGTGCAAAAAGACCATTTTTAACTTCTTGCTCATGATTATCCATTTTGATTCTTCTCCTTTATTTTTGCTAAATATGCCGCAAAGGTTTCACTTGCGGCAATCTGATGGCTTTGCTTGCCCTCGTACCAAGCAATTTTATGCTTTAATACCTTTAAATTATTTTGTAGTTCATTAACCTGCTGTTCGGCGTTTCGCTGGACCTTCTTTAATAGAGCTAAACGCTCCGGAATTGTTTGATCTCCCTGAGCGCGCAGCGCAATGTATTGTTTTAATTCGCTAATTGTCATGCCCGTACCTTTGAGGTGCAACAAAAAGAGCAGCCAATCCCGATCAGCCTCGGTATAAAAGCGTTGCCCCTGGCGGTCACGCTGCGGTACCAGCAGCCCCTCACTTTCATAATACCGGAGGGTGGCGGAAGAAAGACCTACCATTTTACTAAATTCACCGATGTGGTACTTTTTTTCATTAGTCATTAATTCATCCATCTTTGGTTAACCATTTATTAATTACTTCAATACTAAATTTATTCAGGTCGAAGACATCTACATAGAAAATACTAACGCCAAGCAGATATTGCTGTTTGCCAGCTACACTGAAATAGCGGCCTTTCTCATAACTGCTATTGGCAGTGCACGCAATTAAAACAAAATAGCCATGCAAGCGAGTTAAAAATGATTATTTTTCAATCATTTTTTAGCTCTTAATAATTACAATAAGCCTTAAAGTGCACTTTAAGTCAAGCGTTTTCTTAGCAAATTGTAACTTGCACAAAAGAGAAAACATTTGTAAAATGACCGGTGGTCATTATTGAAAAAGGAGAATATGATGCATGTCTTAACGCCAGCGGAAAAACTAGCAAAAAAGCAGCTAATTGCGGCATCTGCAAGCAAGCTGTTCCAAAAACATAATTTTAATGCCATTTCAATGGCACAAATTGCCCGTAAATCTGGTGTTGCCAAGGGCACACTGTTTAACTACTTCAAGACAAAAGAAAATATCTTCATGTACCTGCTTCTTTCAGGCTACCAAGACTATTTACAAGAAGTTCTCAAGCGCTGGCAAGAAAAGCCCGGATTAACTACATGGAACGAGTTAACCACTTTTTTAACAACTGAAAATCACTTGTTGATTCACCAAAAAGCAGATTTATTGCGGCTAAACGCTCTTCGGGGACCAATTTTAGAAGCAGCTGCTGATCGTGAGCAGACCCTGCTTGGCCGCCAAAAATTGTATCAAATTAACCGCGACCTAGGACGTGCAATTGCATTCCGAATACCCGAATTATCCGTCAAAGATGCTAGTCACCTTTTTGTCATTCAAAGTGCCATCATTAGTGGCTTGATGAACATGATGAACCTCGACGAATTTAATCACGATCAATTACCGGTCGACTTCAAAGTTTTTCAAATTGATCTGGAAACAGAAGCAAATCAGTTATTAAAGTTTTATTTACAGGGATTGCAACAAGAACTGGAGGATTAACTTAAATGAAAACTGCAAATATTAGAAACTTTGCGATTATTGCCCATATTGACCACGGTAAATCTACTTTGGCTGATCGCATTATGGAACAAACAGAAACGGTTAGTGAACGTGAACTTAGTGCGCAGCTTTTGGATAGCATGGAAGTTGAACAGGCACATGGAGTAACCGTTAAATCACGCTCTGTCCGCAATTTTTACCATGGCGATGATGGTCAAGAATATGAATACAACCTAATTGATACGCCAGGACACGTTGATTTTTCCTACGAAGTTTCAAAGAGCTTGGCGGCTACCGATGGTGCAATTTTACTAGTAGATGCAACCCAAGGAGTGCAGGCACAGACGATTGCCAACCTTCGACTGGCTGTTAAACACAAACTCACAATTATTCCCGTCATTAATAAGATCGATAGTGCTTCAGCCGATGTTGCAGCTACCGAAGCACAATTGCGGGCACTTCGACCAGAATTTGAAGATACCGAGATCCTAAAAATTTCTGCTAAAACCGGACAAAATGTTCACCAAGTTCTTGAGGCTATTTATCAGCGAATTCCCGCACCAGCTGAAGGTAATGACCAAGCGCTAAAAGCTTTAGTTTTTGATTCCCAATACGATCCTTACCAAGGTATTATTGCAGAAATTAGGCTGATTGCGGGTCAGTTGCAAGCGGGACAAAAATTATTGCTGATGAATGAAAATAGCACATTCACTGCCCAGACTGTCGGAATCTATCGTCCTAACATGCAAGCAGTTAAAACCCTAAAAACTGGTGAAGTAGGCTATTTGGTTACTGGACTCAAGGACATCAATGCCATTCAGGTGGGCGAAACCATCACAGACTTTGAGCACCCCACCCAAGAGGCCTTACCTAACTTTCAGCCACCACAGTCAATGGTTTATGCGGGACTTTATCCTAAAGAGGGAACAAGTTATGAAGCACTAAAGCAAGCTATTAGCAAATTAGCTCTTAACGATGCAGCTTTTCATTACACGCCAGAGCAGTCAGAAGCCCTAGATGCGGGATTTCGTTGTGGCTTTTTAGGAATTTTCCATTTACAGATCATCCAAGAACGGTTGCATGATGAATATAACGTTGAGGTCTTGACCACCGCTCCCAACGCTACTTACCACGTTTATCTCAAAGAGCCAGATACCAGAAAAGAGTATTTAACCATTACTAATCCGGCCAAGTTTCCAGACTTTGCGAAAATTGATTACGTCACTGAGTCCTACGTTAAAGCCGTAATAACTACTCCTAATGACTATTTAGGTGCGGTTATGAAGTTATGTGAACAGCATTTTGGTGAAATGGTGGATTTAGATAATCAACAAGAACTAGTCACACTTACCTATAAGTTGCCTGTTTCCGAAATCGCCTATAACTTTTTCAACAGCCTTAAGTCAATTACGCATGGTTATGCCACCTTGGATACTGAATTTCTTGACTTTGAACTAGTTGACGTAGTCAAAATTCAGATTCAAATCAATTACGCTCCGGTAGATGCACTGGATATCTTAGTCCCACGACAAAATGCTGCCCAAATAGCACATAAACTAGTGGAAAAATTAAAGTATACCGTTCCGCGAAGACTTTACCCGATGCCTGTGCAAGCAATTGTGGAAAACAAAGCAATTGCCAGAGTTGATGTTCCGCCCTTGCGCAAAAATGCAGCAGTTAACGGTGAAAAGCGCAGCATTTCCAAAAAGCAACAACTTTTGCGCAGACAAAGCTTGAACAAACGACAAGCTGCCCGCAGTGATATTAAACTTCCTCAAAGCGTATTTGATGCAGTGTTAAATTTAGATTCAGAAAATTTAAAAAAGTCAAAATAACTGGCATAGTTTTTACCAAGCTATGCGTCAGCAAAAATAATTATTGTTACTGTTTTGGCATAATATTTGTTCAAAGTCCCGTTTTTAACAGGACTTTTTCCGTCTAAAATAATAAACTGTTTTAAAACAATTTATTTTGCTTGAAAATACTGCAACAAAAAAGCCATTTTAGGATCTCTTCTAAAATGACTTTTTATCTTAGTTATCAAAAAATTTAAGTTTAACTGGTCCAAGTAATCCTGCAGGTCTAAGAGCACTAAATTGGGTTTCTGGATCCTGAATTTTAATAGCAAGATTATTAATTACTTCTACTGTGATTTTATTTTGACCTAATTTTAAAAAGGATGTAACATCGAAGCTTTGATTTTGCTCAATTGTTTTTCCTACTGTTTTGTTATTAATACCTAACTGAGCAATTTCACCCAATTGTCCTAAATTAATCACAATTTTTGAAGATAAGGATTGCAAGTTAATTACTGATGTATAAATAATTTTACCGGCATAATTTTCTAAACCCGGTAATTCATTAATGTCACCCAAATGAAAATTAGTTATCTTTTTATTTTCTATTTCTAGGTCCCAATGATCAATTTCTTTTTCCGCAAGCTTTTTTAAAGGTACTAATGTTTTTGAGTGGATTTTTAAATCAAATAAAATAAAACAAGTATGACTTGATTTTAAGGTTAACGGAAAACGAATCATTTGTTTTCCTAACAAAGTTATTTTTAAAGTCATCGGATCAAATAAATATATATCATGCTTTTGTTTTAAATCAATTTGTACCGTCAAATCCTGATCAGTATTTTCATTAAAAAGAAATGCACCATTATACTTATTATTTTTGAAGCGGTACAAACGAAGGTTTTTGTCTGGTTCTGCTAATTCAATATCTGTGACATAGTTTAAGTATCTAGTTAGTTGGTTTAATTGAACAACTCTAACATTCGCGGAATGATACTCAATTTCATTATAATTCTCATCATATTCTGGCAATTTATTTATAAATAAGATATTAATTCCCTTTTTAATTAATCGCTTAGTTATAGCAAATAATTCTGCCGTTATATATTTAGTCTGAGGTATAAGCAAATACTTGAATGAATGATTATTAATCATAAAATTACCGTCATTAATATCACATTCTTTCAAGTAATCAATTGGAACCAATTCATGAGGGATTTGATGCTGATACAATTGCTTTGTTATTTTCTCAAACGACATAGCCGATGAGTCTAACCACTCATTCTCTGCATGATATAGTACAGCAACATGACAAACCTCCATACTATCTTCTAGAATGGCATTTATCCGATTCATATATTTGAATAAAATAGGATAAAATTTCAGTTCTGGCTCATGTCCATCGGCATAAAAATGTGGTGGACAATCCGGGTCAGGAAAATGATAAGAATTAAAAGCGTGAGGTACAAAATGATTAATTCCTCTTACCATCATGTGATCGGCAAGGTATTTCATTAATGGCAATCCTTCTGCCCAGCCATATGCGCCAAAAAGTTCTACCATTGACTGTCTATTCTTAGAAGCATCTAATTGTGCATTTGAATTAGCTAAATCGGCTAAACCATAATGAAAGAATTCGCCATTCCATCCAGATTTAGTCATTGATTTATAAAAACCAGTATCTAAACCTGGCATAATTTGATTGAGTACAACGTCAATGCCAGCCATATTATAGCCACTCATAGCTCTAAAATAATGACCTGGACCATAACCTAATCTTGCATGAGTCCCATTATCTTCTAGTAAGTGACCAATATGATTTACACCGTGCTTCTCACACCACGTTTCTAATACTTTTGAAAAGTTTTCAGCATAAAGTTTAGATACTATGTTCATGTATTTATATCTAATCTTCAATTCTGCATGATGTACATCTGTTGTCTGGCTAAGTAATGGCAGTAATTGATAATCTTCTTTAAAAAAGTCATTAAGCATATCGTCACGCCATGGCAATACCATATCGGTTTGACCAATTTGGTTTAGTGCTCCATGAATATTACCAAAGCGTGGCTCATCGCTGAAAAAGCCTAAAATTGTTTTACCAAAGAGATTTTTATAATGCTGATAATGTGCTTCATAGACCGTTTTAACCAAAAAGTTAGTAGCTTCTTTAACTATTGGATTAAGATAGTGTTCTGTTTCTTCTTCTCCGCCATCATATGTTTGTACTAAAACGAAAATACGCCACTGGCCCTTTGGTAAATTAATTTTGAGAATATCTTGATTTAATTTTTTTGTTACATCTAAAATTGTCCGACTATCAATCTGATTATCTGCAGTCTTTTGTGCCATTAAAACTTTTAAAATTTGATCTGTCTTCTTCCTTTTAACACTAAAGGAAATTGGATTTACGTATTTAAGAAGTATTTTGGCATTAGTCATTGGACCGGCAAAATCTAATTGCTTAATGTATAAGAACTTCTTTTGTAAGTTCCGAGGTACACGACCATCAACATATCCTGTAGGGAAATGAGAGTCGTCCAAGATCCAAACCTTCATATCTTTTTGTTGGGCTAAATTTAAAATGTAATCAAGATCTTCCCACCAAGTTTTTCCTAAAAAATCGGGATGAGGCCTTGATTCAATGCAAAAGCCATTTACTCCGGAATTAAATATAGCATCAACTGTATTTTTTAATTTTTCTTTTGGTTCATGATGTAACCATAAAAATGGATAAATTTTGTTATTTACCTGATAGTTAATAATGTTACTAATATTACTCATCAATTTCGCCTATCTAATTACTAATATTGGGTTGCTCAGATTATTTTCATTATGAATATTTGTGTCAATTTGCTTAAATTCAGCAGAATTAGTCACAATAACCATTGTTGTGGTATCATAACCTGCTTTTTTAACCTCATCCCATTGAACATTAGCAATCAGTTGTCTCTTTTTGACTTTGTCACCCTTTTTGACTGATATACTAAAATATTTTCCCTTCAGGTTGACCGTATCAATTCCCATATGGATAAGTAATTCGACTCCATTATCAGAAATCAGACCAACAGCATGTTTGGTGTCAAAAACTGTAGAAACTGTACCATTAATTGGAGACCGTACTTCGTCAGAATTAGGTATTACTGCAAATCCTGTCCCCATCGTACCACTGGAAAATACCGGATCGTTTACTTCCGTTAAACTTTCTACTTTACCTTTTACAGGGGAAATAATTCCGACATTGTTCAAAGTGATCTTAGCCGCTGATTTAGTTGGTATTGGTTCAACCTTATCATCTTTAGAGGTATAACCAAACATCATTACTAAAACAACAGTAATTATAATTGTTGCAAGGTCTGCAATAATGTAAGCCCAAAAACTAGAGTCTATTCCCTTAGGATTAATATATAAAGGTGCAGCAAAGATAGCATTTGAGCCAAATGCATATGTTCTGGCGTTCATTAAGGCCATAATGGCACCACCAACTCCACCACCAATAAAGGACATCGCAAATGCTTTTTTATATTTTAACGAGCAACCGTAAATTGCTGCTGCACCAGCTACTTCTTTGTTTTTCTTATTTTTAGCTTTTAAGAAAATTCCTAATGCAACTGCAAATTGTGCAAAAACAGTTACTCCTAGTATTGCGTTAATTGGATCTTGGTGCATCGTTGTAATATTATTCATTAAGATTGGGATAAACGCATAATGCAATCCAAATACGACCATTACTTGCCAAAATGCACCCAAAAGAATTCCAGCCAATACAGGTGCAAAATTATAGATACCAATAACTGCAACAGATAGCAGTTTAGACAAGTACGATAAAATCGGTCCTGCAATTAAAAAAGTGGGAATTGTTCCAACCAAATATGAAAATAGTGGAACTAAAATCACCTGGGCTGCTGGAGTAATATGCTTTTTCAGATAGTGCTCAGCAATCGAAGCCAGCCAAACTGCAAAAATTGCTGGAAAAAGTGATGATGTATAATTTGCTAAAATTACAGGAATACCAAACAAGTTCATTGCTGTTTTAGCGTTAAATGCGTTAACAATTGTTGGGTAAACAAGACTTGCTCCTATGCCTGCTCCAATAATTTGATTAGAATGAAAATGCTTAGCTGTTGTTATCCCAACAATAATTGGTAAAAAATAAAACATCGCATCAGCAATTGCATACATGATAATGTACGTAGGTCCTTTTTCACTTAACATATTTGTTGATGTCAGTAGTGCTAATAAACCCTTTAAAATACCAGCGACGGCAATAGCAGGAATGGCAGGGCTGACAATCGCAACAATTAATGCCATAAAACGATTAAACCAGTTTTTCTCAATTTTTGTTTTAACTTGGGAATTAGTATCTTGGCCATCCCCATTAATATCATACTTGGCCATAATTGCATCAAATACTTTACTAACTTGATTACCAATAACAACTTGATATTGGCCACCGCTTTTAACTACAGAAATGACGCCCTCCAATGCTTCAATTTCCTTAGTATTAGCTTTAGATTCATCAATTAAGTAAAACCGTAAACGGGTTACACAATGAATTAGACCCTTAATATTTTTAGTACCGCCAACCTCCATTACGATACTATCAGCTAGTTTTTGTGTATCCATATCTTTTTCACTCCTCTTTCAACTCACCTACATTGATTATAATAATTGGAAGCGCTACTATTAACTAGAGCATTAGTTAACTTTTAGTACAACAAAAGTTTAGGTGAGATATATGAAAATTGAAACTGCACTTTTTGAACTAAGCAAATCAGAATTGCACCATAAAAAACAGCATGACAAATCTAAAAGCTATTATGCACATATACCAAAAGTAACAATAAGGAATAACCAAGTTTACCTTTTTGCTTATGATGATTTGGTTACAAAATATGCTGACTTACTAAATTTAGCTTCTTTAAATGATAAACCAGCAATTATGTTGCAAAAGCATTCACGCTATTCTTATGTCCCATATCACATTCACGACTATATTGAGATAACATACGTCATGCACGGAAGTCTTGATGAAATTATTGAAGGAAAGAAATTTCACTTAACTACTGGTTCAATCGTATTTCTCAACACCCAGACAATTCACAAAATTGGGAAGACTACCAAAAAAGACATCGCAATTAATATTTTAATAAAAAAGGAATTTTTAAGTGACCAAATTATTAGTATTTTCCCCAGCCAAGCTCCTCTAGCAGCATTTTTTGTTAATTGCTTATCAATAGAAAATAATCAGCCAGACTTTTTTCTTGTTGAAAATTGTCATGATATCAAACCCATTATTTTAGAAATGATCAGAGAACAGTATGTTAACAAATCAAATAAAGAGGAAATACTTGATATGCTAATTAAAATATTTTTTCTAAGATTACTAAGAAGCAATTCATACAACATTTATAATTCAAATCAATCACAAATAAACAAGCTTTTAGATTATATAGCCGTGAATTTTAGAAATATTACTTTAAACGCATGTGCAAAGCATTTTAACTTTAATCCTAATTACTTATCAACCATGATTCATAACAAAACGGGTAAGACGTTTAAGCAACTAGTTTTAGAGAAAAAATTTAAATATATCAATTACATGTTATTAAGTTCGGATCTTCCTATTCAGGAAATTCTTGATAACGTAAATGTTTCTAATTCAACTTATTTTTATCAAAAGTTTAAGAAAAAAGAGAGTTGTACGCCAACCGAATATCGTCATTATTATAAAAAAATTCGTTCTACGAATGACGCAGATTTAAATTGGCTACTCAAAGAATAAGCTCTACCTAGTACACAGTTCTGAGCATACAAAAAGCACTAGACCAAAATGGCCTAGTGCTAGATATCACGTTCTCTTAGTAATACTTGATATTAAAATTATTTTTACTAATTCGAATTTTTTAAGCGTAATTACTTCTTAATTCATTAGATTTGATTGCATACAGTGATAACAGAATTTTGAGCTAATAAAAGATCGTTTGTAGTTGTAGCATCGTGAACATCACCGTTAGTACCGTCTTTTTGGTTACCTAAAGCTGCCTTAACTACAGCATCAATCTGGGCAAGTTTCTCTTCCTTATCAGAATCAGTTAGCAACCCATCATTCTTAATCTTATCCTTAGCTGCTTTAACTGCATTATTAATTGAATCAACAGTATATGCTTGTTGCTTAGCAAATGGTACTGCATCGTTAAGAGCACTTTGGAAATCTGTCTCTGCCTTGTCAAGCTCTGCTTGCGATCTAGCACTTGCAATTGCGTCTTTAGCATCTTTTACAGCTTTAGCAATTTTATCTGGTGCTGCCGTCTTAGCGTCACCATCATCCATGTTGGCAATAGACTTAGAAACAAAGTCTGACACTTGACTTACTAATTCACTAGAAGACAATTTCTTTCCTTCTAATTCACATTCCTTAGTAACTTGGTCTTTAATGGTATTAATTTCATCTTCTGACATAGCATCATGGATACTGCCTGCTGAGCCATCTTTTTGTTTACCCAATGCATCCTTAACGATAGCATTGATTCTATCAACAGCTGCTTGTTTATTTTCTGTTGATGCAGGCGAGCCAGTTACTGTGTGAATTGCATCGTCAGCTGCTTGATTAATTTCCTTAATAGCTGAATCCTTCTGCTCTTTTAATGAACTATCAGTCTTCCCTGCTTCGCAAGTAGCTAAAACCATATTTACGGCCGTAAAAATGTCACTCGTTGTTTTGGCTTCATGAACATCACCGCTAGTGCCATCTTGCTTTTCACCTAAAGCTACTTTAACAACAGTGTCAATTTTAGAAAGTGCTGCATCCTTTTCATCTTTTGATAGATTAGCATTATTATTGATTACTGTCTTAGCATCTTCAGCTGCTTTTTTAATTGTATCAACAGCATATTCTTGCTGCTTAGCAAATGGTACTGCATCGTTAAGTGCATTTTGGAAATCAGTTTCTGCTTTGTCAAGATCAGCTTGCGATTTAGCACTTGCAATTGCGTCTTTAGCTGTTTTAGCAGCTTTAGTAATTTTATCTGGTGCTGCTGTCTTAGCATCACCATCGTCCATCTTTGTAGCGGATTCAGAAGCAAAGTCTGACACTTGACTTACAAGTTCACTAGAAGTCAATTTATCTTCTTCTAATTTACATGCCTTGATAGCCTTATTCTTAATTACGCTAACTTCACTTCCAGATTTGGCATCATGGATATCACCTGTTGAGCCATCTTTTTGCTCACCCAATGCATTCTTAACAATAGCATTAATTCTATCGATAGCTGCTTGCTTATTTTCTGTTGATGCAGGCGTGTCTTTAACCGCTTGAATTGCATCATCAGCTGCTTGGTTAATTTCTTTGATAGCTGCTTCTTGTTGTTTCTTTAGTGAGTCACTAGTTTGTTTTACTCTGCAAGTAGCTAAAACAGTGTTTACGGCTGTAAAAATATCACTCGTTGTTTTGGCATCATGAACATCACCACTAGTGCCATCTTGCTTTTCACCTAAAGCTAATTTAACAACAGTGTCAATTTCAGAAAGTGTTGCATTCTTCTCATCTTCTGACATCCAATCATCGTTATTAATTTCGTCTTTAGCTGTTTTGACCGCATTATTAATTGTGTCAATAGCATATTCTTGCTGCTTAGCAAATGGTACTGCATCGTTAAGTGCATTTTGGAAATCTGCTTCTGCCTTATCAAGATCAGCTTGCGTTTTAGCTTTTGCAATTGCGTCTTTAGCAGCTGTTACAGCTTTAGCAATTTTATCCGGTGCTGCCGTCTTAGCATCACCGTCATCCATTTTGGCTACGGCATCCTTTACAAAATTGCCTTCCTGTTTTGCCAAGTCATTCGAAACTAACTTGTTTCCAGCTAATTCGCATTTTGCTGTTGCTTCGTCTTTGGTATTTTTAACGTCAGCTAAAGTCTTAGCATCATTAATCGAGCCACTCTTACCATCTTTTTGCTCACCTAAAGCAGCCTTAACAATATCTTCAATTTGATTGATGGCTGTTTCTTTTTCAGCATCTGTTAATGGACTACTCTTAACTAAGTTAACAGCATCATCTTGGGCTTCTTTAATGTCTTTGACAGCTGTATCCTTAGCATCTTGCAGATTCTTAGTAGCTTCATCATTTGCTTTATTTACTGCGTTGTTAATTGCATCAGTCGCATCTTTCTCGGCTGTTGTAACATCATCAGTAGTTTTAGCAGCGTCAACTGCACCAGTCTTTTCGTCGGTTGCTTTATCTAATAATTCAGTAATCTTATCGGTCACTGCTTTTTGTTGCTTATCTGTTAAGTTCTTATTATCGGCAATTTTATTTTTGGCTTCTGTAGCTGCATCTTTAATCTTACCAACAGCTTGATCCTTAGCGCCTTGCAGATTCTTATCAGCTAATGCGGTTGCATCTTTTACTGCTTTGTCAATTGCATCAGTTGCTGCATTCTCAGCTTTTGTAACACCATCAGTAGTTGTAGCAGCATTAACTGCACCACTCTTTTCGTCTTGACCGATTGCATCTGTTACTGCTTTGTCAATTGCATCGATCGCTGTTTTTTGTTGGGCCTTTGACAAATTCTTATTACCAGAAATTTTGTCTTGGGCTTCTTTAGCTGCAGCTTTAATCTTACCAGTAGCTGAATTCTTAGCTGGTTGCAAAGCAGGATCTACTGTAGGAATACTTGGACTTGTTGAGTTTGAGCCACCAGTACTAGGTACACTGGTTGAATTAGAATTATTAGCCGAAGCTGTGTTATTACCTGAATCAGGTTTATTATTTGGAGTTGTATTATTTTCATTTGGCTTTTCGACATCATTATCATCAATAGCCGGTTCCCTCTTAGCCAAAGCACTTGCTTTAATATAACCTAACTTAGTTGAGTAATACTTCTTACCCTTGATGGTTACTGCTGCACCATAAATTGTTACTTTTTGACCTTTAGAGATTTTACTGCTCTTTATAACTTTACCTTTACGAGTATATAAAACTGCCTTCTTAGCTGCTTTGCGGTTCCTGCCGTCAACATTTACGGCCTTGATATATTGGTTCTTGCCAATTTTATAGTAAACTTTGCCTTTTACAGTCTTCTTGCTTGAAACACTGACCTTTTTACCCACTTTAAGAACCGTACCGGTCTTGACCATTTTCTTGCCTTTTAATCTATAAATAGCAGAATTGGCACCAATTACCTTGGTCTTTTTAGCGGCACTAACCTCAACAGGCATATTATTTAAAACATTATTGGGCATCTGACCTAGCCCAACCGTTAATAATGCTGCACCCGATAGTGAAACAATTACTTTTTTATACGAATTGTTTTTATTCATTTTTTAAACCTTTCATTCATATTTTTATTACACACTTGCTTTTAACTACTGTTACTAAAAGCATTCTCATTAATCATAATGCTAAACCTCGATTTTTAGAACACTATATACAAAAAAAAAAAAAAATAATATAGTTTTAAAAGGATAGTGAATTATAATCAAGATAGTGTTCTTAAGCTAACATCGGCTAATTCATTTGATATTATCGTATCTAACTCATAGTTAATGCATTAATCATAATTAAAGTAATTGGCTTTAAATATTAAAATATTATTATATTAGGCATGTAAATATGCTGGCTTAAAATGTTTTTAGGAAATAACGAAAAGGTCAAGAACACAGGTACCGATAAAACCAATTCATGCAAAAAAGCCATTTTAGAATTTCTTCTAAAATGACTTTTTTATTTTAGTTATTAAACTTTAAATTAATCGTCTAACTTTTCTTTGTTAGTTACGTTTAATTTTTCATCGAAGGTGTAAACCACTGGTTCACCAGTCTTCATTTCCAAGTTCATAATGTCAGCATCAGAAATGTTTTCAATGTACTTGGTTAAAGCACGGAGTGAGTTACCGTGAGCAGCAATAATGACATTCTTGCCAGCTAATAAGTCTGGAGCAATATGATCTTCCCAGAATGGCATAACTCTTTCAAGACAAACCTTAAGGTTTTCTGTCCGTGGGATGATGTTCGGGTCAAGATCTGCGTAACGACGGTCATGTACTTGACTAAATTCTGAATCATCTTCAATTTTTGGTGGCAAAACATCGTATGAACGACGCCAAATGTGAACTTGTTCGTCACCATATTTGTCAGCAGTTGCCTTCTTATTCAAACCTTGCAAACCACCGTAATGACGTTCATTTAATCTCCAAGACTTAGTTTCTGGAACCCAGAGTTGATCGCTTTCTTCCAAAGCGAAGTGCAAAGTCTTAATCGCACGAGTTAAAACTGAGGTATAAGCTTGGTCAAATTTAAGACCGTGTTCCTTAATTAACTTACCTGCATTCTTTGCTTCTTCAACACCTTTTTCTGACAAGTCAACATCAATCCAACCAGTGAACTTGTTTTCAAGGTTCCATTCACTTTGTCCGTGACGGATTAAAACTAATTTCGACATGAAATATCTCCTTTGCAAATTAAAAGCTTCACTTACTATTTTACACATTTAGATTTTGTTTTCATAGGGTTTAAGATTAAAAATCATTTTTTTAATCTTTATTTTACGATACAATAGATAATATTATGACTATAAGGAAAGTGAATATCTAACCAAAATGAAATTTAAAAAATTATTGCTAAGTATGGGCGTTGTAGCGGCACTAATTTCCGGTGGTTGCTCTAAACAAAAAAAGCAAGCTGAACCTATTTTAACCAAAACCCAGGTGATTAAAAAAGCTCAGAAAACTTTTAAAAGTGGTCAGGCTAAGCAAGTTGTTAACCTTAGAACTGACACTTCCAGTCAGGTTGTGGCTTCAAACTTTACTTTCGGTGGCGACCCAACAGTTTTTCATTTAAATTATCAGACTGAAAATAATCAAAGTAAAAAGAATTCCCACAGCATGGATGAGTGGATTAGCAATACGGGAAATCTATATATCAACGGTCAAAGTACTTGGTATAAAGCAGAAGTTGCGAAAACAACCGGTCACACCTATGCAGACTTGCTTGATGCCATTCTTAATAACGAAATGTTAATGGATCCACCTTCTAAGCTCATTAACGCATATCAAATGAAGCGAAGCGGCAGAACCTACACGTTAACAGCTAAGATCACTGATAAAGAAGTGATGAAAGCAGCTGTTGCGCCAATTTTTCAGACCAATACACAAAGCCAGCAACAACAGAAAATTTACAATAAGTTAGCTAAAGCGGGTAAATTCCAAAACATGACCGTTAAGCTCGTAGTTAAGGGGAATAAACTTGCTACCTTCAAGTACAATGTCAACTTAAAGATTGGTAAGCTGATGAGATTAAGTGCCGGTCAAAGCTATGCCAATATTGGCAGCCGTGATTTCCTCAAGTTACCATCAAACGCTTTAAATGCTAAGCCTTTACCCAAAGCAAATAATAAAAAATGATTACGTACCAAGCATTATTTCACTATGAAATAATGCTTTTTTAGTAAAATTAAAACAATATTATTAAATATAGGGTAAAATGGTCCTTAAAATATAATTAAGTAAGATTAAACAAAGGAGTACTCCGATGAAAACAAAAAAGATGATCTCTTCGATATTACTGACTTTTACCTTATTTGCATGTAGTCTAAGTCAAGCTCAACCGGTCGCAGCCGCTATGACCAAAAAGCAGGCAGTTGCAATAATTAAAGAAAATAATAAAAAGCAAGACAGCGGAAAAATGCATTCAACCACAACTACTTTACTTAAAAATGACAAAACAGCAATAACGATTGATGGGTATTATAATAATACCAGCAAATTAGTAAACGAAAATGGGGCGATTAAATATGGCAATAAAAAAGACAAAGTAAATGTCTGGGTCGACGGTAAGAATAACCGCCTTTACAATTTTAATAAGAATAAATGGGAATATGAAACGGTGCCAGATGCTTATCAAACATTAATTAATGATCTTACGGGTCAAAAATCACTCGTTAATCTATCAAATTCAATTTTTAAAAATTTAGAAAAGAACGGTAAGTTAACACATAAAAAGGGCGTCTATCAATTAACCGGCTCGGTTAATGGTCAAAAATATGTCAAGCCCGTTATGCAAGTTATCTTGAAAAACGACATTAAAAACAAAGATATCAAATCTTTCACTAAGAACGTGAAAATTGGCAAGATCAAGCTAAACTTCACTTTAACCAATCAAAAAGTAGTCAGTGCACAAAGTAAGACTACCGCTAAACTTAAGAAAGGCCCAACAATCAAGATCAGCGAAACTTTTAGTCACTTTAACGAATACGGTAATTTAGCTTTGCCAGATGATGTTAAAAATGCTGTCCCAGTTAAAACCGACAAGTAGTTTATTAGCATATGCAACGAAGTTTTGACCTTAAAAGCAATCTTTTTATAAGGAGAAGAAAAATGAAAGTTAAAAAAATTATTTCTAGTGTTTTATTAACCTTTAGTTTATTGACTGGGGGCCTTACCCAAGCTAAGCCTGTTGCGGCTGCCCTAGATAAACAACAGGCGATCGACATCATTAAGCAAAATGACCAGACCAACGGTCAGCTTGATTTCACAGTATCTGTCGAGCCGCACCTGAAAAAAGGCAGGGCAATTCCTGCTACAGTATTTAGCCTTACCGGCGGTTTCAACCAAAATGTAGTCCACATGAGTGGTTATGTTCCGACTGCTTATGTTGGCAAGTCAAAAAAGATTGAATTTTGGGCAGATGAAAAGGAAAACCGACTTTACACATATATTGGCGATCAATGGGAATATCAACCTCTCAATAGCAGTCGAAATGACCAATTGACAAGTAACATTATTAAGACCAGCAACTTTGACCAATTACTCAAAAATGGTAAATTTAGTCAGCAAAATGGTACTTATACTCTAAAAACAGCAGCTAACGGCAATCAGGCATACAAAACTGGACTTAAACTGGCTCGCATAGCTAGCAGCGTGAAGTTTAGCAAAAAAGAACTGAACTACTTGAACAAGTACACTAAGCTAGGTACAATTTATGCCACCCATCGCCTGCAAGATGATCATCTAATTGACTCGAAGTCAAGCGTCAAATATGTCATAATTAAAGTGGCAACAGTCAAAATGACGTTTAAGGTTAGTCATTTCGGTGAATACGCTGATTTGGCCGTACCAAATGACGTTAAGAAAGCAGCTAAGCCTGCTGACATTGACGCAAATAAATAATTATTTTTATTAAGTGGGAGCTAATATTATGAAACTTGGGATTATCGGCAGTGGCAAAATTGTTCACGACTTTTTAACGACAGCGGATAAGATTGAGAACCTAGAATTAGCAGCAATTTCAACTACTAAACGAAGTCAGACAATCGCACGCGATCTAGCTAAGAAATACGATATCAAAGAAGTTTTTGCGGATAATAATCTTTTATTCCGCGACCCAAACGTCGATACCGTGTACGTAGCTGTGCCTAACTCGCTTCACTACGAAGTGGTTAAGCAAGCAATTGAGAATGGCAAAAATGTCATTTGTGAGAAGCCTTACGTGTCAACAGTGGCTGAGGCTAAGGAACTCAAAAAGATTGCTGATGAACACCACGTAATCATTGTCGAAGCAATTACCAATATTCATTTAGGCAACTTCCAGGCGATCAAAAAGACACTTAAAAAAATTGCCCCAATTCATATTATCGCGTTAAATTATACCCAATATTCCAGCCGCTATGATGACTTCTTAAAAGGCAAAATCGCCCCTGTCTTTGATCCTGCTAAGGATGGTGGGACGTTAATGGATCTGAATATCTACAACATTCATTTAGCCGTTGGTCTTTTTGGCAAACCCCAAGCGGTTCAATATTACCCAGTAATGCAAAAAGGGATTGATACATCCGGTATTCTAGCAATGATTTACAGCGACAAGCAGGCTACTCTAATTGCCTCTAAGGACTGCTACACTAATCCACGTTCCTTTATTGAAGGCGAAAACGGAACGATTTACTTTGATGGTTCAACTGGTGTGCTCGCTAACTTCACCGTTGACAATCGGGGTGGCGATACCGATAAGTTTAACTTTAATCAATACGAGCACCGGATGGCTAGCGAATTTGCGTCTTTCGTAGATATTATCGATCATCATGATGTGACAGAGGCTAATAAACTGTATGACCACAGCATGGCAGTAATGGATGTTTTAGCCCAGGCTAAAGCATCAGTTAAAAACTAAATACTGATAACATGTCCAACCAAAATAACCACCTTGAAGCGTGCAAGCTTTCAAGATGGTTATTTTTGCTTTTTAATTTATTTGCGACCGATTACCTTGCGCACCCGGTCAGCTGCCTGTGACTTGGCCGAAAAAATCAGTTCGTCGCCTTCTTCAATAACCGAATAACCATGCGGAACAAGCCATTCTTGCCCGCGGTGAATGCGATCGACCGTGATATCATGTGCCACATCCCAGTCGGCTAATTGCCGTCCCGTATAATGAATGTTGCGCACTACTACTGAATATAGTGCATTCTTGGTATCAGTTAAAACCCGGTAAACAGCAGGTGACTCAATCAATGCACGTAATAAAGCAGCACTGACATTGCCGAGATTAAAAATTTCGATTCCTTTTTCCGCCAATTGCGCCGCTTCCTCATTTGCCATTCGCTTCTGACAAACAATGATTCGCTTAAAGTCGCCTTTTTGCCGTGCTAATTTAGCTAAGCGCAAGTTTTCCTTATCTGACATTAATGCTGCAACAAAAATATTGCCGTTAAACGCACCATTTTGTTCTAATTTAGCTTCAGTTAGTTCGGGTAATAAATCCAAACTAGGAACACGACTTTTATACAGATTATAGTCTTCCTCATCACTAGTCATCATTTTGACCGAGTACCATTTATCATGTAAATCAAGTAAAACTGGAACGGTCAGAGCAGTTGCCCCGACAAGCACAACTTTTTCTTTAATCCGGTCTTCAGGCTGCAATTTAAAAATCGCATTGAAGATTACGGGACAAAAGATGCAGACAATAACCGCTGCCAGAATAAAGACATCAGATTGCAGCGAAGTAATGACCCGCAGTTTACGTGCTACTGCCAAGGTAGGCAAAACAATCGTAATTGTCGTTGCACTTAGGACACCGCCAGCTAGCCCATTACGATAACCAAATTTTTTAGCATAAATTAAAACAACCGGTAATTTGGCAATCAACAAGAAGACGACTAAGACGGGCAGTAATGTTAATGACCAGAGATGTGCCAGAAGAGACCGTAAATTGAGCTTAACTCCCGTCATAATAAAGAAAATAGGAATAAAGAAGCCATAGCCGATTGAAGTCAGCTTATCTTTCGTCTCATGACTTGGCTCTAGCAATTTCATCACTATCCCCGCCAAGAAGGCGCCCAAAATATTTTCCACGCCCACTTTTTCAGCCACCGTCACAAGCGCAAAAATCAGAAAGAATGCCAGTCGAATATCTAGCTGAGTCGTGTTTTTGGTAACGTCATTGAACCAGAGGTATAGCCGTTTAGAACGCCAGAGCAAAACAATCGCAGCCATGAACAGTAGAATGATCAACCACAACTGCTTGGTGTTGCCGCCATTGACAGCAGCATAAATAGTTAATAGCATCAAAGGAATTACTTCGCCTAAAACTGCGGTTAGTAAAATTGTCTGCCCAATTGGTCGGCGCAAAATATCCTTTTCCTTTAGTGTAGCAATCACAACTCCTAAAGCAATGGTCATAAAAATAATTGCCGCCAGTGCAACATCATTAAATAAACCAAACCACTTTAATAACCAACCTAAGAAGACAGCCACCACGCTAATACTTAAAAATGAGCCAACCGCAATCCGCATTGGATTAACTGCTTGCTTATTTTTCTTTTTGCCCTTATGTAGTTTTAATAAATTAAAATCGATTTCCATTCCGGACAAAAAGATTAACAGAATCACGCCTAGGTTCGATAAAAAGGATAAATCATGTGTCACTCCGACCACATTGAAGCCACTAGCTCCTAAAAGGATCCCCACGATAATTTCCGCAATTGCAGTTGGCACCGCGTTAACCCTTAACTTAGCCATTAACAGTGGCACAATTAGCGCAAATAAGATAACGAGAAATAAAGATAACTGAGCCATGCAAAGTTGCCCTCCTTAAATACTGTGAAGATTATACTCGATAACACCTGTAATTAAAAGCACTGCTTTTACCATTATCTTAGACTGATCATTATTTTTTTGCATAAAAAAAGTTCATGATCCAAGATCATGAACTTAATCTATTTTAATTAGAAATTCGCTGCTTTAACAAAGCGGGTAGCGCTAATTGGGTAATACATGGAGCCGTTGATGTTAACCCGGCCACCATAAGTCCGCACTTTTGCACCGCGCAACAGCTTGGAACTATCCGCGCGAAGACCGGTAGTGTCATAAATATAAGCATTATGAGACAGTACTCGTTCAGTACCCAGAATGTTACTTGCAACGACATATTGGTTTTCACCAATCTGCAAGTACTTTCTGCCGTTAATCACCTTTTCTTGCGCAACGGTCACATCCGTTCCGGCAGTCTTTAATTCCGCATTAGTCCGATTGCCTTGTTCATCGTAAACATAAGCATCGTGCATCAAAGTCTTCTTCCCTGTTGGTGCTTGCGAAACATTGTCACCAGCAGTTGAATCGCTAGCTGAAGGATCAGTTGGGGCTTCTGCTGCAGTGTCTCCTGCTTGTAAATTATAGTAATACTTCAGTAAAGCAAAGAAGTCATCCATTGAATAGCCCCACTTAGCGAAATAACCATCAGGATCAGTATGATTGGTTCCGCCTAAAAAGCGAGACACAGCGTGGTGTGACCAGATCGTTCCTTGGCCAGTATTGGAGGCATTAACCGGCGTAATGCCATAACGATGAAGCAACTTAGCAGCATAAATAGCATCATTGCTGACACTCTTAGCAAAGTTTGCCCGCGTATTTTCTTCACATAGTTCAATTTGAATAAAACGGTTGTTGGCAACAGCACCAGCACCCCAGACACCATAATTTGGCGTCATCATTTGGATAACTTGCTTGCTGTCGACAAAGGCGTGGACATATGAGTACATGTTCATCCATTCACGGTTAAAGTAAATGGCTTCATTGTAAGCAGAAGCATTTGGTGTTGCGGTCTCATGAATTACGATTCCTTCTGGCTTACCCTTTCTGTACCGAATAATATTGCCGTTAGCATAAAACTTATTGTACCTAATATTGGCTGTTTGCAGCATTTTATACAAGTAAGTTTCGCCAACATAGCTATTTTGCTTGGCAATTGAATTGATTGAAGCCGCCTCAACTGCACGCGGCTGATTAATATTAACAATAGGAGCAACTAAACCTACTCCGATAGCAATAGTAGTTATTAGTTTCTTGATCTTCATTGCTAAACGTTCATTCCTCATTTCTATTTGTTAAAAACTATTATTCAGCTTTAAAGTTAGCTTTTTTAATGTATTGATGAATACCAATGCGGTAATATTTCTTACCATAAATGTTAATCACAGCACCATAAGTTGCTACTGATTTATTCTTCTTCATGACCTTCTTATTGTCACGGTTGCCGTAATCATTATAAACAAAGGCATTCTTCTTCAAAGTTCTAAAGGTACCATCAATATTGCCACATGCAATATATTGATCTTCGCCAATACGGTAATATTTTTTACCGTTGATTGTTTTGGTGCCGTAAGTGGCAATTACCTTTCCTTCATCACCTGACTTAAGAGCCTTCATACCCTTGACGCGCTTGCCCTTATCATTATAGACAAATGAGTTATGCATCAAAGTCTTGTTGACTTTCTCATCGCCCTTAGGAGCCTGTGAAGCTGGTGGCAATGCACTGCCTGCATCTAGTAAAGTGTCGTTAACCCAGCCCTTGCCGGAAATGTACATCCGCTTCCTGCCGTTATAAAAGGTAATTGTCTTAGTAACAGTGACGGCATCACCCTTGTTAACAGAGTCAGTCTTCGCAGAAACTGAGTGGTCAGTTGGCCAGGCATAAGTTGCGCCTGATTTTTTAACAACATAAGACTTCGAAGCGTTGGAAATCTTCGGGTCATACTGTGTCAAATTGCTGGAGGTTATTCTAGTGTTTAAAATCGTATTGTAATTATTAGCTGTTGCATAAGTACCTGTCAGGGCCTTAGTTGCATCAGTATAGGATGCGGCATTCTCAAGCCACGCACCTTGGTAGCGGTCGGGTTGCCAAGAAACGCCATTCCGCAATTTATTACCATTGTCATCGAATGATTCCTGGTAATTGTTGTACTTTCTGAATTTAGCAACCACGTAATAGCTCTTGCCATTCTTATCTTCTTCACGCGTCTTAGCGGAATAAACAGCGCCTGCCCAGCTATCATCGGCTTTCATGCCAAAAAGATTATTAGCATTAACCGCTAAGCCTGATTGACCCCAATTCGATTCAACAATTGCCTGAGCAATCATCACAGATGGGTACAAGCCATACTTCTTAGCAACCTTTTGTGCTTGGCTAACAGCAGTATTTAAAAAAGTTGTCTCACTCACTGTCGCTGCTGAAACCTTCTCAGCCCGCGCTGGCGAAGCGGCAATTAAGTTGTTGGTAACCGGAATAACAGCCGATGCAGCAAGGACTGCAGCTGAAAAACCAGTGATAAGTCTTCTTTTCATAAAAATAATTTCCTCCTTAATCGACATCTTTATTGTAACGAGCAATTGCCTGATAAACAATAGATGCTGTTTATTTGTAGTCAAAAAGTAATATAAACAGACATTTGTTACAAGTAGTAATTTAACGTTCCAAAATTACCCGCAGATTTTGTAAAAGGCTCTTCTTAACGCGCTGCAATTGAACGCGGCTGACCTTCAACTCGCTAGCCAACTGACTAATTGGTTTTTGCAATAGTAAATGCTGCACAAAAATCTGCTGTTCTAAAGCTGACATCTTGGTGACTTCTTTTTGTAACGTAATTAGGTTATCCAAATGACTGCTTTGACTAATTTCTTGTCTAGTTACGAGACTTGTCTGTTGTTCATTATGTCGCTTGTCTTGGCGCAGTAAGTCAACTGTATGCCAGAGAACCTTCCGAAAGCTGAGCCGATCGACCTCTTTACGTGGTAAATTAGCCTGTTCGGTTAGCATTTGCGCATAAATTAATAGTCCTTCTTGCAGAAAGTCTTCATAGTTAGTATAGTCCTGTCTGACGTGAGCACACTTAATGGCGCCTCTAACTAATTTTTGATTTTCCCATGCTGTAATAAATGCTTGCTGACTGATTTTCATTGTTGTGACCATTTCCTTTATTGTGAGTGTCACAAGCGCTTGTGCATACTTAGATTAGCAATTTAGACGCAAAATACAAAAGCTGAGAAAAAGGAGCAGCTGGGTCAGTATAATAGCTAACTTATTAAACTAATATAATTATTTTTATTAATATGTAAGCGTATTCTTAAGCTGGGCAATGGTTGAAAAAATTGTAAAAAAAGCCCAAATCGAATTCGATTCGGGTTCTTCTTAATAAAGCGTATCTGGTCTCTGGCTTATTTGCTGAATAATGCGGTGAGATTCAACTAATTCTGGAAACTCATAAAAATTAGCCAAATAATGACCATATCGCTGTTGTTTTTTATCTAGTAAATTAACCAAGATGTGCTTTAAGGAAAGGTTGGTCAATGGCTCGTGTGGATGAAAGTATTCTGGCTGATCAATTAGTGACTTTCCTTTAGTTGCCGTCACGTGCCAACCCAAAATACGTTCCAAATGAACAGATGCGAGCTGATAAAGGGCATGATTATAAAACAAACCGTTGTCAATTTGCTCACTAATGTAACGACTACAATTATCAAAAGCAAAAACATAATCAGAGTCAGCACAGGAAACAGTCTTGAAAGCAACGGCCGACAAATTAAGCGGTTGAAAAGCAACCATCTGATGTAAGGCTACCCAATCAATATTGCCTGAATTGTAGCTTCGGGTAGAAAAGTAGGCCAACCGGCCCGTTGCAATCGTATTATGACTTTTAAGGTTAATTTTACGGGCAAACTCGCGCTGAAATTCTAGTCCGGCTAATAAGCATTCCTTACTAAAAGCAGTTAAAAGTGACCGGGTACTATTATAGCTGAGAATAATACCCGCCTGAATATCAAAGATGACGCTTTTATACTTTCCAAGCAAAGGCTGTTGCTGAAATTCATAAAGTGCCAAAGTTTTTTGATTGATCGAGTAATGCCCATCTTCGACAAGATAATCATTTAAGACCTGGTCATGACCCACCTTCTGCCGCAGGATAGCTTTTGACCAGACACGGTATTCTTGACCTTGCGGGAGATTGTAATGCTCACATTCTTTCATTGCTAGTTTCCTTTTCTATTGGCTTTGATATATATGATTATACCTTAAAAGTTATCGCTTTCATAGAAAAGCAAACAAAAAACGGAAGCGACATAGTCGTTTCCGTTTCCTGTAATTAACTAATGAGAATTAGTTAAAGTTAGCAACCTTAACGTATTGCTTGCTTGGGCCACCGATACGGTAGTAAGCCTTACCATTCTTGAATGTGTAAGGTGAACCGTAAGTAGTTACCTTAGCACCCTTGCGTAATACACGGCTGTCAGCACGTTTCTTGCTGGTCTTGTATACGTAAGCGTTGTGAGATAATGTACGAACAGTACCATCAATGTTATCAGCCATTACGTATTGGTTGTCACCAATTTGGTAAACTAAGCTACCATCAGCAAGCTTAGTTGCTGCACCAAGAACATCAACCTTAGTGTAAGCACGTAACATGTTAGTACCAACACGTTTGTGGTCCTTGTCGTAGATGTAAGCATTGTGCATTACAGTCTTAGAAGTCTTATCAGCAGGCTTGAATGAACCGTCAACATACTTAGTTTCTACATAAAGATTTGAATCAGCACTGTTAATCCGAGTGTATGACTTGTCGCCAACTTTGATTGCGTCACCAAAGACAGCAATTTGGTCACCGTTCTTAACAGTAGTCTTAGTATCAGTTACAGTGTTACCTTCAATCTTGTAAACTGGAACATCACCATCTGATTGAACAGTCTTGTAAGTAGCACCCTTAACACCAACAGTAATGTAGAAAGTTACCTTTGAAGTTTTCTTTTCTGCATTAGTAGCAGAAACAACTACAGGATATCTGCCGGCAACCTTAGTGTTAACCTTGCTTACGTCAACATTAGTGTCTAAAGTTACACTAGTATTATTTCCACTTACAACAGCATGAAATGCTCTCTTGATAGCTGCAGTATCAACTGTACCATTAACTGGAACATAATTGAAAGTAATTGGTGTTGCAGTAGAATTATCATAATCTATAACATCATCAATATCATCAATTGTCCTTGATGCAGAAGCAGTAGAAGTTGCATCAGCAACATCAGGCGTATTCACAGTACCATTCTTTGTCTTATATGAAATACGTGGATAGCTCATGTCACCTATCTCTGAATTAGGGTCTGCAATTACTAAGAAGGTACCCTTTACTCCATTTTCAGAGTAAATATTCATTGTAATTGGGAATGGAGCAGCTGGTTTGTCAAAACTGCCTTTTGCATCAGCTTTTGGAGTGATACCCGCATTCTTAAGAGCAGCACGCACATCACTTTCTGCATTTACCCAACCACCTTTCAAATCACTTGATCCAGTAGTTTTCACACTATAGTTAGTTGTAATAGCTTTTGCCAAATCTTGGACATTACAATTGCTTGATGTCAATGAAACTGAGCCTGAGGATAGAGCTTTAGTACCAGAAGTGCCTTCTGTGACAAATGGCGCACCTTGTACAGAAGTATCAGGAATTTTAAATGAATTTGAAATTACTGGGAAGTAAGCATCCTTATTTTGATTGGCTGTAATTGTAAATGATTGATTATTTCCATAATTAATTGTATACTTTTGGCCTGCTTGCAAACCGTGTAAAGTAACGTACACTACAGCATAATAGACATTTTCATGGCCAGCATCATCCTTGTGATAAAGATTAGTTAGGCTCGCTGGTTCCTGATTGTTTGCCCAATTAATTTTACCGTCATTGGCAATTGATGGATTACTGTCTGTAAAATCAGAAGCCTTATAAACCTTTGCTTGAGAATGTTCCATTGTTGACTTATCAGGCGTTACAGTTGCTGTGATGTCTAAACTCAAATTAGAAGCTGCTGTACCATCACTTAAGGACAAAGCATTGGTCGTCTTCAAGTCAAAAGTTGCAACATTTGCATTATTTGTTGTACCGCCGCCAATAGTATTAACTTGTTCAGCAAATACTGTTGATACGCTAGTTGCAGCAACTGGTGCAACAGCTAATAATGCAGCTGCAGCAGCACTAACAATTCTTAAATTTTTCTTCATGTGGTCTTTCCTCCTTGTGTATATACAAAATAGTAATAGGCTATAGGTTCAGTCAGATTGAGCCTACATTGTTACAACATCCTTCAAGCCGAATTCATAAGTTTATAACTCTTATGAGGTAGCTTTCAGGCTGAAGAACGCGCATGCGTACAGGCAATCGAACCTGAAGCATAGCTATTACTTACCACATTTCATATTGTACCTACCTTTGTCTTAAATTGCAAGGCACGGAGTTATTTTACACACTTTTGTAATAAACGCTTACAGCTTCACGTTAAAAATGTAATTTTTTGCATGATTGCTAAACGCTAATACATCAATTAATTGGGGGCTTTTGAGCTTCAATAATGTCAAATAACTTGTTTTATACAACAAAAATTTTACAAAATAATAACAAAACGAAAAAGTCACCACGCGATGACTTTTTCATTAAACTTTTTTATGCTAATTAAATAGCTGCTTAATTTTACTAATGATTCGCTCTAATACTTCCACCAGCCGCAAACTGCTTAGATTCAGCTGCAGAATTATCGAACAGGTCAGTAACAACTCGTTCAACATATGAAGCAGACTGAGGAACCTGATAAAGATCCACCCCCTCTTTTGCAAAAGCATCTGCTTGCGCAATCGTCTTCATCGCTGTCTTAACTGTCTCTGAGTCAAGGTCTTCCGCCGCATTTTGCACGGTTAAGTTAACCTTTTTAGCTTTGCCGTTTAAAAATACCAATTGTAAGGTCTTTGTTCTGGTTACCATCTTAACTATTTTTCTCTTCTTTCCTATACTTGATCATATTTGCGATTAACTTTAGTTACCTTCATTAATTAATGGAATTGCTTGTTTCTGAATCAGTGTTGCCGCTATTAACTCATCCCCTTGCAGCATTGCCAATGCATCCCCGACCTTGGCAAGTCCAGCAGCAGAGGCACCTTTTTTCAGATTACGAAAAATTCGTGACTTGGTTTTTTCTTTACCATATTTAGGATTGTAAAAACTATATTGGATTGATTGGTCTAGTAATTCGAAACTCATTATCAGTAGCCTTTCTTAGTTAACTCTAAAACTTACTGTAAGCTATCCGCGCGCTAGATGTCTTACACTATTACTAACGAATTGAAACGCCAAAGTGTAACAAATTTACTAAAAAAGTTGTTTCTAATGCCTTAAAAACGTGCTTCAGTAGTCAAAACACCCTAAACCATCTATAATTAATATGAATATTAATAAGGAGGACAAATTCCGATTATGAAAAAATCTACGATTTGGACGATTGTTGCAGTAGTAATTATTGCTATCGGTGGTGGCGTCTTTTACGCAACGCAAAAATCCAATAGCAATCAAGTTAATGCTTCATATAATAGTGCAATGCAGCAAGGTAAAGATGCAGTTGCTGATAAGAATTATTCCAAGGCAAGCAGCGCCTTTGATAAAGCACTCGGCATTAAGAAAACTGCCCAGGCTAAAGCCTATAAGAGCCAAGCAGATAATATGCTTTCGGCAATTAGCGCAACTAAAGATGGCAAGTACGATGATGCACTGACTAACGTCAATAATGTAGTTACTGCAAATAATGGCTACGCTACCTTAACTAAGCAGGGGCGCAAATTAAAATCTACTATTAAAGACGTGCAAGACAACTACGAAAACGAGATCAAGCCGATTTTTGATAATGCCAAGCAAGCTGAAGATGATAAGCAATATCTGCAGGCAATTGACCAGTACCAAAAGGTGTTAGATTTGCCTTACATCAACGGTCAATACTATGCTAAATACAAGAAGCAGGCTAAAAAGGGCGTTGATAAGAATAAGAAACTTGCCGACGAAAATGATAATGGTGCTGGTGCTTTAACAAGAAGTTACCGCTCAAGCTCAAACTCGGCAAAGCAAAATCAAGATACTGGTAATGCTGGCAAGACCGGTGAAGGTGCTGTGGGCGACCATAAAGTTCACGGTAAGACGGTTACTAATAGTCAAATTAGCCAACTGCGTAAAAGAGTAACTAAACTTGGTTATGACGGAATGTCGTTTAGTCCCCAGGATTTGATCGACCTTTACCGCAAATCTGGCCGCAGTAAACCATCTAAGATTACCAAATCTGATGTCGCAGATTACCTTAAACCGTAATTAACATTCATGTAGCTTTCTTCAAAAAATTAATAAGTTGTTGCTTTAACTGGCACTTACATAACTTAATTTTAAAATCGTCTATTGCCATTAACTGGCGGGACGATTTTTATTTGAGCATACCGCCCCACACGTTAATTGGTGCTACAAAAGATGCTATAATTTTCCTAGCTAAACGAGCAAAAAGATTTACTATTTATGTACAAATCGATACAATAGTTGCTTTTACAGTTTAAACTCTGTAAAATGACTATTGACTTTCATGTTTCCTATTTTTAATAAAGGAGTGTCTGCTTTGACTGAAAAAGAAAATAATATCAAAGAGCAAGATAATGAACAAGAACAAGAAAATGAAGACCTTAAGGTTGTCATGCCAGATGCTGAATGGACTACTATGCCCGATGAAGAGTTTGACGAGCAACCAGATTATTTGAAGGTTTTCACCGACTTCTATATTGCTAAATTTAATCAACGCGACTTGGAAATCATGAACATGTATGATGTCAATTCAAACATGGTTGATATTAACCACTACGTGATTGATAACATTAATTTTGGTCGGAGAGAATTAATTAAGCACGCTCTGCAATACCATGCAAATAACTTCCAAAGTATTGTTGATGAGATTGTCAAGCAGGACAAAGTTGAGCCTGAAAAGATGACTTCATACAAAGACTGGGATAATTGGTATGAAAATCGGCGTGATAATATTTCTACTTCTTTATCATAATTTACTTGTACTATTATTAAAAAAAGAACAAAATAGATACTTAAAAGAGAATGCCAATTGACATTCTTTTTTACTTTAAAATATTAATAAATCTATGGGAGTACGAGATTACTATGAATCAGAAAAAGAAACGGATTTCGGCAGCTGGTCTGCTAATCACGATTGGAATCGTTTACGGGGATATCGGAACCAGTCCACTCTACGTAATGAAGTCAATCGTGAACGGTAACGGCGGAATAGCTAACGTTAACCGTGAATTGATTTTGGGTTCAATTTCTTTAATTTTTTGGACAGTCACATTACTAACGACTGTCAAGTACGTGCTGATTGCGTTAAGAGCAACCAACCGTGGTGAAGGCGGGATCTTCGCCCTGTATGCCTTAGTTCGTAAACGGGCTAAATGGCTGGTAATGCCTGCATTAATCGGAGGAGCCGCACTGCTGGCTGACGGAACGCTAACCCCAGCCGTAACGGTTACGACCTCAATCGAGGGGTTGAAAAATATGCGTTTTGGTTCTAGCATCCCGGTGCCCAACCAAAATTCCGTCATTATTATTACAATCGCAATTTTGCTGGTACTATTCTCGATTCAGATGCTCGGAACTAGCAGCATTGGGAAAGCATTTGGACCAATCATGTTTGTCTGGTTCACCTTTTTAGGGATAATCGGCGTCTTGAATATGGCCAATGATTGGTCAATCCTTGAAGCTCTTAATCCAGTTTGGGCAATCAAGATCTTATTTAGCCCAGCTAACAAGGCCGGTATTTTTATTCTTGGCTCTATTTTCCTGGCAACAACTGGTGCCGAAGCCCTATATTCCGATGTCGGTCATGTCGGCAAAGGCAACATTCGTGGTTCATGGCCATATGTCTTTCTCTGCCTGTCATTAAACTATCTCGGCCAAGGCGTGTGGATTTTACAAAATCCGCACTACCAAGCTCACGGTACTGAACTCAATCCGTTCTTTGAAACTGTTCCAACTGATCTGCGATTGTTCGCAATTATTTTGGCGACAATTGCGGCAATTATTGCATCACAAGCCTTAATCACTGGTTCATTCACGCTTGTTTCCGAAGCCAGCGGTCTGAAGTTTTTGCCACGGATGAAAATTAATTATCCAACAACCGAGCATGGTCAAATTTATATCCCATCTGTTAACAAAATGATCTGCGTGGCAACAATTGCTATTGTTATTTTCTTTAGAACCTCAGAACATATGGAAGCAGCCTATGGTCTTTCCATCACGGTCACAATGCTGATGACTACTTTGCTCTTATTCGAGTATCTAGGTTCCAAAAACAGACCACTATTATTACGCCTCTGTTTTTTAGTAGTTTTCGGCTTTATTGAAGGCATGTTCCTTGTCTCCAGCTTGACCAAGTTTATGCACGGCGGTTATGTTACCGTCTTAATTGCGGGCTTTATCGGTGTTATTATGTTTATCTGGTACTTTGGCAACCGGGTTCGCGATAAGCATGAAGGAGCAAGCACTTATGTCCGGTTAGATGAATATACTGATATGCTGACAGACCTAAGTCACGATGATGATTACCCGACTTATGCCACTAACCTAGTCTACATGGCGAAAGTTAAGTACAATAAGTTCATTAAGCGCGAGATTCTCTATTCAATTTTGGATAAACGGCCAAAACGTGCTGCTGCCTATTGGTTCGTTTCCGTCAACATTACGAATGAGCCATTTACGGCCAGATACGCTGTTAATACGTATGGGACCAAAAATGTCATCAACGTTCAACTGTTCTTAGGTTTTAAAAAGCAAACCAGTGTTAACGTCTACTTACGGCAGATTGTACAGGATTTGATTAAAGACGGCACAATCGAGGCGCAGCCGCAAGAATACACGACCACTCCTGGGCGCAAAGTGGGCGATTTCTCATTTGTAATCGTTAATGAGGTTGTTAGTCCGCTCACTAAACTCAAGGGCTTTGAAAAATGGATTTTGAAGGCACGCATTTGGCTGCAAAATCTTTCATCCAACCCTGCTTCATGGTTTGGCCTTGAATTCACAGATACGGTAGTCGAGCAAGTACCTCTAATTCTGGGTCGACCAAAGAAAAACCTACATATTAGACGAGTTGCCCCGCGCGACTACTCTCATTTAAAAGATCAAGAAATTGATAATAATTAAATTGAAAAGGACTAGAGATTAACTTCTCCAGTCCTTTTTATGTATCTTCGATAATTTAGACGTTAGTGCTTGCCATTAAAAATGCAAATTCTTGCTCTTTTTTACATTTAGCTCTTTAAATTGGTAACTTTTAAAGTCGACTTTTACGAAGTAGGAAGCACTTCCCCTTGTCAGAGAAGTGCTTCTTTTTATATTAAAAACTAATTACCAAATATGAACACGTTTATCAGGATCAAGCCACATACCGTCTTCAGGCTTAACGTCAAAGACTTGGTAAAATTCATCCTGACATTGTGATTGTACATTAGCACGTAATGGACCCGGCGCATGCACATCAACAGCAGTTTGACTCTTAATTGCTTCAATCATTTGCTTGTTGGCCCAAATCCGGGCAAAGTTTTCAAACAACTTCTTAAGATCATCATTTTCATTCTTAGCTGCTTCAACCGCGGCGGTTAAGCCACCTTGATCGGCAATATTTTCCGAAACGACCTGCTTACCATTAATGGTAACAGGTCCATATTGAATGCCATCGAACAAATCGATCTCAGCTTGAGTACGCTTCTTGAATTCAGCGTAATCTTCATCAGTCCACCAATTCTTCATGTTGCCAATCTCATCAAATTTTGCACCATTGTTGTCAAAAGCATGAGATACTTCGTGAGCAATCACAGTACCAATTCCACCAAAGTTAGTAGCTCTGTCTTGCTTCAAGTCATAAAATGGTGCCTGCAAGATAGCTGCAGGGAAAGTTAGGTCGTTTCTAGTAGGATCATAACAAGCATTAACTAAGTTGCCCGGCATTGCCCAGATTGAGCGATCAACTTCTTTATGTAACTGTTCAATATTGTACTTTTGCTCTTCCAAAGCAAATGCACGTTCGTTTGAATAAAGGCTGCCACCCTTGCTTGCTGGAATAACCTTCAAGCGGTTGTAAATTTCTTCAACCTTATCTGGATAACCAATTTTTAGTTCCAAAGCTTCAACTTTAGTAACGGCTTGTTTTCTAGTTGCTTCAGATAACCAATTATTATTACGTAGACGATCCTTGTAAACCGTCAACATCCGGTCAATCATGTCTTCTACGTCTTTTTTGGCATCCTCACCAAAGTAAGTCTTACCATAGTAAACACCAACCACTTCACTGAAAGTGTCATTAGCAATGTGGTATGCTTGCTTTTCGCCACTAGTCAGCTTTGGTTGACCTGACAATGCTTGACTGAATGGAAATGCAGCTTCACGGAATTCTTGCGATAATGTTGACGCAACGTCGTTAATAAAGTTGACAATCATCCAGCCTTTAATTTCGGCAAAATTATCTTCATTTACTAATTCAGCAAAGTGATCTAAATAGCGTGGCTCCTGAACAATAATTTGTTCAGGCTCTTCGCCAATAATTTCTTTTAAATAATAAGAAATCTGGAATTTACCAAATTTAGCCTTAAAGTCGGCAATACTCATTGGGTTGTAGCAAGCTGGATAGTCTGCCCATTCTTCTGAGGACTTAACTACCTTTGCAAGCTTAGCATCATATTTAATCGCATTTTCTGCGTATTCCTCTGCTTTCTTGGTAGATATCCCCGCCATTTCGAGCAACTTAACTGACTGTTTTTGCAAAATAGCAAGCAAACTTGCAGCATCATCTGTTTGATAAGTTGAAGTGTCAGGTAGAAAAGTACCAGGACCAGAAAAGTTTAAGCCGTTAATTTTCGCATTTTTTAAATCTGGTTCAACATCAAAAACAAATGGCAATGATGCAAAAGTTGAGAGATCAGGTGCATTAAGGTTAAAATCAGAGAAATCCTTGATACTATCAAGCAAGGCTAAGTCAGACTCAATTGGTTCAGCACCGTCGCTGTTACGCTTATCAAAATCACATGCAAGTTGATAAAGCTTGACCGCTTCATCTAGATTAGGCACATCTGGTACCTCTTTTTTACCAGAAGCAAATTCAGCAAAATCTTTCATCAAGAGCTTTTCAACGTTCACATCAATACCATCAAAAGCTGCCATTCTTGAGCGATCTTCAGGAATTTTTGTTTTTTCAAGCCATTCTGAGTTAACGGCTAAGTAAAGGTTGTCCTGAGGTCTTGTACCAACCTTGGGTTCAATGATGTTGCCGCCACCGCCGCGAACTGCAAAAAATTTATTCATCAAAAGAGTCCTTCCTTTTTATTAAAATTAAAATTAGACTAAATTAATATTATCATTTTAAGCAAGCAGCAGATATTAAAAAGCTTTTACAAAATTACTTAAAAAGTTTGATATATTTACGTAGTTTTGCATGAAGTGGGATTAACAACAGAACCATTAAAAAGATCCCCGTAGCAGCAATGATAAAGAATGGGATATACCCAGCTCGATCAATAACCATTCCGCCAAATAATGGACCAAAGGCCTGGCCAATCCCACGAGCAACATTAATTTCACCTTGATACTTACCCTTACTGCTGATTGGTGATAAATCATTGATGTAAGCCGGAACAGCCGGAAAAGCAGTTGCTTCGCCTAATGTTAGAATAACCATCGACAAGGCAAAATGGGCAAAATCACGGGCAAAAATAAGTGTTGCAAAGGAGATTGCGAACATTATTGTTCCAAAAATAATTTGTTGGAATAAATTTTTAAACAGATGAGGGAATCTAGCTAGGATAACCTGCACTGTAACAATAATTGCACCGTTTAACGTCCATAACAAACTGTATAAATGGAACGGGATCCCTAATGACACCATATAAACGGAAAGGTTGGATTCCCAGTTCATATACATCAGCCACGTTACCGCTAACGAAACAAGAAAACCAACCATCAACATCATATTATGCTTAGGCATTGGCTCCGCCTTTTGCTTTTCTCCAACTTCAGCTTTTTTAAGTTGACGCTGTTTATGAAAGTTAATAATTGGCCGATAGTGAATCGCCGCGTTAATGCAGGCAATTGCAAATAGTGATGCGGCCAGTAAGAATAAAAATTCTATCGAAAAATCATAAAGATAACCAACAAGTAAAGTTCCCGTTACTGTACCAACATTTTGAGCGAAGTAAATTAAGTTGAAAACATATCGACCCGAATAATTACGCAAACTCGTTGCAATTGAGTTAATCATTGTGCCGTTCCAGCCACTAACAAAGCCGGTGATAATTAGCCAAATCCAATATGCTGGCCAACCGTGGAAAAAGGCCATAAAAAATAAGACTAGTGCATCAGTCCCCAGACCAGCAACAATCAGTGGATAAGGGTTACAGCGATCATATAAACGCCCAGCTATAAAAGAGCCTAGTACGTTACTTGCACAATTGCAAAATAATACCAGTCCAATTACTGATAGACTGATGTGCAATTGCTTATTTAGATAGACCGAAGTGAGGGGCCAAACAAAGCTTGACCCAATCCATGTTGCTAGCTCCCCTAACAGCAGCCAGCGCAACTTAACTTCTGTTTCATTATTTGATCCATGTTTAAGTTTCATTTATTCAGTCCTTTCTATAGTTGAATTCCATTAACCAGTTTAACAAGTTGTGCGCTAAAAGAACACCCCCCGAGTTTACCTTACTACTAACGTGAAAAGCATATTGACTTTTTTACGCACAAAAAAAGATGATACTCAGTTCAGAACCAAGATCATCTTTTGCGACCTGCTTTTAATAAAAATTAACTTTTAAAAATATATTACTTTCTCAAAAAGCTTATGTCTGAAAAGGCCAAGCAACTTTTACAATCACATGCTAGAAGCGCTTTTTTCGAAAAATTAGATAGCCAATGATGAAAAAGATTATGATGTAAATTATTGACCCAAGCAAAATTTGTAGGTTATTCAAATGCGTCGTCAATACATACATACTGTAATTGGCATATTGTCTAGTCAAGTCAATCATGTTAAAGGGATTCCACTTCATCACTCGAATTAGCATATGTTTGTTCATTAAACTGGCAGAAATGCTCTGTCCCATAAATGTAACCAACAAGCTGACTGTAATGACAATCGCATTGTTATTAATTATGCAAGACAGCAGGAAGACAATCGTAATAATTAACATTGTTGAGATTAGGTCAATTGCAGAAGTTGCAAGCATGTTAATCCAAACCGGTTGATGATAGAGATAAATCGTATTCCAATCTACATTGTATCTAAAGATTGTGTAACGCAAAACAATGGTATAAAAAATAGCTAGAACGTGAAGAAAAATATCGTAAATAAATATTGCAAGATATTTCGATAAATAAACTTCAATCTTATTCGCTGATTTGTACAAAAGCGTCAAGATAGCATTATTTTGAAATTCCATCGAAAAGCTAGTTGCACCAACAATGACCAAGATAAACATGATAAAGTCAGAGGAGTCAAAGGTTAGTGTCAATAACAGTTTTTTAACTTCATCACTCAAAGAAAAACCTGTAAAAATCATCAGAAACAATAACAAGATGGCCGAAATCCAGGTGATTTTACGATGAGTCAATTTATAGAGTTCTTGTTTAATACTATAAGTCATTTTAAAACCTCCTTCCTAAACGCGCCGGTTTTTAAATAAATAATAACCAAGTACTGCAAAGATCAACCCATAAGCGATATTGGCAATAATTAGTTCACTATCTAGCAAGTGCGAAGTTGATATCAGCGATGTCCTTGTCAGTTGCTGTGATATAAAAATCATGCTCAGGGGATTCCATTTGATAATTCTTACTGCACTGGGAAAAGCCTGCATCAGTGCACTTGAAAAACCTGCGCCAAAAAAGGCTAAAACGATTCCGATGCAGACTACTGCCGCGTTATTTCGGGTTAACATGCACAGCATAAAAGATAAACCGGTAATAAAAAAGGAGTAAATAATTGCCCCCAGCATATTAGTCAAAAGGTCAATAATTAATGAATGCCCGTCAATAATGGCAACCCAGTCATATTTATGGCCAGTAAAAAGAAAACTAAACAAAAAAGTAAGAAGAATTGCCGCTACAGCAAGAACAATACTGTAAAAGAAAATGATCAAAAACTTAGCTAAGTAAATCTTTAGCTTACTTGAACTTTTATACATCATCATCATAATCGTTCTGTTCTTATATTCCATCGCAAAAAAGGCCGAACCAACTGTAATTATAATTAGCGGGATCCACTCAATTGCATCAAAGCCATAGATTAAGAACCTGCGGTCTAAAGCCTTACTGGTCAGAATGTTATATAGCATGGCACATAGCAGCACTAGCAAACCATAAATGGAAATTTTTTCATGATTAAATTTATAAACTTCTTCTTTCAAACTTTTACCCATGATGATTAACCCCTTTCTTTGTCCAAAATGTTAACAACAATTTGTTCAAAGTTAGCTTCGATTGGGGCCATTTCTTCTAAGTGAATCTGGTGTCCAAACAGCTCGTCTTGAATTTGAAAAATATCTTGGCTGTTAACAGTTAAGTAGTCATCTTGCAGAGAATAGGCAATACTATTATTTTGCAGGATGCGCATTGCTGCCTCATTATTTTCGGTAATCACCTTATATTTTCGCCGGCTAATCTCATTAAACTTTTCAATTTCTTGGTTAACAATGATTTTGCCAGAACTAATTAAAACGACTTTAGTCATTACCTTTTGCAGCTCACTTAAAACGTGACTAGAAATCAAAAATGCGGTGCCTTGATCCGCGTACTGCTTGATAAGTTTACGTACGCCAATCGTGGCTTCAATATCTAGGCCATTCATTGGTTCATCTAAAATAACTAGTTTAGGATGATTGAGCAATGCGATTGCAATGCCCAGTTTCTGTTTCATCCCTAAAGAATAGCCTTTTGACTTGTTATTAATGTATGAGTTCATTCCTAAAACAGATACGATGTTGTCCAAGTCTTCTTTTTCATGTGCATATAGTTTAAGATTTTGATAGCCTGTCAGAAAAGGATAGATTGCCGGGTGCTCAATCAAAGCTCCTACACTACTTAGCGCCTGATGATCATTTTCTGTTACTTTTTTTCCACTCATTGTAATCGCACCGGTAAATTTCATTAGTCCTAAAATGGTTTTCATAAGTGTAGTTTTACCTGCTCCATTAGGACCAATTAGTCCTACAATTTCGCCGGCCTTGATACTAAAAGATGCATCGTGAATGATCTTGGTCTTTCCGATATAAGTATTGACATTTTCAATATTGAGGATTGTCTTAGATTCTGTTTTCATAATCTTGGTCACTTTCTAAAAAGAAACTCCAGCTTTTAAATATTAAGCATCAAATAGTGTAATATTTATGTATTACACTATTACATTACCACAAAATGTATAATTGGTGCAAGTGCTCTTTTGTTGCTAAAAATGTGCTCATTACAAAATAAAAAGAGATGCCCTAAAATGATCATCTCAGTTATTAAAAAATTGTAAGCAAAAAGCATCAAGCTCAAAAATAAGCCTGATGCTTTTTATCTAAATTATTAGTAGTCAAATTTGTCCACGAACCAACTTATTTATCAAAAAACTGGCCCTTATTAACTTGGTAGTATTTCTTATAACGACCATAGTAATTATGAAACATGTATTTCATCAACAGCCAACGCTTAAAGTTGCGGTCTTTGTCATAAAAGACAGTCGTTCCGCATCGACCCTCATGAATTAATTCTTCCGCTAAACTCTTGGCTTCGTTGTCGCGCGCATATTCCTTAAAGACTTTAACCGGAATTCCTAGCCAAAGGACGTGCTTTGACTTTAGCTTATTGCCATAGACTGTTTCCTTGTTTTTCAAGTTGTCATAGACATAGTCATCAACATACCACTTAGCCAAATTGTAGCCATTTAGGGTAACGTAGAAACTTGACCGGCCCTGACGCAAGTTGATTTCAAAGAACTTGTATTTGCCATCTCGCGTATCGTACTTAATATCAAAGTTAGCCATCCCAGTGTAATTCAATTTTTCCAAAAAGGCTTCGACTTGCTCGTATAGCTTTTCATTGTATTCTGGCAAAATTGCCATGTAGTTTCCAATGGATTGCGGCGTTGGGTCTTCTAAAAGCGGGTGACCCATACACATCATTTTCACGTGATGGTCTTTATCAACATAAGCGTTTAAAACGCGCATATTGGAGTCATCACCTGGAATAAAGTCTTGCGCAATTAAGTCGGCTTGATAGCCGTTGCCGTAGATTTTACCAACAATATCACTCATTTCAGTTTCATTGTGAATGGTAAAGGCCTTTTTCCGGCCCTCAAAATGAACATCTAGCCAAGAAACTGGATCTTCGGGCTTTAATTCGATTGGATAATCAAATGGGAATTCCAAGTAATTACCAGCCTTAAAGTCAGCCATCGTAATGATCTTTGTTTTTGGATATGGCAAGCCATATTCTTCCGCAATCTTGTAAAAACCTTCTTTTGAAATCAGTTTTTGCAAAAGATCATACTTAATATATGGAACAACGAAAACTTGTTTTAGTTCATCTTGGTGCTTTGATAGCAGTTCAGCATAGCCATCCCCACAAGCAATCAAAATTACCGGCTCATCGTGATCTTGGTAAATTTTCATTTGCTCCCGCATTACTTCAATGAAGGTCGGGTCTTCGCTAAAGCCGTGGTGCAGTTCAACGTTAACGATCTTGGAATAACGCGTAGGCGCTAATTGTGTATCAGCCAGTGCCTTAACACTAATGCCGTATGCTTCGTTAAAAGACCTGGCCATGCCATAAACATTGATATCACTGCCAAGTAAGATAGGTGTAAAATCTTGTTTCATTTGAAAAATCTACTCCCAATTAAACTAATTTTCCTTGTTCAATTAAGCTGGCTACTTCCGGCTGAACGTGTTGGTATTTCTTGACCGTTTCTTCGTAATCAACAAAGAATAATTTATACCAAACAAGGAATGTATAAATGGTCCAAATCTGGCGGCGGTGTGAACCATCACCTTGATAGTTATCATCTAGCAACTGCAAAATCTTATCTTGCTCGAAAATGTCCTTAACAAATTCTTCGCTGAACAGTTCCCGCACTTGCTTGTAAAAACGTGGTTCTTGCAGCCATTCTTTAATTGGTGTTGGGAAACCAAGTTTTGGTCTTTTAGCCCATTCATCTGGCAAAACTTTTTCTGAAGCTTTACGTAAAGCATATTTAGTATCATGCTTATTAACTAAATAATCCGTTGGAATCGAATTAGCCCGTTCAGCAATCTTCTTATCAAGATACGGAACACGTAATTCTAAAGAATGTGCCATCGAGATCTTGTCGGCCTTTTGCTCAATGTCATTAAGCATAAAGTGATGCAAATCGATGTATTGCATTTGCCGCACATTATCAAGGTCTTTAACTTTCTTAAAGTCACTTTGGTAAATGCCATTCACCGTTAGCTTGTTGCGGTATGACGGCTTCAAAATGCTATTGGCATCTTCTGAAGTAAAAATTGTCGGGTAATCCATATCATAAATCACGGATTGACCCACATAGAATTCACTCGGTTCCGCCAAATTAGTGTAGAGATGAACCTTGCCAGGGAAGTTAGGCATCTTCTTAATCTTGTGCGCTAATTTGACCCGGCTCTTCTTCGGCAACTTCTTACACTGCGAAGTAAAAGCCTTAATAACGCTGTTATGCGTGTGCATGCCGTAGTTGACATACCCAGCAAACAATTCATCCGCACCTTCCCCAGAAAGTGCAACCGTAACATGCTTACGGGCCATTTTACACAGATACCACAGCGGAATAATTGACGGATTAGCGTCAGGCTCATCCATGTGATACTGCATTTCCGCAAAATCATGCATGGCTTCATCGGCTTTTACCTTATCCGAGAAAAATTTCCACCCCTTCATGTCAGCCAATGCCTTAGCCTTGGAGGCCTCATCGTAGGTGGCATCATCAAAAGAAATTGAAAAAACGTCGTCTGGATTCAAGATACTTGTAATGTAACTTGAATCAACCCCTTCAGATAGGAAAGCACCAACAGGAACGTCAGCATTATGATAGAGCTTAACTGTTTCTTGCAAGTCCTCATTGATCTTATTGACGGTTTCTTCAAAGCTAAACGTGTTAGCCTTATATTCCGCATCCCAATACTTGTGCGTTGTCATTTCACCATCTTTATATTCAAACCAATGACCAGCAGGAAAACGGTAAATTCCCTTAAAGAAAGTTTCCGTTAAATCATTATATTGGTTCATTAAGTATGGCTTAACAGCTTCAATGTTAAGGCGTCTCTTAAAGCCTGGAAAAGCGAGAAAGCTCTTGATTTCTGAACCAATCATTAAATGGCCGTTTTCATTGCTATAGTATAGCGGCTTGATTCCAAAGAAATCGCGTGCACCATACAATGTCTGGGTATTATCATCCCAGATGGCAAAAGCAAACATGCCACGAACCCGTTTGAGCAAGCCATCCATGCCCCACTCTTCAAAGCCATGAAGAAGTACTTCTGTATCGGATTTAGTGGTAAAAGTATGACCGGCCGCAATCAATTCTTTTCTTAACGGCTTAAAGTTATAGATTTCACCATTAAAAATAATTGCCCGCGTTTTGTCTTCATTATAAATCGGTTGACTACCACCACGTAAGTCAATAATTGACAGACGCCGAAAGCCTAAAGCAACTTTATCATTGGTATAGAAACCATCTGAATCAGGACCACGATGCTTAATTGCCGCCATCATCTTGCCGATAGCAGCTTGTTTATCATTTATTTCTGGATTATAAAATGCGACAATTCCGCACATAGCTTATCTTTCCTTAATATTTGTTTATTCGTTTAATTTATGTTTTTAGTTTAACTTTTTTATTATAGGCTAAAAGCCGGGCAAAAACCAAATTGCCCGTCTTTTTTAATTAAATATAAAAAATTCTTCTCTTGCTGGCAGCGCCGTAACCAAAGACCTGAATAAAATGCCGATCAGAGTCAATATTGACAATATAACCTGCGAATTCGGTTTGATGATCAATTTGCCGCTTCCAGTTCTTATTGTACTTAGTCGTTAAAACATGGTTAGGACCCATTAACGCCGAGCAATTAAACAAAATATATTGAATACCGTTAATCCTAAACTGGTCTTCAACATGCCGATGACCGCAAAAGTAAGCAATAATACGAGCATTTTTGACATTAGTAAAGTCAAAGTCATTTGCCAAGCGAAATTCTGGCGGAATACCACGGCTTGAATGCATTTGCCCTTTTTCACCCTGATTAAAGGCAACAAGCAATTCGTGAAGTGAACGCCCATTATACTTCAAAGCATTCGAGCCTTTGCGGTTAATTGGATTACCATGACTCATGAAGACAATGTTTTTGTTGGAAGATTGCTGCAGAATCTCAATGATTTCTTCAATCTGATCTTCCCTGATTGCTAACGTAATCTTTGCATCATACCGCTTTTGACCTTGTGCATTTAAAATATACGGCAAATCCGAAGTATTGACGGAAATAAAGCGAACATTATCTACATCAAAGTAACAGACACCGTGCTGGCGTGAAATATAATGTACGCCCTTTTGACGGTACATTGCTGGCCACATGATTTTTTCAAATTCATTTTCGGGAAAAGATGCCTTTAAATCATGTCGCTCATCGTACTTATCGTTTTCATCATGATTACCCTTAATCATCAAGTAAGGAACCTTATCCGACCTAAATGAGTTGCGCAGTTTGATTAATTCACTTTCGCCTAAAAAGCCGGTGTCGGAGCCATCAATCCAATCACCAAGATGGACTTTTAAATCTAACAGGCCTGAATCATCCAAGTAAGAAAATTCATTAACGTGCGTTAAGCCATTCCAGCCATAAAAGTCCGTACTATTGCGGTCTTTATAATGCGTATCGGTGATCACACTAACGTTAACCGAATTTTTACCGGCCCGAATATGACCTTTGACACGCTTAAGAAATTCGTCCAGGTACTCTTCAACGATATACCGGCGACCGGTTTTACGGCTAACAAAAGCGCGGTAACGCTCAAGTTCAGGGCTGAATTCACGAACATATTCCGGTGCCAAGTTGGCAGTCTTTTCTAAACTGAGTGCTTGGTGCAAAACTTCGTCTTCATCCTTATAGACAGTCAGGTTATACGGTTGATTATTAGGCGTATGCTGCTCGCTATCAACGTGATATTCCCCTACCGTCAAGTAATCCTGCATCGGATCAAGCGGAACATTTTTTTCACTAAATAAGTGGTGCAGCTTAGCCCCACTAGCACGATCAAATAAACCTATTGCATACTTAAAAACACTCATCATCTTGCCTCAACCCAAAGAAAAAAGCTGGGCACCTGCCGCAGCTCCAAAAATTATGCGTTGCTTGCCAATGCGTGGGCTGCTAAACCGATTGACAAAACTGCATCTTTAGACAATACTTCTTGTAACACTTTAGGTGCAATTGCTTGAACCGCACCAATTACCTTTAAACTATAAATTACTACATGTAAATCAACTGACTCATTATAAAAATCATCTTCGTAAGGATCCTCATGATTATATGTCAGATTGATTTGATCCTTATTAGCATAACCATCCACATGATTAGTTAAAATTCGATCGTGTAAGTCAGTCAACTTATCTGACAAGTCAATCAAAGTTAGTTTATGATCACTCTCAGCTTCATAGTACTGATCTTCCGTCATTTCAAAGTAATCTTTAATCGGATTATGCAATACATGCAGGTTATCAATTGCTTGATAAACAGCCTCTGCGTCAAAATCTGTTTCTTTATTTAAAATACTTTCTTGATTTTCGGCCAAGTTATCGGCCAGAGTCACTGTATCTAACTTTTCCATGGTATCCTCCTAAAGTTTAGTCTATATTATACCAAAAAAACTAGTATTGCACTTTTCAGGAACAAAATTTTTATTCTTTTACAGCCGAATTCAGCAACAGATAAAGAAAATTGTCAGCTAAGCAAATATTGCACCATTTTTTAACTAAAAAAAGGAAAAGGACAATTTTTGCGTAATTAGTTATAACAAGAAAATTTTTTAATTAAAGGAGAAACCAACATGCAAGAAAAAGAACGTTGTCCTTGGAGCAGCACCACCGATTCCTTAATGGTGCAATATCATGACCATGAATGGGGTAAACTTAATATAGATGAGTCCTACTTATACGAAATGCTGACATTAGAACTATTTCAATCCGGACTTAATTGGTCAGTCATCCTGCATAAGCGGGAAAACTTTCGCCGCGATTTTCACAATTTTATCCCGGCGGAAGTCGCTCAAATGGATGAAAATGACATTAATGATTTAATGCAGGATAATTCCATTGTCCGTAATAGACAAAAGATTACGGCAGCAATTAAGAATGCCCGGGCGATCTTGATCATCGATGCCACGTGCGGTAATTTTGCTCATTATCTGCAGGCTTTTTGTAAAACACCGATTGTGCACCATCCGCTAACACAAGAAGATGTTCCTAACACAAATAAAATTGCACAAAAAATGGCTAAGCAAATGAAAAAAGATGGTTTTACTTTCGTCGGACCCGTAATTTTATACTCATTCTTACAAGCCGTTGGCTTAGTCAATGACCATCTGGAAAATTGCCCGTTTAAGTATCACGGATGAATTTCTTCTAACTAAATCGTATATGTTGCACACGTTTCTGAGAAAAACCGATACTGACCTATTAATATCGTTAAAATTAAAAATGATATACATTATGTGTAAACTTTTCACTATTATCTCAGCAAAAATACAAATAAAAAGGACGATAATATTATGAATAATTTTGGTAATACGATTCGTAAACTTAGAGTTTCACGTAGAATAACCCAGGAACAGTTAGCAAAGGATCTTTTTAATCGTAGTTCTCTTTCTAAAATTGAACATGAACAATTAGAAGCTTCTTATGAAAACCAGATTCAATTAATTAGGCGTTTAGGACTTACACCTAACGAATTTGAATATATTTGTGACAACTACCATGTTAATAACAAAAATCAGCTTTTACATCGCTTTTTCAACTTAGAAGATAGTAGTGAAACAGACAAAGTCGAGGCATTATTAGATGATTGCATTAAATATGAAAACGATAATGATATCTCACGAATTATCAAAGTTCTTCAATCAGTACTACTATTGAATCAGCCTAGAGGTATTAACCAAGCCAAAAAGTTGGTTCAGCCAATTTGGTATGATTACCTTGCGAAAGTCGACCTTCTCACTATTACCGATATTGCTATTTTAAATACGATTTTGTATGCCTTTGACTACCAAACTGCAAAGGATATTATCAAAAGGATTAGCTATGAAATTGATACTCATTACCCATTTAAAAAAGCGTTAAGAGCTAATATTATGCTAAATCTTTCTTCAATTCAAATGCAGAAGCAAGAATTTGAATCAGCTGTAAGTACCTTAATTAACTTAAAACCTACCCTAAAAAAACTCAGACAATATGACAAATTACTTGTAGTAAATATCAGAATTTCAATTTGTGAAGGTAATAAGGCTACAGCGCTGGAGCAAGTGAATTTACTTCACCAAATAGATGCCAATAGGTTGGCAACTGCACTAGAACAAGAAATACAGGAATATCTTTAATCTCGTTTCTATTAAAGCGCGTTTTATAAACTTACTAGCCGTTTTTTATCAATTTGAAACATTACTATGCAGTACAGTACAAGTAACAAAGTCACAATACCAGTAACTAATAAGCTAACATTTGCAGTTGGAGCAGTTTCATGTAAAAAATCTGCGGGTGCATAGCTAACAAGATTAGGTAATTTAATAAAGGCATTTAGTAATAACAGGACAATTTGTAAAATTAAGCTTGAACACATTGCCAAAAACCTATTTTTTATCCATAAAGAAGTGACTACACCAAAAATAGCAAAGAGACCGCCCCAAAAGCTGGCAAAGATAATTGATAACAAAGCGTGCAATAACGGATGATAATAATAAAGTGCGACAAACATCGTATTGATATTGATTACCAAAATATTTTTATTAAGCAAGTTGTCAGGTCTTATGTTAGGTAAAACCATAAACCATGAGCATAAATTAATTAGTAACGGGATAGCAGTAACAATAAAGCCCGTGATAAATGCAATACTAACATATTGGCGTAATACCCGATTGAGCGGTTCATTGAGCTTAAACTTGGATAGCAAACCGCTTTGATAATCGTCTTTTAATAAAGTACTTGCAGGTATGCTGGCCAATAGCGGCAACAAAATAAAAAAGGCAATTGGTGCAAAACTAAAGGAATCAATTCCTAACCAGCGTGTGTATGGCGAATCTTCAGGTGGAATTGTTTTAAGCGGGAAAAATTGTAATCCACTAATAATTACTGCTAGCACTAAAGCAAAAAAGAACCAGCGCTTTTCAAGACGTGACCATAAGAATTTCATAGTTTCTCCTTATTCTAAAAGTAATGAATATTTTACAAAGTGATTTTTTACAGGAACTAAAAAGCTGAAACGCAGTTTTTGTGCCCGCAACTCATAAGAACTACGAGGAATTGTGAAATATATTGTGTAAGGCTGCTTATAAAGTTTCTTAGTAAGAGCCTTACTTGGATCAACTCGGCGCTGATTCTGATCATAAATATCATTACTTTGGTTACTAATCCCATAAGGATTATTCAAGAACATATTTGCTAGAAAATCTTGATTATTTTTCTTCATCCCATAATTAGGCTGGCTATTTTGTTTAATTGAAAGTTGAATTGTTGCCTTGACTTCCCGCCCAGTTTTCTGGACCTCAGCTTTGTGAATAATAAAACTAGTGTGATATGCATGCACCCATTCGTTTTTATGAAAGATGACTTCCTGCGTGACACCGTTCTGTCTTGGATGGGCGTTAACCCGCTGATAACGGTAAAAGCCAGCGCAGCCAACTAATACTGCAACAAGTATTGCCAAACACCATAATAACTTTTTATTTTTCATAGTTAATGGTTCCTTCTTTAACGTAAAGCTGATGGGTTGCAACTTGACTGATAAAATCGCGGTCGTGTGAAGCGATAACAAAGGTGGAGCCATTTTCGCGATACTGCTTAATTAGCTTGCTCAATTTCGCAATACTTTCAGTATCAAGCGCATTGGTAGGCTCGTCTAAAACTATCAGCGGATAACTACCCAAAAATGCTTGCGCTATTCCCAGTTTCTGTTTCATACCTAGCGAAAATTTCTTAACTTTTTGTTTGGGAAATCTTGCCAAGTCAAAGTAGTCCAACAAATCTTCGATTTGTTTATTTGAAATATTGGGGTCTAGCTTTGCAAGTAATTCTAAATTTTTAGTTGCAGTAAAGTCCTCAATTAAACTAGGATTTTCAATTAAAATGCCTGCTTTAACGGGGTAAGGGTCCTCAGTTCTTACTGGTTGATTATCGACAGTAACTGTTCCTGAGACCTTGATTAAGCCTAAAATGGTTTTCAGTACTAAAGTTTTACCAGAGCCATTGATTCCTTCTAGGGTGGTAATACTCTTTTGCTCAATATTAGCATTGATATCGTGTAAAAGCGGCCGTTTTTTAACAGTTTTGCTTACTTGTTTTAGCTCGATAAAACTCATTTGTTTTCTCCTTAATCTAAATTGATCCAGTGGTTAGAAAATAAATACAAAATAGTAACTACAATAATGGTACATAGCATTGATATTATGTTTGCGTTACCTACTCGCAAAATCATGAGACTGTTCAATGGATTCAGTGACCATGATGTATAAGCAGTAATAATTAACAAAACTAGTGGAATAACAATGCCTAGTGGTGCGTTATAGCGGCTGATAAGTGCCTGGAGGACTAATAATAAAAATATTCCTAAAAAATTGACGATAAATAATAGAAGCAAAGCTTGCAGCCCGTGAAAAGCACCAATGCTCAGTTCCTGTAAATTAAATATCTTAGTACATAGGATCATTAATAGTTCTGCCAATGCCGTGAAAACGACAGCTATTACCCCAATTAATTCAAGATTGACAGTTAGAAAATTAAATAATGAGTACTGTTGCCCACGTAATTGGACTCCTCTTACGTGCCAAAGCTCCTGAAAGCTGTTTAACACAATTAAAAGTGGCGTAATGAAATAAATAAGCCAAGAAACAGGCAAAGATTTGATTAAATAGTCGGTTCCACGAAACCAAGCTAAATAAAGTGAAAAATGTGGGTTAGCCTTAAATAATGCAGATTGAACAATAATCAAAAGACCAATTAGTACTCCCCAAAACAGAAAGCGATACCGAATTATCTGCCATAAATACAAAAGTTGATCCCAAAATAAATGTTTCATAAAATATCCTTTTTAGCTATGACCAAATTTAATACGGCACCTAGTAGCAAGATTAGTCCCACTAAAACGATTGAAGATAAAAAGGTCATAATCCCTAAGTCTGGTTTGACAAAATCATAGAATAATGATGGCTTACCATTAACGTTTAACAAGAAAGTCAGACTGTTAATACCAAAAATCACAACAAAAGTTATTAATTTTTTGTTTGAAAGCAAATAAGTTGTGGCTGTTAAGTAGCCAAAAGATAGTAAAACCAAACACAAGTAAATCATGCGCATTAAGATTCCGGGCCAAGACTTAACAAAAACGGCTAAATAACCACTGGCGATCATCATCGGAATAATGGCGATTAGCCAAATGAGTACCATAATTACGATGGGAATTAAAATACGATAAATAGTTTGCAGGATAAAAACTTTTCGTGTTTGGCAGCATAATGCATCAGCTATGCGATACTTTAACGTACTTAAAAGCACAATTGTAAAAGTCGGAATTATTCCTAAAAAAATATTATATCTTTGAAAAACGGACTGAATTAATCCGGTCTCAGAAGGAACAGTAGATTTTAAAAATGAAAATGCGGCTAGTACAAGGCCAACAACTACTAAGGCAAAAAGAGAATAGTTTTTTAAAAAAGCACGGTTGAGAATTGTTTGTTGCCTAATGACATTACGCTGCAATTATTTGTCTCCTTTTAATAAGATTATGAGTCATTGTGATTACAATTAAACAAAATTAATAATTCTTACTATTTCTTCTTATAATACTCCACATTTGTTTTGTAATATGTGCAAAAATTGAACATTTATTTTTTTATGACTTATTATTTTTAGCATAATTTTCATATCAAATATAACTTGTATACTTTTTCAACTATCTAAAAGAAGAAGGTGAGCAGGTAAGACAGACCAACCTAGTTATTAAGTTGATCTGTTTACCTTGCTTTGCTAATTTGGCTAAAATAAAAACCCTGAAGTTAACGCAACTTCAGGGTCTGCATTATTTAATTTCCTTATTTATTTTTTAGACCAATTTCTTCCGAATCCAACCTGAAATCCAGTCAATAACAATTACCATGATAATGATTCCCAATAAGATAATTCCTACACGATTCCATTGACGATACTGCAGAGCAATAATCAACGGATAACCAATACCACCAGCACCAACTAAACCAAGGATTGAAGCCGAACGAATCGAGACGTCAAAACGATATAAGGTGTTAGAAATTAAGGCAGGCAGCAAGTTAGGCAATGTAGCAAACATTACAATATTAGTCTTTGAGCCTCCAGCTGCAGTTACGGCCTCATTAGGTCCATCGTCTAGGTTTTCGATTGCTTCAGAAAAGAGCTTGGCCAGCATCCCCACTGAGTGGAAACCTAAAGCCAGCACTCCGGCCGCAGATCCTGGGCCGACAGCCTTAATAAACATTAAAGCCAAAACAATTTCTGGAAATGAGCGGATAATTGCCAAGACAATCTTGCCAATCCGCGACACGTACCATTTTTTATGCTTGGTATGTGCTGCCCAAAAGGCAAACGGTAAAGAAATGATGGCTGAAATGAATGTTCCTAAAAAGGCAATACAGACTGTTTCCCACAGCTGTGAAACAAGGTCCTCGCCTGTCCCGTTATAAACATAAGACCAATCGGGGTGAAAAATACCGGCAAAAATAGCACCGGCTATCTGCCCAGCTGTTTCTTTAATTCCGCCAAAGTCAATTCCCGTACATGACCAGATGATTAACACAACGGTAATGATTGCCACGCCCCAGTGCAGCAAACGTTTTTTCATATCAACTGGTTTAGGAGGTAATTTTTTCATTGAAGTATCCATTATTTCATCAACGCCTCCCGCGATTTAGACGAAACGTAATCAATTAAGACAACTACCAAAATAATTACGATAATAATTGTTCCTGTCTTTGGGTAGTCGAAAACCTGCAGAGTTTCTTGCAAGTATAGTCCTATCCCGCCGGCACCAATATAACCTAAAACAGTCGAAGCACGAACGTTAATTTCAAAGGCATATAAGCAATATGAAATAAAGTACGTCATTACTTGAGGTAAAACCGCAAAGAAAATAATTTGCAGCTTGTTGGCACCCACAGCCGTCAGCGCTTCAATTGGACCAGGATCAATTGTTTCAATTGCTTCGTAAAAAAGCTTGACCACAATCCCAAAAGTACAAATTGCTAAGGCTAAAATACCGGCAACCGGCCCGATTCCGACAATGGCAACAAAGATTGCACCTAATAACAGATCTGGTACGGTTCTGATAATATTCATGATTATCCGCAAAATACCGGTAACTGCCTTGTTTTTCACGATATTCCGCGCAATAAGCAAAGAATAGATAAAAGCAATAGCAGAACCAATAACTGTCCCCAAGATAGCCATTTTAATGGTTTCTAATAACAGTGGAATAACTGCTCCTAAGTACGACCAATTCGGATGCAGCATTTGTAGAAAAATATCTGCGAACTGACTAAAATTGCTAAACAGCGCACCTAAACTGGTTTTAGTAACCTTGGTTGAAACAATCAGACCAACAATAAAGAGCAGCAGCCAAAATAAGTTTAAAATTTGGAATTTTTTCTTCGGCAAAGCCATTAAATTATCTTGATCTGCCTTACTCATCTTGATCACCACCGCTGTAAATTTGATCAAACGTTTCTTCAGACGTCTCACTCATCTTGCCATCATAAATGATCTCACCCGCGCGTACGCCAATTACCCGTTTACCAAATTCACGTGCTAATTGAACGCTGTGCAAGTTAATTACAACTGTCATGCCGTGTTTTTCGTTTAGCATCTTAAGATCTTGCATTACGCGGCGTGAAGTTTGCGGATCAAGTGAAGCTGTAGGCTCATCGGCTAAGATAATATCTGGGTCTTGAGTCAATACCCGCGCAATTGCAACTCTTTGTTGCTGCCCACCGGATAATTCATCAGCCCGCGAATATACCTTGTCAGCCAAGTCGACCTGTTTAAGTGCATCATAGGCACGCTCTTTATCTTCTTGCGTGAATAGATTCAAGGTACTCTTCCAAGTTGGATAATACCCGACACGACCAGTCAGGACGTTCCGCAAAACACTGGAACGCTTAACCAGATTAAAGCTCTGAAAGATCATTCCAATATTGCGGCGGAGCATCCGCAATTCTTTACCTTTGGCTTTGGTAATTGATTCACCGTTAATTAAAATATCACCTGCAGTAATATCAATTAACCGGTTAATTGAGCGCAAAAGTGTTGATTTACCAGCACCTGATAGCCCAACAATAACGACAAATTCACCTTTATTGATAGTTAAATTGACGTCTTTTAAACCAACAACATCTTTGCCATAGACTTTTTTAACGTTTTTTAATTCAATTATTGGCTTAACTGCAGAATCTGCCATTATAAACTTCCTTTACCTTTATTTTTTAGTTGATTCGATAATCTTTTCGTATTTACGAACAACATTAAAGTCGCTGTCCTTGCTGGTAACATAGCCTTCATGAGTATAAATACTTTCGATAATCTTTTTACCTTTTTTCGACTTACCAATATCAATAAATGCATTGGCTAACTTCTTACGGAAAGACTTAGACATGCTTGGGACAACAGAAATTGTGTCATTTGGAATTGGCTTAGTGAAGTAAATTGGCACAACTTGGCTCATGATCTTCGGGTTGTCCTTCTTAACAATTGTCCGCGCATCTTCGAAAACAAAGGCAGCATCAGTATCTCCATTAAGAACGTTTAACACAGATTGATCTTGACCAGTAACAGTTACTAACTTGCAGTTCTTCCTAACATCAAGCCCTTTTTCCTTTAATTCAGCGATTGGGTAAACATAACCAGCTGAAGAAGTTGGGCTTTGAATAGAGATTGATTTACCCTTTAAGTCTTTCCATGACTTGATGTTAGAGCCCTTTTTAACTAGAATTTCTGCACGATAAGTGTTAACTAAATTCTTGGTTGGACGACCGCCTGGCTGCTTAACACCATATCTTTGTGCTTGAAGCAAAACATCAGCAGCATTTTGTTTATGAGCTAAAACATAGCCATTTGGTGGCAGAAAACCAACATCAACTTTCTTTGACTTCATTGCTTCTACAACCGTGTTGTAATCAGTTGACATTGAAACATGAACTGGAATACCTAAACGATCGGATAACATCTTTTCAAGTGGCTTAGCACGAGATTCCAGCTCAGTTGCAGCTTGACTAGGCACAAATTGAACATTTAATTCTTTTGGTGTGCCGCTGCTTTTTTCGTTTTTGCTTTTACCTGAACAAGCAGTTGCCATAACTGCTACTAATAAAACAGCAGCGCCAGCTAACAATTTTCTAAATTTTTTCATCATGCCCTCCCAGACATAAAAAAAGACTTAATCTAATAACACTAACGTGAAATTATCTTTAAGTCTTTTAATACATTATTAATTAAGAAACGAACAATACCCTCTTTTGTAAGGGAACGAAAAGAGTAACTAACAAAAATACCAATGCACGCTGCGCGCAATTCATACTTTTGCATGTTTTCTCACTCTCCCTTCGCCAGTCCGTAATTATTCTTACAAATAATATCAGAAATGTTTTGTTTAGAAAAGTAATTTGTTGGAAAACTTTCTTTTTTACAAAAAAGAATGACTATTTCTTAACAATTACCAACAAGGCTATTTTTTGGTTGATGCAATAATCTTATTGTATTGCCGGATAATATCATAGTCGCTGTCCTTAGCGTAGGTATAGCCTTCCTGATTGTAGACACTCTCAATAATCTTTTTACCTTCTTTAGATTTGGCAATTGAAATAAATGCCTTAGCAAGTTTCCTTTGGAAAGCCTTCGGTAAACTAGGAATTACTGAAATAGTATCATTCGGGATTTTTTGTGAGAAGTAAATTGGCACAACTTGACTCATAATCTTAGGTTCATCGCTTTTGACGTTGTTACGGGCATCTTCAAAGACAAAAGCAGCATCAGTATCACCGTTTAGCACGTTCAAGACGCCTTGATCAGCTCCTTTAACAGAGACAATCTTACAACTCTTGGTGACATCAAGCCCCTTCTTCTTCAATTCAGCAACTGGGAACACGTAACCGGAATCCGAAGTAATGTCTTGAACAGAAATTGATTTACCTTTTAAATCTTTCCAGCTCTTAATTGATGAGCCCTTTTTAACGACAATCTCACTGCGATAAGAATTAACCAGTTTTTTAGTGGCTACACCGCCTGGCTGCTTAATGCCATAACGAACAGATTGCAATAATAAGTCAGCTGCCCCCTGCTTATGCGCCATAATATAAGCATCTGATGGTAAGAAACCAACATCAACTTTCTTAGATTTCATCGCTTCAACTAAACCATTGTAGTCAGTCGACATTGAGACATGAACCGGGATGCCAAGGCGTTTTGACAATAATTTTTCCATTGGCTTAGCCCGTGCTTCAAGCTTGTTAGCAGCAACACTGGGCACAAATTGAACATTCAATGACTTGGGCGTGGCATCGGTTTTTGAACTTGTTTTATTACTTGAACAAGCCGTTATGCCAAAGGTTAATAATAGCAAGCAAGTTGCTAACAGAAACTTCTTGATTTTCGATATTTTCATTTTTTGACTCCTAAAAAAATTTGACCTATTTTTTGCTACTAAATGTCGCAGATTAGTCCTAATGTCTTTTACTGGGCAATTAACCTGGACACTAAATAATTGACAGCCACTTACATGTAGTAATTTTAAGATCTCATCTTCTTTCTTAACTGCGACAAAAACTAACCAAAATAAAAGGACAAAATGTAACCCAAATTACATTTTGTCCCAATTAAAATAATTATAAGCAAAACAAACAACTAAAATTCTGCTTACGGAAAAAGATGGCTGTAAAAAGCTCCTGGCTATTACTTTTTTAAAGTTCATCATCTTAAACCTTCCTTTAGCAAAATTTACGTTCATTTCATGAAAATAATAGCATAAATATTCGCAATAGTGTAATAAAATACCGGTAATCTTTTCATTAAGCCCTTATTATAATGCTAATCACGAACATAATTAGCAATGATTTGTAACAGACAAAAAAGGCATCTGGGTTAAGCCAGATGCCTCTAATTTTATTTTATTGGTTTATTATCAATATCAGTTCTAACGATCAAAACATCAGCTAAAGCATGTTGGTTTACATACTCAGTCACCGATCCCATTAGCATTCGTTCAACGGCATTTAAGCCTGTTGCTCCCATAATAATTAGATTATCGTGGTGATCTTTAACAAAATCATAGGAGATAATCGCTTTTGGACTACCATAGCGAATGTGATAGTCGATATCGTCAAAGTTTAAATTATCATGAGCCCAATCTTTGAGACTCTTTAAATATTTTTCTGCATCTTGGGTCATTTGATAAACAGTGTCACCTGTAATCAGTGTATCCTGCATTTCACCCAAGAATTGCCTCGTATCAATTACATTTAACACATCAACATGAGCATTTTCTGTTATGGCAATTTTAACCGCTTTATCAAAGGATCTTTCAGCTGACTCTGAACCATCAACTGGAACTAAAATCTTGTCTTGTTTCATACTTATGTCCTCACCCTTTAGAAAATACAATTTTCTTCTCAATCCATTTTAACATAATTTTGCAAACAGCTACTTTTTTTCTAATTGTTTGCGCCAGCGTTTATTGCTAAAATGGTATTTAAATGTCACAAGATAAAGGTGGATAATTCAATGACCATAAATATAGCAAATCAGCTACTTGATATTAAGAACGGCCGCAATTTTCGTGAATTAGGCGGCTACCAAACTAAGGATGGCAAGACCATCAAAAAGCACAAACTGCTTAGAACTGCCAATCTAGCAACACTTAGCGAACAAGACTTGAAGTTTTTACAAGATTACGGTGTCAAGTATATCGTCGACTTCAGAAGTAAAGAAGAAGTAGAAAAAGAACCTGATCGTGTTCCGACCGGTGCTACTTATGACTTCGATCCTGTCTTTAGTGAAGATTTAACCGATTCATCCAAGGGTATCAACGAGATTTTAAGCGAAAAAGAAGAAGATCCTAAAGCAGGCTACAACCACATGTTTCTTGCATATGATGACATGATTAAGAGCGAATCGGCGCAAAAAGCTTACCGCAATTTCTTTGATATTTTATTGGCAAATGACGAGGAAGGCAAAAGCGTAATTTTCCACTGTACTGCCGGCAAAGACCGAACTGGATTCGCTGCACTACTTGCTTTATCTGCTTTAGGTGTCCCACCGGAAACAATTAAGCAAGATTACATGTTTACTAATGAAGCTACGAAAGACTTCGTGCAAGACTTTTTACAAAAAGCCAAGGCAGAAGGCGCTAATGAAACCAGCTTAAGCATTTTACACGATTTACAAACTGTTTATCCCCAATACATCGATCACGTTATTGATACATTAAATAAAAATTATGGTGGCGTAGAAAACTACTTAAGTGATATGATGAAATTGACTGATGACGAGATCAGTAAATTACGTAAAATTTATCTTAGTTAATTAAAGGCAAAGGAGAAAATGATGGGAAAAGCGAAAACCGTTTACTTTGGTGCTGGCTGGTTCAACGATAAGCAAAACAAGGCTTACAATGATGCAATGAAAGCATTAGAAGCTAATCCAACCATCGACCTTGAAAACAGTTATGTTCCTTTGGATAATCAATACAAGGGAATTGATGTCGGCAAACATCCAGAATACTTACACAATCGCGAATGGGCAACTGCTACTTACAGGGGCGATTTAACTGGAATCAAAGCTAGTGACATCATGATTGGTGTTTACTTACCAGATGAAGAAGATGTTGGCTTAGGGATGGAATTAGGCTATGCCATGTCACAAGGCAAGTACGTTGTTTTAGTTATCCCTGACGAGGATTACGGTAAGCCAATCAACTTAATGAGCTGGGGCGTTTGCGATAACGCTGTTAAGATGAGTGAATTAAAAGACTTTGACTTCGATAAGGCACGATTCAACTTCTACGATGGTGCTGTTTACTAAATTTAATAATTAAAAAAAGTTCTGCTAATAATTGCAGAGCTTTTTTTGTAATTTCAAATATTAGTCTTTAGCTACCTGCTTTAAAAATGCTTCTAATAATAAGTCATATTATCTAATTATTAGAAGCACTTTTTATAGCTAATTATTTCAGTTGATTTAAAAAGCTGTGGTATTAAATAATAATTATTTTTATCTTGATAATTATTTCTAATGCTATATTATATATAATATAGTATCAAAAGTATTAAATATAGATTTAAAAATAGCAGGAGAAAAACAATGACCAAAAGACATAAGCTTTATATAGTATCCGCCGTAATTGTTGTCTTATTAATTGCCATAGGATGGTGGCAATATAATTCACACAACTATACTACTGGTAATCAAACTAGTATTCAAAAAACCACACGTTCTTCTAAACATGAAAAAGATAACGATAAAGATGAACAAACAAAAACATTTAATGTCAAAGAATTTAATGAAGTTGACTTCCACACATCTGAGCCAAAGATTCAAATATCACAAGGAAAAAAATACCAAGTAACAATTGTTGGTACTGAACCACAAAAAATAAAAGCTAATGTCAAAAACGGAAAATTAACAGTTAGCGATAATGGCGAGCGGGCTTACAAGCACGATGACGGTATGTATCAAGTTATTATCTTAGTTCCAAATACAAGTAATATTAAAAAGGTAGCTGGTTTTAGCTACATGGGAAGTGTTAAGTTAGATGGTCTCAATATCGATAATATTAAGATGAAATCAGCCTATGGCGATATAAACTTGAATAACATCAAAACAGAGAATGCTGTTCTTAGATTAAAAGAAGGTGATCTCAATCTTTCTAAATCAATTCTTAAAAATGGAAGTTTAACTTCTACTGACTCTGATATAAATATTACAAATAGTCAGTTTAAAGCAAATGGAAAAACAGAGACCGGCAATTTCAAAATAAAAAAGTCCAAAATATTAGGTAATAGTAAGTTAGTTTCAACTTACGGTAACTTTAAAGTAAACAATTTATCGAAAATAAGCTATGATTTAAAAACCGGTCCTACAGCTGACATATCATTCTTTGGCGACCATAAACTATCTCTGTTTTATCATGTTGAAACTGGTGCACCAACATTAAAGATACGTAGTAAATACGGTGATATCAAGATTTTCTAACTTCTGACCGACTTATTTTTTTAAAGATTAGAAAACAAGCAAAAAACTAGATAGGCACCTATAAAAATCATTCGTATAAATGTTACGGTTCCACAATACTTAATAAAACTTGACCCTAAAAAAGGTATTAACTTTCCTGCTGTTCTAATGGCGCTATTTTGCCAACTTTGCCGCTTTAGTCACATATAAAAGACAGATTCAGTTTAAATTATAAAATAGCTAAAAATCTTAAAAAGATTTTTTAGCTATTTTTTTGTGGAATTAGCAAACTTTGTATCATGAAATGAATTCTACGACCATTTTATCTCATTGAAGTTATACAATATGTTGAACTATAATTTAATTAAACACTATATATTGTATGTAAGCGTAGAAAAAACACTTTGGGAGAATTTAATGGTTAAAAAAAATAAACTTATTCAATCAATTTTTGCTGTAGGGATACTTAGTTTTTTAGGGATAGTAATTGAAACCGCCCTAAATATTGCTTACCCGAGACTAATGATTAATTTTAATGTTTCTGCTCGAACTGTACAATGGCTTACAACTGGCTACATGCTAGTTTCTACAGTTATTATTCCCTTTGGTTCATTTTTAAAGAAAAGGTTTAAAACAATTTCACTATTTAGAGTGGCAGTTTTTTGCTTTCTCTTAGGGACTGTATGTGCAGGACTAACCTCAAAATTTAGCTTGTTATTATTCGGTCGTTTATTGCAAGGCGTTGCAGATGGCATTGGATTGCCTCTTATGTTTTCAATTATTTTAGAGCAGGCTCCTAAAAATCAAGTTGGAATTTTTATGGGGATTGGTACGTTAGTAATTGCCTTTGCACCAGCTGTAGGCCCAGTCTATGGTGGAATCATTCTTAAGTATTTGTCATGGCAGTTCCTATTTATTTTTATTGTTCCCCTAATTATAGCTACTTGGCTTCTAGGAGAATTTAGTATTACACAATCCCAGATGACTAAAAAACCTTTATTCGATTTTAAAGGTGGTATTGCCCTTACCGGCTTTTTATTGTCGACGTTACTCTTAATACTGACGTTTACGACAAATACTAATTTAGTCAAACAACTTGTGTTAGCAGCTATAACCTTGATTACTGGCTTAGCTTTTGCATATATAGAAAATCATTCTGATTCACCAATTCTTGATATCAGTTTATTTAAAAATTTAGATTTTGATCTTTTTCTAATATCTTTTTTCTTATTACAACTTATGTCTCTGAGTATGTCTTTTTTAATACCCAATGTGCTGCAAATAGCTTTTAAACAGTCAACTGCTACTTCTGCAATTTTGATATTGCCTGCAGCTATTATTGATGCTGTTGTTTCTGCAGTAGCTGGAATAATTTATGACAAAGTAAATAAAAATTTACCAATAATTTTGGGAACCGGAGTAATTTGTAGTACTTTTTTAGTAATGAAACTTTTGAATACTAGTATTAATATTATGGTTTTAGGTTACATCATTTTTATGGTTGGTCTAGGACTAAGCTATAGCAATATAATGACTTTGTCTTTATCAAAATTAAATTTAACAGTAAAAGATGATGGTAATGTCATTTATATGACGGCACAATCATATTCAGGTGCAATTGGTACGGCGCTGGCTGCTTCAATAATCGCCTTAGAACAATCAAAGTTTTATATAAAGGCAGTCGGCAACCTTAACGGCTTTAAGTTAAACATTGATATTTTATTTTTCTTTTCTTTAATCGTCTTTTTCTGTATAACAGTAAATCTTTTTTATGTAAGCCTACATATGAAAAAAAGTAAAAAAGATATTTAGTTTCAATGACAAATACCAAAATTAAGAATGGAAGTCCAAAAGATTATTAAGATCCCTAATAATCAAAGAACCATTTCTAGAATTATAGTAATTTATCAATCAAGAACGCACCATCTGATTCAAATTGCCTAATAATCTGACTTTCTTATTAGATTTTAATCACAAGATAAGTGATTTTTTGAGAAATTAACGAGCTATAATTAAGACAAAGGGATGTGAGGGATGAGTTGCATAATGAATTAAAAATAATTAGTCACTTATTAATTGCTGCTTTCGTGATTGCCACAACCACTATTTTCAATGGGCAGATTAATACAGATTATGCTGCTAGCAATCATTTCGTTACTAAAATAATTATGCATACAGCACAAATTTATACAAAAACCGGCCAAAAAACAACGCAAAAATATTATCCCTATAGCAAAGTTAAGGTCAGCGAAATACCAGTAAAACTCAGTCCCCAAAAACGCACTCCATATTATAAAGTAAAAAACAAGAAGCAATATCTTAAGGCAAGTAACATTGATGGTGTCATCCGCCAAGTTTGCCAGAATACATTTGTCTATGCCACTAGCTCAAAAAAGGTAAAAACTAGGCCAATTAAAAAAGGCACAGAAGTGTTCACTTATGGCAATCCATTCAAGTTCAAAAATGGTCAATTATATTACTGCATCGGTGGCCCTACCAAACAGTACATTATAGCTAGTGCTTTAGGCCAAACAACTGGTTCCAGTTCAGCCGCAGCAATCGCTAGCGAAAGAAAAGGTTCTAAATGAAGACCTATTTTTTTACAAAAGCCCCGCACTGCGAGGCTTCTAAGCGGCAATATTTAAAGCTATGTAACGTAAGTTAAGCGAACTGATAATCATTTTTAATTAAAATGTTAAGTTCTCATTTCGATATTCTAGCAAAATATAACCTTTATATCTCAAAAAGCAGATAATTAGTCTATGCCATGTTTGCTTTAAATATCTATACAAAGCAAATAATAAGGTTCTATAATTAATGTGAAAATCTTATTTCTATTTCTGAGGTGATTAGAGGTGATTATAAGAGGTGATTATATGAATTTAAATAAAAAAATTATTTTTGGTTCAATTGCAAGTTTTCTTGCCCTTAGTCCAATTGTGCCTGCTGTGCTAACCCCTAGCCCTACTGTACAGGCAGCCAAAGCTACTACTTTTAAGCTTAATCATAATTCTTATGTGTATAATGCACATGGCAAACGCACATATTACCAAGGCCAGAAAACTTTAAAAATGGGTGCAACCGTTAACGGGACAAATAAAATTTCTACTATTAAAGGCAGTAATTATTATCCTTTGACTGGTGGTACTTATATTAAAGCGGCCAATGTAGGCGCTATTAATAACCAAATACAGCCAGGTAACTTAGAATTAAACTATAATTCTTATGTTTACGATAAAGATGGCAAACGCTTGACTAAGTTTCGTGGCAGTAAAAGCAACACGCACTTGCTGAAAGGAACGCCAGTCAAATATTCTGGAACAGTTGAAAAGACCGACCGCGACAGCAAGCAGTACTTTTTACTAGACGATGATAACTATAATCAGTCTTGGCTGCCATATGAGAAGATTGGTACTAAGTACTATTACAATATCGGCGGTGGCGGCTACATTAATGCGGCTAATGTCGAAAAAATTGATAATAAGCCGCTCTATACCGCTGAGGCAACTGTAACAATTAATGCACCTATGAAGTTTGTGGTCGGTTATGGAAAAGAAAAGGTGATGGTAAAACCGGGCCAAAAAGTTAAAGTAGACCGCGTTTCCTTGATACAGTATGATCCCTCGACAGTTGTTTGTTTTCGTTTGAGTGGAACTAAAACTGGCTTTTTTGCTAAAAAAATCGCAAAAAAACAGCCGCGGCAAAAACTACTAACCTATACATTTTATGATTATATTTTAAATACTGATAATATAAACGTTTATGATATTAATGGTCAAGTGCGAACTAATTTAGGTGAAACTTTTGACACGGGCGATAAAATCCCAGTCGATGAGGAACTTTATATTTGGCAACCGAAGGAAAATAAGGCTGAATTATTCTATCATATAGCAAGAAATGGTGATACGATTGATTCAGTTCAGTATGGCAAAATAACGGAGGATTATCGAAGCTATATCAAAGTAACAGGAACTAGCCATATTTCTGGTCCCCAACTGACTCCAATTAATACAGCAGAAGAAGCCAAAGCAGACGCTAAAGTGGCTACAAGGGCTGATAAGACAGATTTACAGAAACTAATTGATCAGGATAAAGTTGTTAAGGCAAATGAAAATTACCAAAAAAACGGCTCTAAGTTCTATGATAGGGCAATAAAAAATGCTAACGAAATTAATGATTCAAATACTGCAAGCATCGCGGAAGTAAAACAAGCCGCCAGATTGTTAAAGCAACAACTGGAAGAGGTATTTTTACCAATTGATCAGTTAGGTTTTAATTGGACATTTGAAGATGCAATGCCAATATAAAAATTTGCTTAATCAAATAATCTAAGAAAGAATATTGGTAAAGAAGTTGGCCTTATAGTCAACTTTTGTGGTCACAAAAAAGTAAGAAGCAGATAAAACTTTTTTTTAATGTTTTGCCTGCTTCTTTTTTTGTTTAATCAAGTAAATTTATGTGATCCATATCAAAAATGTAATTATCAATCTTTGGTAATTTAACAGTTGGGGGAACTAACAGGACAGTTATATATCGCCATTAAAGCCGCTGCTTTAAGCTAAATAGTCCAAGATACTGAACATTGCTGCTTCATTTGCTGGCGGGATCGGCGCCGAGATAATCTGCTCTGCTGTTTGCTGAAAGACCGAACCTGAAATGTACTGGGCATCATTGACCACAATTTCTTTCAAGTTATCTTCTTCGGGCTCTAAGTGAAATTGCAAGCCCACTGCCAGCTTACCAAGAACAAAACCCTGATTTTGTAAATTATCATTAGAAAACAAAACCTTGGCTTCCTGCGGGATCTCAAACATTTCTTCATGCCAGTGTAAAACCGTCAATTCATGTGGTAAACCCTTAATCACATCAGTTTGCACCGTAACTGGCCCCCAGCCCACTTCTTTAACTGGGGCCTTTTTAACTTGATAACCTAAAGTTTTGACAATTTGTTGCGCTCCATAACAGATACCCAAAATGGGAACGTTTTTGGTCAACAACTTTTTAATTAATTGTCGCTCTTGCTTAATCCAAGGCAAGTCATCATTCGGGCTCATTGGTCCGCCTAAAATTACCAGAAAATCTGTTTCTTCTGCCGTAGGCAAAATTCCAAACTGGTAGGGATGATAAACATAAAATTCATGATGATGCAAATGAGCCCATTTTTGAATTGATCCCGGGCCTTCATTTGGTGTGTGCTGCAAAACATTAACAATCATTGTAACCTCCCCATAATTTTCAAAAGATTACTTTATACTTTACCGCTATTTACAACTTTTTGCATGAATTGCTTAATATGCCTAGTAAATTTTTAGCTAAGCAATTATTTTGAAAAATATTGTCCCACTTGTTGAGCTATTTTAGGCCATAACAGATTAAGAATCGCTAAAGCGACAATTGCAATTACTAAAACCTGACAGCCCGAGGCAAAATTAAGATGTAAATCACGTAGTGCAAGTCCGAAACGACCGGTTACTACTTGAAAGGCAAGAATATAAGTCGTTGGTAAGTAGCGCACAAACGAGAACTGTGCCTGCTTTTCTACCGACTGCATCAGTAGTGGCAAAACTGCTCCACCAAGCAGTAATACCAATGAAATAAAAAGACAGCTCAGTTGATTACAACTAACTTGCGCAATAAACTGAATTAAAACTACCATAAAGGTAAATGCCAACACCATTAATCCAATAGTTGGAACTAACCAAGCAGCTAAAGGTAGGTATTGCGGTGCTTCTTTAGGTAGCGCAAATGCTTGCACCGGATATGAAAGCGAGCCGGACCCAAATAGCAAACTGCTAATACCAAAGGCGACTGAGCTTACTATTAAAATTAAGACAAACGTTACAAGTAATCCCGTCACCAGATCAATCGTTGTTGTCTCATTATTTGGTAACAGAGTGGCACGGTTCAAACGATCTACGTATTTGGCAGTAAACAAATTACTTAAAATAAAGCAAAGCATAACAGTTGCCAATATCGGCAATAATCCCTCTAGCAATTTGAATATGAATAGGAATCCTCTCTTAGGATGAAGTTCGTTTTCTTCAGGAACATTAGCTTGTAGCAATACACTAAGGTGAAGATTATTTTGCTTAAGATGCTCTTTAAGTTCGCTATTATCACTTTTTACTTGTTTAAGACGCTGATTATTCTGATTAATCATCAATCGATAAGCAGTTGACCAATTCTGTTGATTTAAAGCTGTTAAAATAGCTTTATCACTGTTAATTTGCTTGGAAATTATTGTTAATTGCTCCTTATCAGACTTGCTCCCAGGATGCTGCGCCAAATTTGCCTTGAATCGTGCCTGTTCTTTTTCGTTCTGCCTTAAGTCCTGAGTGACCTGAGTATGCAGTGATAACTGATCAGGAGCCGCTGCATTATAGGCTAAAAGCAATCCGACTGCTAACAGCACTATCATTAAGGATATCCAGGTTAGATTGTTTTTTAACACCTTTTTTACCTGCAGTTTAAAATAAGCCATAGTCCTTACTCCTGCACTAGACGTTGTTTTTTCAGTGTTAGGGTTTGATCAACAATACTGGCAACTTCATCTTGATAGTGCGAAGCCATGATAATCAACTTACCATGCTTTTTTAAGGCAACAAGTTGTTGATACAAGACCTGTCGACTATCTTCATCTAAGCCGTTATTGATTTCATCCATCAACAAATATTTTGCACCGCTTAGGCTATAAAGTGACACTAGAAGTTTTTGTTTCATCCCGAGCGAGTATTTCCTAATTGGCATTTTAACGTAGTCACCCATCTGCCAGCGATTAATTTCAGTTTCAATCTTCTGGTCCGACTGCCATTCCTGCTTTACAAATTGCATGTAATCTAATCCAGAAAGATTTTTATCAAACCAATCCGCAGTTTCTAAATAAAAGACCTGCTGTTTGACTTCCGTGAATTCATGACCATCAAATGAAACCTGACCCGCATCTGGTGCGAGTAAACTGACCATAGTTCGTAACACACTAGTCTTACCAGTACCATTTAGTGCTTGTAGTAAATATATCTGCCCGTCTTGAAAAACAAAGTTGGCATTTTGTAAAATTGGCTCACGCAAAGTCAAACTTAAATTTTTTACCTCAATCATTTTATTTTCCTCCCCTTTTGTGTACTTTTAGCAATGAGACAGTTTAAGAGCAAAATTACGATTGTCCCCATGACAAGTACGATAACCCCATTTCTAAAATTGACTTGTGGATAAGTAACCAGTTGATTTTCATCAGCAAAGGTATAAGCATTGCTAATACCAAACATCCCTTCGACCGGTTGCAATGCAAAGAAATAAGACATCGGCAAATATTGGGCAAAGCTACGCACGCCAATTACAAATTGAGGCAATACCATGCCTCCAACTAAAATAAAAACGGACAAAAGCAAAGCTACTAAGCGTCTCTTAAACAACTGAATAATTAGTAAAACAGCCGCTGCAATAAAAGCTAAACTAAGCAATTCTAAAAACAATGTCGGTAAAAATAGCCTGAACATGGGAATAAAAATATATTCTTTGGCTTGGGGATTCATCGCAGTTATCGGATAATTAAAATTTCCTGTCCCAAAGAAAAGACTGGGCAAAAGAAAAATTAAGAAAAAGACTAGCAAGAAATAACCAAAGCCAATGATAATGCCAGTATAAAACTCTGTTAAGGTCAACTTTTTTTGTGGCAGCAAATTACCCAATCGCATCCGCTCGAAAAACCCTGCAGAATAAATTTTAACCAGAATAAAGACAACAGCTAAAACAGCCAGTGGTGGTATAGTAGTTTCCATCATTTGTAAAACGAAAAAGCCACCTTTGATAGACGCATAGTTCTCTTTTGGTATCTGAAGCTTAGCCAGAATCTCTAACTGACGCAGATCTCTTTTACTCATGGTCAATAAAGCATTATCTAAATTATCTTTTTTAGCACTAGCAAGATTTCTTTTTTCTTGTCTAATCATAATTGGATAGGCAGTCTTCCAATCATTATTTTTTAGTGCCCCAATTAAAGTCTGTAGTTCTTTAGAGGTGCTTTTAGCTTCTTTCAGATCGCCTGTCATTTGCTTTTTTTCTTGCGTACCTAGCTTTGAATCCTTTAGCGCCTTGCCAAAATACTTGATATTATGCTGCTGAATAATCAAATTGGACTTTGCTTGACTAAGATCATGACTATCCGCATTATTAACAATATAATTTATTCTTAAAAAATAAGCACAAATAGAAAGTATTAATATTAAACTTATCCAGGTGAACTTACTCTTTAATATTCGTTTGATTTGCAATTTGAAATATTGCATTTTTACCCTCCTTTGTTTGGGATAGCAAAAGGCTGTTAGAAGTTTTTATCTAGCAGCCTTAATAATTTAATTATTCAATTGAAATGTAGTATTCTCCTGAATAAGAATATATGCGTGTCTAAGTGGTTTTACAACTTACTCGTCCACGATATTTTGTCCGATCTGTTTGACGAGAACTAGCATATTTATCCATAAGCATATTATTTAATCGCCACATTTAATTAATAAAATATTAACATTTAGTTTGTAAATTATCAATAAAAATAATAAAAAATAAATTAATTGTTAATGTTTCGAGTCTCAACATAATTATAAAAGTACTATTGCCATTAATTTATGAAGTAAGACATATAGAAATGCAATCAAAATAATACAAGTTTAATCTGACCAAAATAGCTATACTTTTAAGTTCCACTTAAATGAGCGCACTAACTGCTGGTTAGGGCCTGGGTCTGCATTAGTACAGTATCAATAGATATTCATAGGAGCGGGTAAGAACTGATAATCAAGTAAACGAAGCAAGTAGTACAGATTAGAATCATTAATATAACTGGGTTTCACTAAATATGTGATTGAATGATCTTGTTGCCATTGATAACAAGAGTTTAACTTTTATCCTTTGGATAATTTAGCCATAAAAAATAGCCCTGATTGTTGTCTAATTTTCAGGACTATTTTTACCTTTAATAAAGCTTTTAAAAATTTAAGTTGTGATATAGCTGTTATTAGCAAACTAGCTATTATATAGTTGCTTCAATTGAGAAAAAGTATTTTGTATTGATAATTTAAGTTGTGGGAAATTTAAATAGTCTAATATTGGAAAAAAAGATCCTTTAATTCTTGAGTCATCTTTTGTTCTTATAAATAAAAATACTTCATCAAGGAATTTTAATCGGATTTTTTCGTAGGCAAAATTATCACTCAGTTTTAAAGCTTTTAACTTTGAATATAGTTTTTGTGCATAATAGAAATCGGTATAAAGTAAAGAAAAAGCGGCATTAATTAAAGTCGCTACAGCAGCGTGTTGCCACTGATAATCATTATCATTTTTCTGATATTTGACTAAAAGTGTATGCGCTAATCCGAAAACACGCTTCCCTGGTAAAAGGAAAAGTGTATTGCCAAAGTTAAACAAATCTTCGTAATACCAGTTTTTAATTTCTGAAAGTAATTCCTCTAACCTACTTAAATCTCTAGGCGTGAACAAATTAATTTCTGTATCAGCTTTTAATAAATTACAAGCAATTGCTGCTCTTAATAGTTGTGTTCGATCATAAGGACTTTGTTGACTGCTTTTTAAATACACAGTCGCCAATTCTCTAAGTCGTTGATCATTATCATGATAATATGCGGAAGATATTTCTTTAAAATCAAGGTTGTCGCTTAAACTGTCCGTGACAAACTCAGACGGCTTAATACGCATACGGTCAAGCATTGCAATCACTTTTTCAAAAGACATATTAGCCTGCCCTTTTTCCCAATAATATAAAGAAGACTTAGAAGTAATATCACGAGAAGCTGTATCTAAACTTATCCCCTTTTGTTTTCTTATTTCTTTAAATTTTTCGCCAAATTTATTATTCATATGATCCTTTCAATGAAAAATTGAATAAGACTCAAATATTGTAAAGCTACAAATTCTGAAGTACTAAGAGTTTAATATGATTCTTAAACTTAGCCCTATTATTTAATTATTTTCAAGTATTGATAATTTCATTTTTTATATTGTGCAATCCAATATTTATTGGAGCTTACTCCATTTGGCAGGCTACTTTACTACCAGCCTTAGACTAGTCTATAAATACGGTTGTAATGTCGTTTTTATATTATGTTTATAGCTTTTTGAATTCAATCAATTTTAATATAACCATTTTTATTAGTGACTTTAAGTAGAGGCTTATTCTTCAAAATCTTGGAGTAATGCTTCGAATATGACCGATTATTTACTTTGATTTTCCTCTTTAATTTTGTTGACAACTTATAACTAATCTTATGCGCATTGGTCATACTAAAATCGCCATTAATCAGACTAAATGAGCTGTCACCAGTCATTACTGAGTTGCTAATCTTGACATCACCATATTTACAATTTCCTTTTTTACCTAATGCCGCATTAATCATGAACTGACTATTAGTTATAATAACATCACCAACATCCAAGCTAACCGTACCATTTTCTACTAAAGAATTATTTATTTTTAAATCACCATATTTTTGGTTTAAATGAACATTCTTAGAATCTACGTGGTTCATAACAACATCACCGTATTGTGCCTTGAGATCAATATATGGGATGGCTAAGTCATTAAAACTAAGGTCGCTCAAGTTACATGTTCCTGAAATCTTTTCGATAGTATTTCTATCAGGTACAGTTACTGTAACTAAGTAGCCACCATAATTATGATGCTTAACTGGCTTATCATAAATAGTTAGTTGATTATTATCAACTGTAACTTTAGTATCCGTAATACGAGATTTAAGCTTCCCACTAACTGTGACATGAAAATCTTCGCCTACAATAAATTTTAGACTTGAGCGATCAGTATCAAGTTTAACTTGGTTGAATGCTGCCGTTTTAAAGGTTTTACTAACTTTTTGGCTTGCAGGTGCCTTTTGTGACACTGCTTTAGCATTAGTATTTTGAAAATTCAAGGCTCTTGTAACTGGAATGCCACTAATTAATATTAAAATAATTCCTATTAAAGATATTATTTGAGATCTTTTCTTCATAATTATTCCTCCTATTCTATTCACGTTAACTATTTTTTTGAAAGTCTGCTATCTAATCGAAGATATGGATATCTCCTTTCCTATCCTTAACAGTAAGTATTGGCTTATTATTGATGGTTCGCTCAAAATGAGTTGAGTGCGACTTACCAAAGAATTTAATTTTATTTTTCTTGCTGCATGATAGGTTATAACCAATCTTTGGTGAATCATACATGATGAAGTCTCCTTCATGCAGACTAAACGAACTGTTGCCTAGTATCTTGGAATCTTCAACTTCAACATCATATACATCAGAATACTTTGCATTCATTTGAAACTTACAACTGCTAATTACTGTGTCTCCTGTGTCTGAAGTTAAGCTTGCCTTGTTTATAGTTGAATCATTTGCTGTAAAATCTCCGGAAACTTGACGTAGTTTAAGCTCATCAGTTTTAATCTTATCCAATGTAACATCACCATAGATTGCGGCTAGTTGAATGTCGGTAAGATTTAATTTATGAAGGCTAACGTTACTACCATAGCTATAACCAGTAATGCTTTGCAAGGCATCGCTATTAGGGACAGTCACGCTAACATTGTATCTGCCTTTACGGATTGAGTGTGAGCTAGAAATAGTGAGACTTTTATTGTTAACGGTAGCTTTTATTTTTTTGGCATCTG
>NZ_JAFNOY010000008.1:0-108478 GCF_026536055.1 Lactobacillus sp. B4015
TGATAGCTATTAACAGTTTTTAAATTTATACTCCTTCTTAAAAGAGTTCTGGCAATGGTTGTAATCAGGTTCGATTCCTGTTGCCGCAATAGGCGTGCGATGACCTATGCGTTGATCCAAGAGTTTCAACATTAGCTATTACATAGCGAGCATGTCAGAACGTGTATTGTATTAGTTTTTTGTCATTATTATTATTTATCACACAAATTATGTAGATTCATAGCAATGACCAATACGGAAGTCAAGTTATCTTAATTATAGGGCTAGACCTATTGGTACAGGTGCAATTCCTGACACGTTCTTAAGATTTCTCACAGAAAGTATGGCTGTGAGAAATCTTTTATGGACAAATAGCTCAGTTGGTAGAGCAGAGGAGTGAAGTCCCTCGTGCAGCGGTTCAATTCCGCTTTTGTCCACTATATTTTTTATTTATCAATAAAATCCGGCAGAAAACGACAGATTTTTGGTATTATTGTTTTAAACCAATTAGCATAGTTTATGCGAATAGAGATAGTACAGGAGGAAATATGAATTATTCAGAGCTATCAGGTTTGTTTAAAGATATTATTGCATGGTCAAAAAAAGCAAAGGACTATAAATTAACCCAAATCACTTTAGAATTAGAACATCAAACAATGGACATGTATCAAGAGAACATTGATTTAAAACACAAAATTGAAAAGATGGAAAATGACAATGATTTTTCCAAGAATATCCAGATTAAAAATGGGGCTTATTATTACAATGATGAACCAGATCCGTATTGCATTAGATGCTGGGATGCTGAAAAAAAGAAGGTGCATCTTGTTAAAACTCAGTATGACACATGGGTTTGCCCAGAAGAAATATATCAAGAAAGAAAAAAATATTAGAAAAGGATGCACTCAAAAGGGTGCTTTTTTGTTTGTCCAAAAAAGGAGGCGGTGAAATGATGTGACTGATCAGGAAAGAATAATAGCTGCTGAGCATGACTATGAACTTGGGATGAAGTACAAGGATATAGCCAAGAAGTACGGGGTATCTTATAACACAGTTAAGTCATGGCGCAGTCGCCACGGTTGGGCTAGAAAAGGTGCGCAAAAAAGGGTGCAACCAGACACAAAAAGGGTGCACCCTAAAAAGCCGAGTGAAAAAGCTATTGAGGAACTTAATGATAGCAAGCTAACAGACAAGCAGAAGGTATTCGTGCTTGAATATCTGCGCCTGTATAATGCAACCCAAGCTTATATCAATGCTTATGATGTGGAATATAACATTGCAAAAACTGCTGGTCCTAGACTGTTGGCGAATGTTGGAGTAAAGAAAGAAATCAAACGCATTCGTGAGGCCAAGCTGAAGGAATTAGCAATTGAACCGCTTGATCTGATTGAAGATGTAGCAAAAGAGGCCAAGGGCGACATTGGTAACTACCTAGATTTTGGCAGTTGGCCAGAGAAACTAACTGACCAAGAAAGTGGTGCATTTCTGACAGATGCAGACGGCAATGAAATCACTATTCATCACAGTTATTTGTACTTCAAAGACAAAGACAAGGTAGACACTTCGCTAATCAAGAAGATAACTAAGGGCAAAGACGGTGCAACGATTGAGCTATACGACAAGACAAAGGCACGTGACAAGCTGCTAGAGTGGCTCAAAGATCAATCAGACGACAGCGATACTACAGTTAACATCAATTTCGACATCCCAAAGGAGGACAGCGATGCAAGTAAGCCTTAAAAACAACATCTCACCAGCTTTTTACAAGCTATTTTGGGATATTCATAACAAAAGACATGCAAATTACTGGCTAAAAGGAGGACGTGGCTCGACCAAGTCCTCTTTTATTTCGCTCATGATTGTATTGGGAATAATGCAAGACAAAGATGCTAATGCAATTGTTCTTCGTAAGGTTGCAAACACATTGCGTGATTCTGTATTTGAGCAGTATCTTTGGGCAATTGACCTTTTACATGTTGATGAATACTGGCAGTCGTCAGTTAGTCCTATGCAACTGACATTTAAGCCAACTGGCCAACAGATTAGATTTAAAGGTGCAGACGATCCACGCAAGATAAAGTCGCAAACGTTCCGGCAGGGCTACACCAAGTTCAAGCACTTTGAAGAGGTCACTGAATTTAAAGGCATGGAAGAAATCCGTTCGATCAACCAATCATTAGGACGTGGTGGGTCTGGAATTATTACCTTTTATTCGTACAACCCACCAGCTCGGCAGTCTAACTGGGTTAATCAGGCAGTGGACAAAGAGCAGATGCGTGACGATACACTAGTTAACCTATCTGACTATCGGGCAGTACCTAAGCAATGGCTGGGTGTTGAGTTCCTTGCTGACGCTAGACAGTTAGAAAAAGACAATGAAAAGGCGTATCGGCATGAGTATCTTGGCGAAGTAACAGGTACTGGTGCAGAAGTGTTCAACAACATTACTACACGACCAATTACAGATGATGAGATTGCTAGGTTCGACAAGGTCTATTATGGCTTGGACTTTGGTTTTGCAAAAGACCCAACTGCGTTTGTAAAAATCTATTGGGACTCAGCAAGACGGCGTATCTTTATCTTTGACGAGTTCGAACGTGTTGGCTTAAAAGTACGTGATGCTGTTGCAATGATTAAGCAACGCAACGAGCGCAATGAACCAATAACAGCTGATTCTGCATCCCCAGACATGATTGCGGAGTATCAGGACCAAGGCTTGAACATATACGGTGCAATTAAAGGCGGTGGGTCACGTGACCACGGTTACAAGTGGCTAGAAGACTTACGCGAGATTGTCATTGATCCTAAACGTTGTCCAGATGCATGGCGTGAGTTTACTAGTTATGAGTTCGAGATAGATTTGAATGGTAATTATAAGTCGGGCTATCCAGATGGCAACGACCATACAATGGACGCCACAAGATATGCGCTTGAAAGTCTAATAAGGAAAGGAGGTTTCATCAAGTGGACGTAAAGGCAATGAAAAAGCTGCTTGAGAATACGAAACAAAGTCGTGTCAATTTCATTAATAAATATCAAAAGTCAAAAGATTACTATCAGAATAAAAATGACATCACCATAAAAAATGGCGGTGAATCTAAAACAAAAGAGGACGATGCCGCTAAAAAAGAAAAGAACCCTTTAAGACCAGCTGATAATAGAGTAAGCTCTAACTTCCATCAATTATTAGTTGATCAAGAAGCCGGTTATTTAGCCACCAAGCCACCATCAATTGATGTTGGAGATGACAAAGCTAATGAAGAAATCAAAAACACGTTGGGCGATAACTTTGCGTTGCGATTAAACGAGCTAGTTGTTGATGCAGCTAATGCAGGCGTTGCATGGTTGCATTACTGGATAGATGATGATGGACAATTCCGCTATGCACTCGTTTCTCCAGATCAAGTCACACCAATATACTCATCTGACCTAAACCGCAAGTTAGTAGCATTAAGGCGCTCATATCAGGAGTTTGATCCTGATAGTGGTAAGGATATATGGGTTCACGAATATTGGAACGACACGTCAGTGACAGCATTTAGATCCAAGGATGAACAGTTTACTGACTTGGAGCCATTTGACGATAGGTTCAACGTATATGATTTAACAACAGATGAACTTATTGGTACATCAAGCGTAAACAATCATGGTTTTGGACGGATCCCTTTTATTGCATTTCCTAAAAACAAGGAACAACAGCCAGACCTATATCACTACAAGGGTTTGATTGATGTTTACGACAAGATCTATAACGGCTACGCTAATGACCTTGATGATATTCAACAAGTTGTTCTTATTTTGAAAAATTATGGTGGAGAAAACTTAGACGAATTTCGTGAGGACCTAAAAAGATACAAGTCCATCAGGATTAGAAGTATGGGCGGTGGCGATGACTCAGGTGTCGACCAGTTAACAATTGATATACCTACTGAAGCACGTAACTCAATGCTTGAAACAACTAAGACCAACATCTTTGTTCATGCTCAAGGCATTGATCCGACAGATTTCAAGACAAACAACGCTACGGGTACTGCGATTAAGATGCTTTATTCTCACCTTGAATTGAAAGCTGCTAAGACAGAAGCTTACTTTAGGGATGCACTAACAGAATTAGTTAGGGCAATCATGAGGTGGTTGAAGGTACCAGATGCTGACAGTGTACGCATTAACCAGACATGGACAAGAACCGCTATCCAGAACGATGTTGAGCGTGCTCAGGTAGTTAGTCAACTTGCTAATTACACCAGTAAAGAGGCAATTGCTAAGGCTAACCCAATCGTTGAAGATTGGCAAGAAGAATTAAAAGACCAACAAGAAGATTTGAAGAACCGAATTGATAGTTTTGGCAATCCTGATAATCTGAACGGCGATGATGACGATGAGCAAGAAGACAAGACGAAGTCGTAGTTATTGGCAGAAAAGGTTCTTACAAGAGAAAGACAACCAATTAACCAATGCTGCTGAGTTTGAGTCAGCAATGCGAGCACGTCTAAAGGAAGTACAGCCAATGTTAGAGCAAGAAGTTGAATACTGGCTCAATCGTTATGCCAATAACCAAGAGATTAGCAAGGAGGATGCTCGTAAGATACTGAGTACGATTGGTACCCGTGATTGGCACATGACGCTTAAGGAATACAAAAGAAGAGCTAAAGAAGGTGGCTTTGATAAGGAATTAGATGCCGAGTATTTCAAAAGCCAGTTATCAAGACTTGAGAACATAGACGAGCAACTAACCAACCTATTAAGCCAATACGCCAACTCTGAAAGCAATAAACTAGAGCATAGTCTATCTAATCAGTTTCAACAAACATACATGCATAGCATCTATTTGACGCAATTAGAAAAGGCTAAGCTGTCTAGTAGCTTTGCTAACGTTAATGAGTATCAAGTTAAGGCAATCGTCAACAAACCATGGGATGGCAGCAACTTCTCTAAGCGTATTTGGAAAAACTACACTGAAGTGCTACCCAATGAGCTTGGAGATGCATTACTACGAGGCACCGTGCTTGGTCACTCACATGAACAAGTATTCCAGATGATGCGTCAACGAATAAAAGACGTTGAGGATTATCAACTGCACCGGTTAGTAATTACCGAAATGGGACATATTGCCGAGACAGCCACTGCAGATGCATACAAGGAAGAAGGCGTTGAAAAGTACCAATATTTAGCCACGCTAGAATCACATACCTGTGAGGAATGTGCACACCTTGATGGCGAGATATTTGATTTAAAGGACAGAAAAGACGGAATTAATTATCCGTTAATTCATCCATATTGCAGATGTACTACTGTACCATATATTGAAGGCTTGCCAGACGAACGAATTAGGTGGTCAAGAGATCCAGAAACTGGCAAAGGAACTTATGTTGATAACATGACTTTCGATCAGTGGAAGAAGGCTGTTGAATATCAAAGACAAAATGTGTCGTTACCGAATAACGCTGCGAGATATATTTCAAAAAAGGGCAATTATAACTGGAACGAACTCAATGCGGAGCAGTATAATAAGCACATAAGAAATACTCCTGAATATAAGAACTATACAAATGGACGCAAAAGACCAGTTAGTGAGTTAACTATTTCATCTGAAGAAGCTCAAATGTTGATTGATAAATACGGTAAAAAGCGTAAAAATACTGATAAGAACAGAATTTCATTTAACAATGATTCTTATATTGGCAAATGGGCAGATATACATGGCAATCTGTATCCGACAAAGAAAGGGCGTATTTCGTATCGGAAAAATAAAGGTGCTCATATTACACCTATTAAACCAGATTATTTAAACTAAAGGAGGTTAATCATGGATCCACATAAAATGTCATTACCTGAAATTTTAGACAATTTTCGTGCTAGAAATGTTACATTCAAATTAAAAGACGGAACTCAACGAACAATTTTTGTTAATGAGATTGAAGATGAAGACGATGATCAACCAGAACTGCTGTTTATGGCGGATGAGCCTGAAGATGATGTCTGGATTTCGGATGTAGTTAGTGCATTACCAAATTGAGGTTTATTTTGAAAACGATTGATAAAATAATTGATTTTTTAGCAAATCCGCTCAGTATTTCAGTAATTGTGGCTAGTTTTTTAACTTGCTTAGTATTATTAACTATGGAGTTTTTTTCTCCTAGTAATTTTCTGGGAAAATTGAAACTAGTTTCTTTTTTTGATAAATGGAATTATATTATCGTAATTGCTTTTTTTGGGTCTTTATTTTTGCTTATTGTTCAGTATGGATCCAGAAGAATTAAAAAAAGAAGAGATAAGGAATACAGTGATTATATTATAAAACAGCAAAATGAATTACTTGAAGACAAATACGCAATGGAAATTTTAAAGTACATGTATGCAAATCATCCCAATGCAGTAATGTTGCCATATCATAATCAAAAAGTTAGACTTTTACAACAATTCGGGTTAATAGGATTAGTTGACAATCAAATCTTTGTTAAAGATATCAATAATCCTAAATTGCCATATGTATTACAACCTATAGCCGAAAAGGCAATGATAGCTTTAAGCAAAGAAAAAACTAGGCAGTAATAAAAAATTGAACCAGAATTTGCCCTGAGCAAGGCGTAAAACTGCTCTTTTTTTATGCCTTGATTGTGGTCGCCCCACGTAAAAAGACGCGAGAGAGGAAACAAATGAAACGTGAAGAACTAAAGAAATTAGATTTAACCAATGAACAAATTGATAAGGTCATGGGTTTACACGGCGCTGACGTTGAGGCAATGAAAGCCAAGACAGACGAGCTAGGTAAAACCAATGAGTCGTTACAAACCCAGATTGCAGAGCGTGACAAGGATTTAAAGACGCTCAAAAAGCAAGCAGGCGACAACGAAGAATTAAGCAACCAGTTCAAAGAGCTTCAGTCCAAGTACAAGCAAGATACTGAGAACCTAACTAAAGAACTTCAGCAAACCAAATTAAATAGTGCAGTTGATAATGCTTTAGGAAAAGCAAAGGTACGCAATACCAAGGCTGCCAAGGCTCTCTTAAACATGGACGAAGTCAAACTCAACGACAAAGGCGAGCTTGAAGGCTTAGATGACCAGATCAGCTCATTGCAAAAATCTGACGGTTACCTATTCGACCAGGGCAGCAAAGAGCCATATAACCCGCAAGGTGGCGGAGGCAAAACAGATCCTGACCCTGTGTCGACCATGACAGAAGTATTCAAAGGAGAGACAAATAAATAATGGCAGGAACAATTAATTACGCAGAAGCGTATCAACAAGCAATTCAACAAGGGTTCTATGACGGACACTTATATTCGAGTCCGCTATGGCAATCACCATCAAACAGTATAATTAAATTCGACGGGGCAAAACATATCAAGTTGCCCCGTCTTTCAATTACAGAAGGTAGAAAAGATAGAACTAGACGTACTATTACCGACATTACGCCAAATTACAGCAACGATTGGGACACTTACGAGTTAAAAAACGAAAGATACTGGAGCACCTTAGTAGATCCTTCTGATATTGATGAGTCTAACTACGTTATTTCAATCGCTAATATTACTCGCCAATTCAATTTGGACGAAAAAATGCCAGAAATGGACAAGTACATGTTCAGTAAGCTGTTCTTAGAAAAGCAAACTAAAGACGGTGGCAAAGGTATTACTACTGATACACTGGATGAAAAGAACATTCTGACAGCATTCGATGACATGATGGTTGACTTTGACGAAGCGCGCATTCCAAATCAGAACCGTTACTTATATGTAACACCTAAGATTAACGGTGTATTGAAACGCGCTGAGGCAATGAACCGTGGTTTAACGTTAAAAGATCCTAATAGCATCCAACGTACGGTTTACAGCTTAGATGACGTGTCTATTGTAATCGTACCTTCTGACTTAATGCAGACTGCATATAATTTTACGGTTGGTGCAAAGACAATTGACTCATCAAAGCAGATTGAAATGATGTTAATCTACAATGGCGTTCAAATTGCACCTGAGAAGTACAGTTTCGTAGGCTTTGATCAACCAACTGCATCTTCCAGCGGCAACTATTTGTATTACGAGCAATCATACAACGATGTTCTTCTGCTTAACACTAAGACAGCAGGTATTCAATTTGTTATCGCCGATAAAGCGACACCAGCTGCACCAACTACCAAGACAGTGCAAGCAACTGATCCTACTGAAGATGAAAAGGTAGATACTAAATCTGCTGACGACAGCAAAGCAACCACTAAAACGGCTAAAAACGGGAAGTAGCGATGAATGAAGAACGTAAAGAAGAAATCAAGAATAAGGTCACCAAACTAACTGGTGACAAGGCTAATGCTGACATTGTGGACTTTAGCATTGACAGAGTAATTCAGTCAGTGGCCAATTACACCAATATTCCGGTCGGAGAGTTACCGCCTGAAATTGATACCACTATCGTAGCAATGTGCGTGCAGTTAATACAGACGCACAACTGGACTAGTGACAATAGTGACGTAGTTAACTCAATCAGTGAAGGCGATGTATCGGTTAATTTCGGTTCGCCAGCTGAAATATATGCTAAAGTGCAAGAGATTAACCCAATTACAGACGACTTCTTTGTTGATTTGAACCATTTTAGGAGGCTTAAATGGTAATTGACGCATTTAACAAACTAAAAGACATTGCCCCTAAGCTGTGGACTGATAAAGTGACAATCAAGGCCACCAAGAAAGTAGTCAATGAGCACCATATCACTACTAACGTGCCTGTGACGGTTATTTCAGGTGAGCCGGCTAAGGTCATACTCAAAGGATTAAAGGCCAGTGAGCAGTCATTTTTTGGCACTGATGAATACGATGCGACTTTGCTAATTAGGACTGGCATTGACATACCGGCAGGGGCAACGATTGAAGTTACCGACGCTAATGGCAAAGTAACTAAATACAAGCGCTCAAGTAAGGGATATTCGGGATATGTGAGCCATCAAGAAGTTGCAATGACGAGGGATGAGAAAGCATGAGTGCATTTGGCGATTTTGATGATGCAGAATTTCAACGATTTGCGCAGCATGTTAATGCAGTAGTTTCTGGCGGTGAACTTAAAAATGAGCTCAAAAAGAGTGTTAAGAATGTGGGTGAGACTTACAAGCGTAATGCTCAGGCTAATACTCCAGTTAAGACGGGTGATCTTCGTCGTAGTTGGCAACTAAAAGGACCCTATTTTTCAGGCTCAGACATTTCAATCGAATTGCGAAACGGTAAGAACTATGCCTCGTTCGTTGAAAATGGCCACCGGCAGAATGTTGGTCAGTATGTGCCTGCGATTGGTAAGAGGTTGAAGGCTAGTTGGGTGCCAGGGCAGCATTTCTTGCAAAGAGCAACCGACCAAACTAGCGGCCAGGTTCCTGAATTGCTGACACCTGTTATATGGGACATGCTAAGAAAGTTGATGGATGACTAATGACAATAATTGAGCGTATTGCAGATGAACTTGCAAGGCTATTTCCTAATGCAGTAATTTATACTGAAAATCAGGCAGACGGTTTTAGCGAGCCGTCTTTTTTTATTGAAAAAATCGGAACGTCGGCAAGTAGCGAATTGTTTGATAGACAGATGCGTAAGCAGACCTATCAGGTTATCTATTTTCCTAATCCTGAAAATCCTAAAACGGACATGGAGCGTGTCGAAGATTACCTACTAAGTGGATTGCTGGAATTAAAAGACTATGCGCCGCTTAGGCATATTGAAGTTATTCAGCAAGAAGACAATACATTAATCTATAAGTTCGAAATATGGGGCCGTTTCTACCCCGACAAAAAAGATGAAATCAAATTACAAAATACAGATGTGAAAGGACAGATAAAATGAGCTGGAAAACACAGAATAAACGCCGTCCAGGTGCCTATATTAACGTTGTCGGCAAGGGCAAAGATAATACAGGCGCAGACATTGGACGGACACTATTACCTATCAGCACTCAATTGAATTGGGGAGCCAAAGGAATTATTAAATTAACTAGCGATTCAAATTTTAAGGCATTGCTTGGACATGACATTAATGACCCAGAATTGCAAACACTGCATGAAGTATTAAAGGGTGCCAACACAGTACTATTGCTTAACAATAACGACGGTAAGCCAGCAACAGCTACTGAGCCATCATTGCCATGGAAGTTCACGGCAATGTATTCCGGCACTAAAGGCAACGAATTACATGTGACGGTTCAAAAACAGGATAGCAAGGTAACTGTATCAACACTGTTTGGCACTAAGATGGTTGATCAACAAGTTATAGATGTATCTAAGCCAGACAATCTAATTGACAATGATTTTGTCAAATTTGAAAAAACAACTGAATTAGCGCCATCTGCTCCAGGTAGTGATGGAAATGGCAGCAATGGTAGTGACTGCTCTGATACCAAAACTAAATCATTAAAAGCAAGCAATACACCAGTTGTAATGGCATCTAAGTTAGAAAGCCTAGGCAATGACGTAACTGTTGACCTAACTGGAGGTACTACTGTGCCTGTTCAGATTGCTGACTTACTAAATGATGCGCTAGAAACTGAAGACTATGATGTAGCAACTACAGCAGGCTTCCCAGTTGATAGTCCATTGCACAAGCAGTTAGTGGATGAGATTAAGCACCTACGTGATGACAATGATGTTAAGGTTCGAGGAGTTGTGCCAGCAACAACTGACAAGATCAATTATGAAGGTATTTCTACAGTAGCTAATGGTGTTGTACTTGGAGATGGCACTGAATTAGATGCCACGGTAGCAGCAGGCTACTTTGCAGGTGCATCTAGTTCAGCTGATGCTTCAAAATCATTAACATATGTGGAATACCCCGATGCAATCAGTGCGTACCCGAAGTTCAGTAACGACAAGACGATTGAAGCTTTGGAAAATGGGCAGATTGTTTTCACTACAAAACGTAATGAAACAGTGGTTATTGAACAGGATATTAACTCACTGACCAAGGTTACTGCTGATAAGCCAGTCTTTTTCAGCAAAAACCGTGTTGTAAGAACAATGGACACAGTCGTAACTCGAATTAAGCGTACATTTGAAGAAATGTTTATTGGCAAGATTACCAATAACTCAGCTGGACGTGACTTATTTAAGGCCAACATTGTCAGTTATTTGCAAAGCTTGTCAGATGCTGGCGTAATCAATGGTTTTAACGAGGATGATATTACGGTTGAAGAAGGCAATGACCGAGACGCAATCGTTGTTAACTTAGCAATTATTCCACTGGACTCAATGGAAAAGTTGTACATGACAATGGTTGTTCAATAATTAGGAGGTAAATATAGATGGCAGATGAAACAGTAAGCACCGTTGGCTCATTTCTTAATGGTCGCGATACCATTTCAACAAAAGATGCAAAAGTATATATCACAATTAATGGCAATGTTTATCCGTTGATTGAATGTAATGAGTTCAGTGCAAAGTTGGAAAAGAACAAAGAAGATGTGCAAACATTAGGCAGTCGCTGGGTTCATAAAAAAGTTACTTCTGTTGAAGGAACAGGCTCAATTGGTGGCTATTTAATTAGTTCAAATTGGACTAAGTATGCTTTACCTTACGTACAAGGTGGTAAAGACCTATACTTTGAAATCACGTTTACAATTAATGACCCAACCAGCCAAGCTGGTACTCAAACAATCCATTTAGGCGAAGTGAATCTAAACGATATTTCATTTGCAGATTTCAAAGCTGATAATGGCGTCATGCAATGGAAAACAGACTTTACCTTTGAACAAGTTAATTTAGTAACGCCATTCACAGGCTTTGATTTATAAGGAGAACTATAGATGAGTATTAAAAAGGAATACAACGTTAATGACTTTTTAGCGGAAAATGTAAAGCAAGAACGTAGTACTAAAGAGATTAAGATTACGGGCTATAAGGAACCTTTTGTAATTCAGAGCATAACTTCTGAAGAGTTTGATCAATTACAAAAACAAGCAACTTCAAGAATGATCAGCAAGAAGACTTATCAAGAAGTTGAAAAGTCAGACAGTAACAAGTTTACTGACTTGCTAATTGAAAAATCTGTTATTGTTCCTAATTTAAACGATGAAAAACTACAAAAATCATGGGGATGTATTGCTGAGCCGGCTAAAATGTTACGAAAAATGATTTCTAAGGCCGGAGAATATGGCGATTTATTAGAAGCAATATCTGAAATTTCTGGATTTGATAAAGATAGCTTGAGCAATTTCGTTGAAATAGCAAAAAACTAATTCAGTCCAATCGGGACTTTAATTATTGTTACTACTGCATTAACGAATATCATTGGACGCCTAGTCAATACGGCAATTTATCTTTAAGAGAAAAAGCAATGGTGCAGGCCACGATTGACCTTCGTGTTGAAGCTGAAGAAAAACAACGTAAAGAGGCCGAACGAGAGGCTAGAAAATATAGATAGAAAGGAGGTAAGAGATGGCCACTATTAGTGGGACACTCAGAATTAATGACGCTTTTAGTAATGTTTTAAACAGATTTAATTCTGGGATGCAACGCAGCATGGCTGCAGCTAACAGACTTAAAGCTGAAATGAACAAAGGCTCAGCTGGGATCGAGAACATGGGACGTAGTGCTAACACAGCCAATATAGGACTTAGGCAATTAATTGCCGGTTCTGCAATTGGGAACATGATTAGTTCTGCCATGAGTGCTGCAGGTACTGGCGTCCGTGCCTTTGTTGGAGAATTAAACGAATCAACAGTCGCTTGGTCAACTTTTGAGGGCAACATGCGCCAGATTGGCAAGAGCCCAGCGCAGATCAATTCTGCCAGAAACTCGTTGCAAAAATTTGCGCAAGATACAATCTATTCATCGTCTGACATGGCATCGACGTATAGTCAACTAGCTGCTGTTGGTACTAAAAATACCACACAGTTGGTTAAAGGCTTTGGTGGTTTAGCTGCAGCGGCTAATGATCCAAAACAAGCTATGAAGACTTTGTCAGAACAGGCTACCCAAATGGCTGCTAAGCCAATGGTACAATGGCAAGATTTCAAGCTAATGCTAGAACAGTCGCCAGCAGGTATGGCGGCAGTTGGTAAGACGATGGGAATGTCTACTAAAGAGCTAGTTAAGAACGTTCAAGCAGGTAAGATTAAGACAGAAGAATTTCTTAATGCAATCGCAAAAACGGGCACTAATGCCAACTTCTCCAAGATGGCAACGCAATACAAGACTATTGGTCAAGCGTTGGACGGGTTGAAGGAGACGTTGGCTAACAAGGTTCAACCGCAATTTAAGAAATTAAGTGAAATTGGTATTAAGGCAATCAGTAGCATTACTGACAAGCTTGGAAAAGTTAACTTTACAAGTTTTGCTGACAAGTTAATTGATGGCATTAATCGTATCAAAACGGCAGGCAGTGCCTTCATAAAAGGCTTTACCAGTCAATTTAATAAAAACCAGTTTGTTAACATAGTTCGAGACATTGGAGATAGCATTAGGACGATGTTTAGCAGTCTTTCTAATAATCAAGGACTGAAAGGATTGTTTAATAGAATTGGTCAAGACCTTGGTAGGTTTGCATTAACCATGGCTAGCGGGATTGCCAATGTTGTACAGGCTATTTCAAAAATTAATCCTAGTGCGCTCAAGATGTTAGCGGCTGCTTTTATAGCGTTAAAACTTGGCACTAATGGTCTTAAACTTGCTGCTATTGCAGCCGGTCTAAAGATTATTGGGTCGTTAAATCCAGGACAATTACAACACGTTGCCACAGCTGTCACTGCATTGGCAACCGCCTTTGTTGCGATGAAAGGAATCAGCGCAGTAGCAAGTGGCTTTTCAAAAATAACAAGTGGCATTGGCAATTTAGTAAATGGGATTATTAATGCTGGCTCTTTGTTAAAAACAATACCAGCAATGCTAACGGCGCTTACATCGCAATTGGGTACAGCTCTAGCAGCTGGTCTATCATTAGCGATTAGTCCAATAGGTGCAGCGTTAATTGGCATAACCGTGTTAATAGTTGGTGCTATTTATGCTTGGCAAACTAACCTTTTTAATTTTAGAAGTACCATGAGCAACCTGTTTAGCAACATCGGTACAATTTTTGAACCACTACGTAATGCTTTTAGTAATTTGGGCGAGGCACTCGCACCAGCAAGTGGTGTCTTTGCGGTATTTGGCAAGGTGCTTGGAGCTATTAGCATTGGAGCAATTTATGGCATAGCAGTGGGCATTGGTGCACTTGCTGATGCCTTTACGAGCGTTATAAGCGTTGCATCTTCATTTATCTACTCTTTGAGAGCGGTATGTGATGGAATCAGAGCCGTTGGCTCTGCATTTAATGATATTAAAAATGGAGATTTCAGTTTTAGCGGAATGCGTAAAGCATTCGGCGATGCGGGTAATGATATTAACCACATGTTTGATTCACTTAATCATGTGGGTGAGTTTAAAGCGACAGGAGCTGTAATTAATTCACTTAAGGGAATTGATGCCCAAGCTAAAACAACTAAATCTAGCCTTGACAATATCAAAATGCCAAATATTGTTCAGCAAAACAAAAAAATCAACAGTTTGGACAATGTATTTGCTAACAAGCAAGCTCTTAAAAAAGCCAAAGTAAAAGTTGATTATCAATTACCTGATCCAGCAAAATTGAACAATTTGAAGTCAAAATCAATTAAAACAAAAATTAAACCCGAATTAGATTCGACTACAAACATTCAAAAATTACTGCAATCTAAAGCGTCTAAAGTAAAGTATTCGACGCCAAAGATACCAACACCGAAGACTCCAAAGATTAAGACTCTACATGCCAAAGTTGCCAAACCTAAGATACCAACGCCTAAGGCGCCTAAGATTAAAACAATGCATGCCAAGGTTGCTAAGCCTAAGGTACCACAGCCTACAATGCCAAAGACCAAGACATTGCATATTAAGGTTTCCAGACCTAAGGTGCCACAACCGACAATGCCAAAAATCAGGCCAATACCAGGCCCAAGAATGGGACGCGCAAAAACAGGTGCGTTCTTGGCAAGTGTTCAATCAGCAATTAGTAGAGCTGCAGCAATTGCTCAAGCTGGGGCCGGCCCAATGTTTAGCGCCGGTGCAATGATTGGTGCTGGACTAGCCGCAGGTATGCGGTCACAAGTTGGGGCTGTAGCAGCAGCTGCTGACGCACTAGTTGCTCAGGCTGATAGGGCTGCACGTGCTAAGGCTAAGATCCATTCTCCATCAAGATTGTTTGCAGAAATTGGTGGTTATCTTGGCAAAGGTATGGCCGTGGGCATGGAATCCACTCAAGGACTAATTGCTAATGCCAGCGATGCAATGATTGCCACAGCGACACCAGATGCTTCTGGTGTTGGCTATGGCTTTAATCGTGATGATCAAAGCGGTAGCCTAGTTAATACAAAGTTTGGCGGTAACACAACAACATCTGACAACCACAGTTCAACATTGACAATCGAAAGTGGTGCTATTCAGATCAATAGCTCTGGAAATGCCGAGTATGATGCTGATAAGCTTTTGGGCATTTTAGAAAATGGAATAATAGCCAAGCAAGAGAAAGCTTTAAATTAAAGAATAGAAGGTGATAATAATGGATGGATTCGGTATCTTTTTAACAAGTTACAAAACAAGCGAAACTATCCAGTTGCCGGTCAACCCGGCCGAATTAAAGCTTAAGTATGAGAGCGATGACCAGAGCCAGACGGTCGTCAATCTTGGCGAGATTAATCGGCTGGGTAATCTAAAATTAGTAGGTATTACAGTCGAAAGTGTTTTTCCGAATGACGGAACAACGTATACAGCAACGAGTGAACTGCAAGAGCCCCAGTTCTATATTGACTACATTAGGGATGTACAGGACACTAAAAACCACATGCAGCTAGTGGTTGCTAATACTAAAATTAGCATGCCAATGACGGTATCTAGTTTTGAATATGGCTTTGAAGGCGGCTTTGACGAAGAGTATAAATATTCGTTAGAATTAAAACAGTATCGCGAATTTAAGGCTGTTAAGATTTCAGCCAAAAAGAAGAAAAAGAAAAAATCCAAAAAGGGTAAGAAACGCATTTCACCGCCCAAGAAATTCGGGGTACACTCTAACGTAATAGTTAACGGTAGAGTGCACATGGACTCTAACGGCAATGGCCCTGGTGCTTATGAAAAAAACGCAAAAAGGACAGTTATTAACATCGCAACTGGGCATAAGTACCCTATCTGTGTTGGTATTGGTGGTGCTGCTCGTGGTTGGGTTAAGAAATCGGATGTGAGAAAAGCATGACAGTTACAACACTTAAGCTCAAGCGACGCAGTAATCTTTACCGAAAATCTAAAAAGAATGGTAAAGGGACTACTTATGATTTGCGGCAAGTAGCTACTAACATTAAGTGGACGACTGACCTTAATTTCTCAGCCGGCGAACTTACCTTTGATTTAATTCAAGAGGCTCATCCGATCATACCCTACACAGGTGACATTATTACTTTTCGGTGGGATCATTCCAAGGTCTTTTATGGCTACGTTTTTAAATATGAGGTTAAAGAAGACAATATGGTAAGTGTTACATGTTATGACAAGTCACGTTATCTCAAGAACCAAGACTCAATTGTTTGGAAATCTGGCACAATTGCAGACCGTTTTAATAATGTGTGCAAAAGAGCAGGCATCAAGCACAAAGTTGTCAACAGGCCGACGCACAAGGTTGCCGCTGAAGTATGTGATGGTAAAACATATTTCGATATGATCAAAAGTGCTATTACGAAGACGCTGTCAGCCACCAAGCACATGTACTACGTCTACTGCAATTATGATGTGGTAGAGCTTAGAAGGGCTCCGTACAAAAAGTTGAAAATAATAATTGGTAGTAAGTCGGCAATGACCGGCTTTTCTTATGCAGTCGATATTAACAACACTGCCAATGTTGTTAAGGTAATCCAAAAAGATACAAAGAAATCGCAGTCAAAGTCAGCAACTGCCAAGCAGGATGATCCTAAGCGCACTAGTTTTAAATCGACTAGTGCTAAGGGGAAATCTACTGAACAATGGGGAAAGCTCCAGGTTACAGTTAATAAGAAGAGCAAGGCTAACCATGCACAAATGGTCAAACAAGCTAAAGATGAGTTACGTAAAAAGAATAGGGCTAACAAGGAATTAACAATTGATTGTATTGGCAATATTGACCTAGTTGCAGGAAATTCTGTTAATGTCAAAATTAACGATTTAAATAAAACGCTAAAAAATTGTCCCATTTTAAAAGCAGAACATAATTTTGGAACAGGTTACAATTGCCATTTAACAATGAAAGTAGGTGCAGAATGGCTGGCGAATACTTGATGCGTTTGCTAAATAGTCGTGGCGGAAAAGACAGTGAATATGCTGACGTAGTATATGGACTAGTTACTTCTGTCAAGCCATTAAAAGTGCAATTGGCTAATAATATGGTTATTGATGACAATTTCATCATACTAGGCAAGCACATTGGAAAATACAAGCTTGATGCCCAAGCAACAATCAAGGGTGAGAAAGTTACTATTAAAGACATGGAGTTTGACAACAGTCTTAAGAACGGCGACAAGGTAACCATGATACGTATGGATGGCGGACAGCAATTCTATTTATTTGAAAGAGAGGAGGCATAGGCATGGACGATGAAAACAATATTGTAGTCACTGATGACGATGATGAAATTGATGACGCAGAATTGGACGACGAAGACATTGACACTGATGAAGATGATGATGAAACGCTCGAAGATGAGCCAACTTTGACTTTTAAAATCGAAAACGGTCGTATTCGTAGCAAAGTTGACGAACAGGCGGCCATGATCCAGGCTGTTGATAAGATACTGCGCACAGAGCGTCTAGTCTATCCTATCTACTCTGACCAATATGGCAATGATCTTAACGACCTAATTGGTAAGGACATGGCTTACGCCAAAGTTGAAGTGGAAAGAATGCTAAAAGAGGCATTACTTGCTGATGATCGTGTAACGGCTGTTAAGATTGACGAAATAGCCCAAATAGATAGTGATACATTGGCTGTTAGAGGCACATGTACTACTGTCTATGGCGATATTAATATAGATAGCGAGGTGAGTGTTGACAATGAATCCAGATGATTACGCAGCTAATTTTACAGCCAAGGACTATGACTATTGGCTAGACCTAATGCTGGACAATGTGCCAGACGACATTGATGAACGTGAAGGATCAATTGTGTATGATGCGGTGGCACCGGCGGCAATGGTTATGGCACAACAATCGCTATCAATGGCTAACATTATCAAGCAGACTTATGTTAAAACGGCGCAAGGGCAATTTTTAGACTATAGAGCAGCAGAACATGGTACTGCAAGGTATGCAGCTACTCAAACTGAAGTCAAAGCTAAGTTTTTAGACAGTGACGGTAAGCCAATTAATAACGTACAGATAGGCGACCAATTCGCAAGCATTGGTGAAACGCCTATTTTTTATACTGTTCAGAAAATCAACGATGATTTAACAGCTGAAATGACCTCAGATGAGCCCGGGACGACTGCCAATTCTTACTTAGGTCAAGTTATGCCTGTAACGTCAAACGACGCTCTTAATTGGGCAGAGATAACCGAGATAGTGGCTCCTGCTCGTGACGAAGAGACAGACGACCATTTACGCGACCGATTGCTACGATCAGATGATTGGATAGCATACGGAGGCAACATTACCGACTATTTAGCAATGCTATCAAAGATAAAAGAAGTTGGAGCTGGACAAGTTTATCCCGTCTGGAATGGTGCAGGAACAGTTAAGTTAGTTATAGTTGATAACAATCTTATGCCAGCTAGTGATAGCTTAGTTAAGAAAGTAAAGAACATTATCGACCCTGTTGATGGTGAGGGAGAGGGTTATGGCCAAGCTCCAATTGATCACCAAGTTACCGTTGTTGCGCCAGTACCACTAACTGTTAATGTGTCCGCAACGGTTAACATTGACGGTTCTCATAGCGTTGATGCAGTTAAGACAAAGATCAAAACAGCAATTGAAGAATATTTCAAATTGTTGCGTCAAACCTGGAGCACAGTAGATCCTAAGACGGGACGTGGTTATTCACAAACAATCTACAAATCTAAGGTATTGTCACAGATCATGATGATTGATGGCGTGGTTAACTCATCTGTGCCAACACTCAACGGGGCTGACCAAGATATTGTTTTAACATTCAACAATCAAATATCACAATTGCCATTATTAGGAGAGGTGGTACTTGATGGCTAACAATTTAATGGATTACTTGCCTGATTGCTATGATGACGTCTATGAAATGCAAGCAATCATGCACGCTCAAGGCGGCGTATTAGATGAGCTAGAAGCCAAGCAATTTAGGCTATTGCTTAATCAATTTGTCACGCAGACTGACGCACAAGGAATAGCCGTTTTTGAAGACCAAGTAGGCATCAAGCCGTCACCAAGCGATACATTGCAGGTACGGCAAAACAAGGTGCTAATGCGATTGCTACCGCCTAGGCCAATAACTATTAGGTATATGAGAGAGCTGTTTGCAACGTTGAAGATACCAGCAACCATAAGGGTAGACTATCCGAAACGGGATGCAATTGTTGAGGCTAAAAGTTCTGATATTACTAGTAAACAGATTGATAACGTCAAGTATTTGCTTAACATTTATTTGCCTGCAAATATGGTCTACGAAATTAGAGTAGCTTTAAACAATGCTCAAATAACTAATATTATCAAGATTGGTATTGGTATTTGGTCTGAAGCATCAACAACCGTTCAAGCTAATTTTTCACAAATTAAAAACTAAAGGAAGTGATTCTATTTGTCAGAATATAACAAGACAGTATTAACCAATGCAGGACTAGATCTGATGGCTCGAGCTAATAAAGGAGCAGCCAAGTTTACAATTACAAGAGCGGCAACATCGACTGAACAGCTATCTGAAAAGAGTATGGCTGACTTGCAGCAACTGACTGAGTTGCCAAGTTTAATGCAATATGGCGTCATTAATAATGTTGCTAATTCTTCGCAGGACAGCAATATCGTCATTGGAGTAGAACTTGTTTTTAACAATCAAGATCTAGCTAATGGTTACAACATTAATACGATTGGACTTTTTGCTAAAGAAAATGGTAAGGATAAGGAGATCCTATATGCCATTACAACAGCAGTAACTCCTGAGTCTATGCCAGATTTTAAAAATAAAGTCTTGTTCAAATTCAATGTAACAATGTTTGTTGCGGTTAGCCAAGCAGATAGTGTAACTGTTAATGTAACTGATAATGGAGTTGTAACTCAAGAACAACTATCAACGATTATTAAGCAAACAGTAGATTCAATTGAAAACGATATTCAACTTAATATTAAAAAAGTTAACACCCTAGGTAATCCAATCCAAGTTAGCTCTGACACTAATCCCGATACGCTATGCGATCCAGGTATTTATTACAGTGAGAATGGGTTTAATTTTGGCAGCAAAGCACCAGCCGACTACTGGCAGGGAAAAAGCTATCTCATAGTATTCCATGGAGATAGACCTGATAGGTCGTACAATTATTTTCAGCAATTTTTATTCCAAAGCACTAAAGATACATACAACATCTGGTGCCGTGGAGGCTATCAATATTACAGTGACTCTTACTACACATTTGAATTTCAGAATCTAAAAAATATTTACGGTAAGTTAAAGCAAATTAGCATTAATGGCGGCGATCCGATTGACCCAGATGATAACGGGAGGATCAATTTAGACATTCCCAAGACTAATTTATCAGGGCTAGAAACCAAAGCAGATGCCAAGTCAGCGCATGATACCCTAGCCGCTAGTATCACATCTACGCGCAATTCGCTAAGTGGCGATATTAAAGCTACGCATGACAGCTTGTCGACTGATATTAAGACAGCACGTGATGCACTAAGTGCTGATATTGCTAAGAGGGTTTTAACTGTTAACGAAAAAAGCCCTAATTCATCAGGAAATGTGGTCTTAACTGACTTTGATCATCCCACACAAGTGTTTAATGACACAGATGTTAATCTGGACACATTAACTGCAACGGGCCTTTATGAATTACGAAATGCAACTATCCAAAACAGCCTGAGCAGTCTGCCTGGATTCACACAGCTAAATGCGACATACGCCTATTTAATTGCAATCAACAATCCGTCACTCGACAATACTTTTCAGATTTTAATTTGTCGGCAAATGCAAAATTTTGTTTTAGATTATCGCTATATCAATAAAAGCTATAATGACTATCCTGTTTTTAAACGAATCATTGATAGCTCAGACTATAGTAATCTGTTTAGTATGATTGACCAGGTTGATAAGAAAGAGCTAGTCCATTTTTGCGATGATCTTGATAGCGGTGTGGCTTATTCAAAGGCTAACCCTAACGTGTTCGTGGCAACACCATAGAAAGGAGAGATTGAATGCTAATGAACGGCCAGAAGGTTAATCATTTGGTAATTAATGGCGAAAGCTATACAGCAGATGATTTTTTGCCTGCCAAATATGATTTTGGCAAATCTTTTACTGATTATAATTATTTTCACTATATATTGGATGGTAAAGATGCATTTTACGAACATTATCAAGTTACTAATCTTCATCCTGATGATCTTACTATTAAATGGGCTATGGTTAATCAGATAGCTTTTTATAAAGGAGAAGAATATGCCCTGATTAATTGCTGGCTTGACGATCAGACAAATGGTACTGGAATGTATGGAGGTTATGCGTGGATTAAGGCTTCTGATTTGGGCGGTATGACACGAGTAGATGCAACTGGGGGGGTAAATAAGCCCTCCTATTTGCTATTTATTTATTGCATGGAGGAGGTGGCTCCTTCATGTTGATGAACGGAAAGAAAGTCAATCACCTAGTTATTAACGGAGAAACGTTCGACAAGAGTTTTGATGGCGGGATTAAAGTAAAAGTTATTAGAGATGCCACAGTTGGTGAGATCGATGAATTAGGCAGGATAATAAATCCGGCCTCGGCCCCCGATGGATTTTGGTATGTTCCCCGAGGCACAATAATACCTGTAATTGCTAGGTATAAAAACGCTGTTTGTATGGCGAGCGGATATGGCAGTTATGCAGGCTGGATGCCAATTAATGACGTTGAGTTTTTAGATTAATTTAATAGGAGAAAATAAATGGAAAGTAAAACAGAAAGTACCCCAACCAAGGGGTTCGTACAGGTTTATAAGTCAACGGACAGTGTGCCGTGTGAACCGTGGTTCGCACCTGCAGATGCGGAGGTGGCATATCCCTTCACTACAGATGAGCCAGAAGTGAGCTTGAAGGCACCCAAGTATGACTGGGCTAATCGGCGCTGGTTTGAAACGGACAGCGCAACAACTGGTCAAGCACTGGCATCTATTAATCAGACGGTTCAAGATCTGGCTAAAAAAGTTGAAAATGGTCAGGTTAGCCAAGAGGCAATTAATCAACAGATTGGTTCATTAACCAGCTTATTGTCAGCAACTGCAGTTGCTCAGAATGCTGATTCTGATAAGTCTGAAAAAGCGGAGGAAGGAGACAATAAATAATGAATGCAAATATCTTTGAATCTCTATATGCCTATCTTTACAAGGTAGGTGTTTATAGCAAAGCTAAGGTTGCAAGTTACGTTGGTTTATTAATTGATGCTGACGCTTACAAAAGGATCACAGGTGATGACTATGTGGCGCAGACTGCTTAAGAACATTGATTACAACTTTTACCAATTATTAATAGGCTTGTCGATTGTTTCGATGGGCCTATTTCTATGGGTCGATAAGAACTACTTTTCGTGGCCACCAGAATTGAGACCAATGATGAATAGCGAATATGCCGATCTATTTTTTGTTATATTGGGAATAATGCTACTTATGTTTTCTATTACTAACAAGGATATAAGGATCTCTAAAAAATGGACTGTTAAGGATATTACACTGACCGTTGCTGGTGGCGCCACTCTATTGCTTTTGATAGAGCAATTGTGGCAGGTCTTATTTGCGAAAAACATGGACATGACCATAGCTGTGATTTTTGATATTTTTCTATTCGTTTTAATAATTAGGTGCGCATACGACAGTTAGGGGGCGATCACTTGCACGACATTAGCAACCTAGTACAAGTGTTAGCCGGTGTAATTGGGACAGTAGCGACCGCTATGGCGGTCTTTCACAAGACAAACAGAGCAGACTACAGTGCTCTGCTAAAGGAAAAGGACGCAATTATTTCTGAGTTAAAGACAGAAAAGGGGGAATTTAAACAGTACTATAATGCTGAGCGAGAGCGCCGCATTAAGGCAGAAGAGCAATTATCTGAGTTGAAAATTAAATACGACAATTTAAAAAGTAAGCTAAAAAAAGCAAAAGAACACCAGTCTAACGATGACTAGTGCTCTTTTTTTAGAAAGGAAATAAAATGAGTCAAATTACCAATATTCTAAACACAGCATTACCATACATTGTACTGCTTGCTGTAGGCATTGTAGCTATCTATTCTTATGCAAAACAGCACAACCCAGCTGTTGCTGATAAAATCAAGTGGCTTTATGATGTGGCACAATACATTGTTGCACAACAAGCAACACATGATGACGCAACGGGAGCCGAAAAGAAAGCAGCTGCTACTGCTGCATTGTTAGATCAGGCTAAACAGTCAAAGACCAAGATTACTTCTGAAACAGCTAAGGGCATGATTGAGAAAGCTTATCAAGATACACAAAAGGATAACGAACCAACTGGCATTGATGACATTCAGGGCTTTGCCGAAGATGACGAAGATCAGCCAGTAGCTAATCCAATGGCCAACACACCAACTGACAACAGTGAAACAGATGGGACTGATAGCAATGACAGCACTGCCAAGTAAGAGCTACTTAACCGATGTTTCTGAGTTCCAGGGCGAAAACGTAGCTTATCCTTATTCTAAAGGGACGATCGTCAAGCTAATGCAATACAACTACCCAGGTTATAATTATGCTCGAGCAAAAGCACAAATAGCATCTAGCAAGGCTCATGGTCTAATGACAATGGGCTATTTTTATGCCACGTTTTCAAACAACTCTGCCAGGGCGAAAGCTGAGGCCGAATTTGCTTGCAAGAAAGCAGTCGAGCTTGGTCTTCCCAAGGGCACATTCCTTGCTGTCGATTGGGAAAACGGCAGTGGCAACAATATTTATTGCGGTGTCTCGAGCAGCACTTCAGCAATCTTAGCAGCAATGGCCGTGATTAAAAGCAACGGTTATGTGCCATTGTTCTATTCTGGAGCATCGGCGATGCGTAACCAGGTAGATTACAGAAGTATCGTCAAGACCTACGGCAACTGCTTATGGGTGGCAAGCTATCCAACAATGGCTGCAGTTAACTCTGCCAACATGGCTTACTTCCCAAGTATGGACGGTGTGGCCATCTGGCAATTTACTAGCAACTATAGGGGACTAAACGTTGACGGCAACATTAATGTGTTGCCATTAAAAACTAGCAGTGGTGCTGCTACTGCTAAGAAAGGAGACGATTTCGAAATGACGCTACACCCGGTAGCAAAGTGGGACATTAATCGCTTGTTTGTGGTAACTAATAAAAAGGGTTGTAATCTCTATGATGGGCCAGATTTAAAGCACAAAATTAGAACGCTCAAGCGTAAAACATTGTGGAAGGTACTTGAAGAAAAGGGCGGTGCGCTTAAACTTGGCAAGAACCAATGGATTGACGGCCGAGCCGGCGTAACTAAGTCTAATCCGATTGCCACGCATGACAATATCGGTGGCCGGGTTAAGATTGTGCTGCCAAACACGCATGCTCTGTACAGTCCAACCGTTGATAGCAAGAAGGCGTACAAGTTAACTACTAATAAGATCTACCGCATTGTGGGACGCAAAGGACGCTTCTTAAAGCTTAAAGACAAATATAAGGGCAAAACAGTATACGTAACGGGTAATCGTGCGTATGTAGTCTTTTAATTAAAGATTAAACAATATTAATAACTATCTTTTTTCTAAAATAAATAAGCCATTTCGGACTGATGTCTGGGGTGGCTTATTTTGTTATTTGTTTATAAAGAAGTTACGAAATCGAGTAAAATGTATTGAAATTGATACTTTTTGTTTGTAAACTAAATATATAAATTAACAATGTTGTTAACTTAAAAGGAGGTGGAAGATTATGCTTAATGAGCAAAAAGTAATTAATTGGTTTGCTGTTAAATCTGATGTTAATAATAAACTGTTTCCTGATAGAGATAAGCTAACTCAACTTAGATTAATGAAATTATTGTACTTTGCTCAAGGTACTTACTTAGCTTTATATAATGAAAAGCTTTTTGATGATAAAGCTGTCAATGCTCCTAATGGACCAATGTTTGAAAAAGCACATGATTTATATAATGGCTGCATATCTTTAGATAATAAGATAGATTGGGATCAAGCTGTAAAAGATTTTACCGAATTAAACGATCTTCCGAAAGTTAATATTGTTCTTAATTCTGTTTTTAATAAATATGCCGACGTAAAAACGAGTAAGTTGGTTAATATTACCCATCAACAAGCCCCATGGGAAAACACTAAAAGTGGTGAAGAAATGACGCCGGAAGCATTGAGAGATTATTTTGATAAAATTGTAGTAAGCTAATGGATAACGAAGAAAAGATTAAAATTTCTGATATTTTTCTAGAGAAGTTAACATTTAACTTCTCTTTTATTAGTAGAAAATATTCAGTTGAATATAAGAACTTAAGTAAAGATAATGCCAGGATAGTATTAAATAAACTTGTGAATGCTTCTAAACTAGGGTATGAAGTTCTGCTAGAACAAAATAATGCTGAGTGTATCACGCCGAAAGAAATGAGAGAATCTATGATGTCGATTCCTAATGAATTTAACCAAACGGGCAGATGCGATAAATGCTCAAAAAATTATTTTGTTATTAAAGGATCAGGTATCAGAATAATCGGAAAGATTAATCCAATTTCAAATATATTTTATATTTTAGCAATTGATACAAAATATGAATTGTACGACCACGGAGACCACAAAGGACGTAATAGACATTGATTAAAAAATAAGTCACTCTAGGAAAAACTAGGGTGGCTATTTTTTGTGCTATAATAGATGCAAACTAGTGTTTGCAGAGGGATAAAAATGCGAAAAAAATATAATCAGAAGGAATTCGATCAGATTCTCGACAATTTTTTTAAAACTTATCAAGACCGGGGTATGAAAAAGTGGCAAGGCTTAATGCTAAGTGATCACACTGCTGCTATTAATCGAGATAACCAACAGAGAGCAGTTGTCTATTGTAAGAAGCCTACTATGTCAGAAGAGCAGGCTAGTGAATTGCTGATGACGGCCTACGCTAACCACCGGCAAGTGGCTGTGCAACTGAAGGAGTTGGATGTAGAAGGCCACATCCAGCCTGATATAGTTGGGTTTGTCGAAGGCTATCACATCGATGAGATCATGATATCTGGCGAATGGGTAGATTTAAGCAATATAAATAACGTTAATATGATAGAATAGATTTTGGAAAGATGATTCTTTCCGAACTTCCTTTTTTATATGGTACAAAATCGCCTTTGGAAAATCCTAGGCGATTTATTTTTTTGCAATAAAAAAGCTCCCAACTTGGGAGCTAAAGGTAAGAAGTCTAAGGGACTTCTTAAAAATAATAACTTTCTTGAGATTTATTTGCAAATATAGTTGACAATATACGTTTAAACGTATATCATATAAGTATAAGGTAAGAAGTTAAAGAAAGGACTTATTAAAATGAAAAAGCAAAGTTTTAACGATTTTAGATTTAAGGGATTTGATTACGAAGATCAATCCAATAAATATTGGAAGTTTGGCTCACAAGTTAATGCTGACGAAGACAAAGCTTTAATTAGAATTGATGAAAACAATGTTTTTAGTTATTACGGCAATAATGGCTGGAAAGTATATGTTCTCAAACTCGATCGCAATCATTGTGTATTTATTAAACATTGGCAACATTTTGATGGCTTTTATGGCACCTACATCTTAATAGACAAGAATTACTATCACGTTGTTGATGCAAAAGAGCCGTTTGAAGACATGGCTGAAGAAGGAAGTATGAATACTTGGGAAAAAGTTCTGGCTTTAGCTAAGGCTCAAGATAAAAGTAACAAAGAAAACAATGAGTTGATTTTGGTTACCAAAAATTAAGTTAGGATGATTTAATGACAAAAATTAGCGAGGCGCAAAAACGAGCTTCCCAAAAGTGGGACAGCCAAAATAAAGAAAAAAAGAATTACATTGTAGCAAAATCGCAAGCCAAACGATTTATTAACAAATTTGCTACTAGGCAAGATTTAAAATTTTTAAGTGAATTAATCGAAAAAAAGTTAGAACAATAGTTGACAATATACGTTTAAACGTATATTATATAAATATAAGGTAAGAAGTTAAAGAAAGGACTTATTAAAATGAGAATTACAGAAATCGCAAAAAATGGACAAGCTACTATTATTTACAAATCAGCCGATGAGATAACCAATGAAGAACGTGAGATGTTAATCTTACCTAGCAATATGGAAATGGAAGATTACGCTGACTTTCAAGTAAGATACAACCGTAAAGGTCAATTACTAGGCGTTAAGGGCAATGCCTTTTCAGAAGCTAAAAATGAGTCAATTAATCAAGAAAGTGCTAAACCAGATGCTCTAGATGATTGTCAATTACTATTTGGCAATCGTCACAGTAAAGCCTACCGTTTAGCTAAAAATAAAGCAGGAGCAACTTCAGCAGAAATTACTGCAGCTAGAAAGATTGTGGCCAGCAAATGAACTATTCGTTTGACGCAAAAAAATTAATTGATGAACTATCAGCTGACATTGCCGAAGATGGCAATGTTGACGTCTGGGGCTATTGGATTGTTATGGAAAATGGTCAAGAGATTTACTTCGACTATTACCCTTTAGACGATCCAGAACTCGAAAATAATCCTGATTACAAATCTGTTTCTGATTTTGATAAAAAAGTATTTGAGACTTACCCCAATTTTTTAAGAAAGAAAATTAAGGCAAAAGATTTATTAGAGATCTTTAAAAAAGAAAATGAAACATTATAAAAAACAGCTCTAGCTAAATTGCTAGGGCTTTTTTTCGCACGGCAAACGCACGGCATAGAACAATAAAACAGTAAACAACTGTAAATGCAAAATGCTGATTTATGGGGATTTAAAACAATAAGAAACGCTAAGAAACGTCAATGTTAATTCCCCTCATCTCCATTTAAAAATATCTGAGAGCAATGGTTTATTTTGAACCATTGCTTTTAAGTTATATCAACAAATTATTTATTATCTTGACACGCTGATGCGGAATAACTTTATCTTTGTAATGTATTTTTAATTTTGTCAAGAACTCATTTCCATGTAATAATTGGGTTATAGACAGAAGCTGAATAATAATTAATAGCATTTTTATATCTTGTTTTTAGGCTGAGGTTTGAAAGCCATCTAAGAATAACTGCAGTAATTTTATTGATTGCGGAAATAGTCTTAATGTTGCTTGCGCTATATTCATCTTTTCTAAGCAAAAAAATATGAATATGTACACAATAAAAGTTAATAATTTTATCGCTTGGAAACAAAATTTCACAAAATGTTATCGTATTTTTATTTAAGATTTTAGAAAATATTATTGTAAAAAATCTATCAGTCCATATTCTGATAGGCTTTTTGTCTATTATCATTTAAAATATAGAAGATGGATCTGTCAAACGATAATTAAAAAATGAATATTTAATTACCTTTCAGATCTGGTTTTAGACCAAGTTTTCATATTTGAAAAAATGGTTTTAATTTTAGAGAGTAAAAGTTTAAACTTATATATGAGGTGAAATAGATGGAACCAATTTTTTTAACACCATACTTTAGACCTAAAATTTGGGGTGGCCGTAAGTTAAAGACTATCTTTAATTATGATATTCCTGAGGGACAAATTGGTGAAGCGTGGGTAATATCAGGCTATAAGGATGATGCTTCAACCGTTAAGACAGGTGATTTAAAAAACAAGAGCTTACGGACAGTTTACCATGAGCATCCTGAACTTTTTGGTAATCCTAAAAGTAAGGAATTTCCATTATTAGTAAAATTTTTGGATGCCAATGACAATCTTTCCGTACAGGTTCATCCTGACGATGAGTATGCTCGTAAAGTTGAAAATGATAGTGGCAAAACTGAAAGCTGGTATGTCTTACAAGCCGATCCAGGTTCATACTTAATCTATGGTCATAACGCAAAATCACGCGCTGAATTATCCGATATGATTAGTAAAGGTAAATGGGATAAACTCCTTCGCAAAGTTCCCGTCAAGAAAGGCGATTTCTTTTATGTTCCTGCTGGAACAATTCATGCTTTAACAAAAGGTATTGTAGTTATTGAGACGCAACAATCAAGTGATGTAACTTACCGCTTATATGATTATGATCGGATAGATCAAAAAACGGGTCAAAAACGAGCATTACACACGCAAAAGTCAATTGACGTTACAACGGTGCCGCATGTTGATCCTAAACTTGATGTTCAGGTTAAAAAGGAGCAAGATGCTGTCATTAAAACCTTAGTTTGTCCGCCTGTTTCACCTCATTTTTATCTCTGGCAAATCAGTTTGGATGGTAAATGGAAGACTGGGTTGAATAATAAACCTTACCTTTTGGTAACAGTCATTGAAGGCTCAGGTAAACTTGAAGTTAATTCGAAGATTTATGATTTAGATATAGGTACCAATTTAATAATTCCTAATCAGATGAAGAATTTTATATTCACTGGCAAGATGAAAATGGTTATTTCTGCACCAGGAAATGATAACTAATTTTTTTCGTTAAAAGGGGAGACAGTATGATTTATATAGCTTTTGGGTCGATTATTCTAGTTGTAGGTATTTTATGGCTAGTTAACCCACCCAAGAAACCTTGCCCATTTTATGGTTATTATTCATACTTAGCTCAGGTTAATAAAGCTAGTTTTAAATTTGCTCAAAAAAGGGCAAGCTTTTACTTTATTATTTTTGGCGGAATTCAGATAATATTAGGAATTGGGATTCATTCTTTTGAGTGGGATCGCTATTTTTTGCTTTGGCTACTTACATTTTATTTTTTTCTTCTGTTTCCAATTATGGTGACAGAAAAAAATTTGAAGCAATTTTTGCTTAAACGTCATGAATTACCGCGTGATTACACGGATCCTGACAATATAAAAAGGGTAAAAACTAAAGGATTTAGGGACCGAAAATGAAACCAGAAAAGAATTTGAAAATTTTAATGGTTGAGGATGATAAATCAGTTGCTGAAATGATGGACATGTTTATTAAAAAAGAAGGATGGACCATGGATGTAGCTGTTGATGGTGAGCAAGCTGTCAAAATGTTTGCTAAAAATCCTGACCAGTATGATTTGATCACTTTAGATTTAAATTTACCTAAAAAAGATGGTATTCAAGTTGCAAAAGAAGTTTGTGCCATCTCACCAACAATTCCAATTATTATGTTAACCGCTAGGAATAGTGAGGCTGAGCAAATCTTAGGATTGGAAGTTGGAGCAGACGAATATGTTTCAAAACCGTTTAGTCCACTTGCCTTAATTGCTCGTATTAAGGCATTGCAACGCAGGATTATGATTGAAGATAATCAAAGCAAAGTCAACTCTGAAAAAAGAGATGAGACTTTTGATGTCGAAACTAAACATATGAAAATTTCTAAAAAAAGACGAGAAGTACTATTTGATAATAAGGAAGTTGACTATATTACTCCGAAAGAGTTTAATTTATTGTATACAATGGCTCAAAAACCTAAACAGGTGTTTTCGCGCGGACAGTTGCTTGAATCCGTTTGGGGTTACGATTACTTTGGCGAAGAAAGAACAGTTGACGCCCACATAAAGAAACTAAGGCAAAAACTAGAAAAGGTTGGTGCTAAAGTTATTCAGACTGTTTGGGGTGTCGGCTATAAATTTGATGATTCGCAGGTATAAATTTACAATATGAAGTTAATTTATCAGCACATGCTCAGTTTTTTGCTGATTATTCTGACCACAGTGGGGATTATTGGGTATTCTGAAATTTTGTATGTTACTAATCAATCTTATTCTCAAAATTACCAACGAATGGAAGATTACGCATCGGCTCTGGGGTCACTTGCAACTACTGATAAGAAAAACGGTACTTATTTGCTTAACTCCGAATTTTTACATCAATTAGAATTTATTTTACATGGGGATGATCTTCACATTCGTGTTTTTGATTCTAAAAGTAAGCAAATATATCCCAAGACATCTGAGGATTTACATTTAGCTTCTGATGTTTTAGCAATTTTGAAGCAGGGACAAGAAATTCGAATTAAAAATAACAACGACTCTCATACTTATCTCGGCCATACGAAAGATTCATCCACTGGCGTGCTGGTTCCTTGGATTAGTGAACATCGATTCATTGGTGCTGTTTGGATTGGTGCCCGTGTCAAAAATGTGGAAAAACCCATTACTATGGCCAAGCAAAATTTAGTCAATGCCTTGATAGTTGCATTAATAGTTGGACTGGGGCTAAGTTTTGCTTTATCTTATTACACTACGAATAAAATTAAACACTTAACCCATGCAACACAAAGAGTTACCGCAGGCAATTTTGAAGTTCAATTAAATTATACGGGGCATGATGAAATTGATCAGCTTGCTGCTAATTTTAATCAAATGGTAAGAACATTGAAACAATCCGATAATGAGATTAAAAAGCAGGAAAAAAGACGGGATCAATTTCTAGCTGATGCGGCTCATGAAATGCGTACGCCTTTGACAACAATTAATGGTATTTTAGAGGGATTGCAGTACAATGCAATCCCTGAAGAATCAAAACCGAAATCAATTGAACTAATGCAGCGTGAGACTAAGCGTTTAATCAGACTAGTAAATGAAAATCTTGATTTTGAAAAAATTAGAAACAATCAGATTCTTTTGACTAAGACAGAATTTAATGCTGCGAAAATTTTAAATGATGTATCTATTCAACTTTCGCATAATGCTGAAAAAGTACATGATAAAATTACGGTTATTGCTTCAACTAACTTACCAATCTATGCTGATCAGGATCGCTTTACCCAAATAATTGTTAATCTCGTTCAAAACGCTATTCAGTTCACTAAAAAGGGTGAAATTACGATTTATGGTAAGAGAATAGATCATGGAACTGAAATTAGCGTTAGTGATAGCGGGATTGGGATGAGTGATGAACAGATGAAGTATATTTTTGAAAGATTTTTCAAAGCAGATCTTTCACGAGTACGTGATGGTTCTGGAGAATCGGGCCTTGGATTGTCTATTGTATCTTCACTCATCAAACAGCATGGCGGTAAAATTACGGTTAGATCTCAACCAAAGCATGGCGCGATTTTTACGATTATACTTTTTGATAAGGGATATGAACAATACACTACTGAGTAACGAAAAAAGACGCTTTTAGTTAAAGTGTCTTTTTTGTTTACTAATTTATGTTCGCTTATTCGTTTTTAGTAGATTCATTCCAAACTTTAGCTGTTGCTGGAATTGAACTTAAATTAGTCATATCATCTTTGTCAACTACAATCATATTGTTAGGACCAGCGGCTAATTTATTAAAGCTATCCAAACTTTGATTTTTAAAGTACCCATCACTAGCCTCAGCTAAGCTGCTTTGCAACTTACTAATTCTGTATGCCTCAGCATCTGCTTCTGTTTTAACGGCTTCGGCTTTTGCTTTTGCCGTTGCAATTAAAGCATCATTTTTAGCTTTAGTAGTCAATTCAATATTTTTAGCTTCACCTTCAGCTTTTTCAATAGCTGCAATTTTTTCACGATCGGCGGTCAATTGCTTATCCATTGCTTTCTGAATTTCAGCGCTTGGTAACAATTCATCGATATTGACCCGCACAACCCGAATACCATAAACATCAGTTAAATCACCAATGGCGTCAGCTAGTTGGGTATTAATTTTACTCGTTGATCCGAGAGCTTCATTTAAGTCCATGCGGCCAATGATGTCACGTAAATGCCCTCTAATTAATTCAACCATCGATTTAACTGAATCAGTATTATTGTAAAAATATTTATAAGAATCAGTTACCAAATAATTTAAAGTCAAGCTAGTGGTAATCTCAGCATTGTCTTTAGTAATGATAGAATACTTTGAAATTTCTGCTGGAAACATAGCTAAAGAAACGCGCCGCATTTTCTGAATAATTGGAATGATAATAACTAGACCGGCTTTAACGGTTCTAGAATATTTGCCCAGAGTCTCAATTAGTCCTTCGTTATTTTGTGGTACAACGCGTAAAGATGATAAAACGAGTAGAATAACCAAAATGGCAATTATTGCTTTAAACATAATTAAGGTAACCTCCATTAAAAATGAAATTTTTCTGATATCCTTATTTTTTAATTATAAGACTTTCTACCTTTTTTACTAGCTTTATTTTTCTTTTCAACTAAGTGATTGCCCGAAACCGAATCCGGAATATTCGTGATTTCCTCATGCCGGCCAGACAATTCAGCAGCATCGGTTTTGTACAAATTAGTGGTGGATTTGTGATGTTTAGTTATTAGGGCTGTTGAATGCCCTTTTAGTTTTTCTCTTATTTCTTCCATTTGCTGAAAATTAGTTAAATAATCGAATTGTCCCGGATCAACAGGTTTGAAGCCAGCTGGGGTGTAAAAGCGTAGAAGGTTATGGTTGTTTAACAGATCTGAATATTTAAGCGACATTTTACCCTTTTTAGCTAAAGCAGCAATTTCAATTTTTTCTTGTCTAGTAAAATTGATAATTTGCTTGCCAGATTGACGGTCGTAAACAACACCTTTTTGCCCCTTGCCACCAATGATGACGTATTTTTGACTAACGATAGTACCATTGCGGAAGACAATCCAAGGCTTATATTTTGGTGATAATAAGTCATTTCCGAATTGAACATAATGGCGATTAGAAATACCTAATAAATGAAGTAATGTTGGTAATACATCAATTTCACCGGCTACTTCGTGTTTAATTTCTCCCTTTATTATTTTAGGTGAATAAATCATGAAGGGAACTCGCTGCATTTGGACATTGTTATAACTGTTCCAAGTATCTGAACTTTCTCCAACAATCGGAGCCAAGGTTTCATTTTCTGAATTGCTTAAACCATAATGATCACCATATATGACAACCATCGTATTTTTACTTAAGCCAGAACGATTTAAGTAGTTAAAAAATTCGCGGACGGCTTGATCAAGATAATGGGCGGTTTCAAAGTAATTATTAATTGATTTATCATTCGTGTCAGCAGTTTTAAAAGATGGGTCTAAATCTTCTTCGTCCATATCAAAGGGAGTGTGATTAGTTACGGTAATAAACTTGGTATAAAATGGCTGCTGCATTCTTTCCAAGTACTTAACACTTTCCGCAAACATAATTTTGTCTTTAATACCATAACCGATTCGATCACTACGGTCATAACTGAAGTAATTTTGGTCAAAAAAGTAGTTATAGCCCATATTTTTGTAAACATCGTCACGATTCCAAAATGAGCCCACATTACCATGAAATACGGCAGAGGTGTAATTGCCATGTTCACGTAAGATTTGTGGTGCAGCTTGAAAGGTATTAGAACTACCAAGGGCAGTAAATAATGAGCCATCAGAAATACCAAAGGTACTGGTTTCAAGCATATTTTCCGCATCACTGGTCCGGCCAATGCCAACTTGATGGTAGAAATTAGCGAAACTAAGTGAATGCCGGCTATGATAGATTGAGTTGAGAAATGGTGTAACTTCCTTGCCGTTAACTTTTAAATCAATTAAAAATTGTTGGAAGCTTTCTAAATGGATTATAATCACATTCTTGCCCTTAGCTACACCATAATATTGGGGGTTAACCGGTAATTTGCCTTTTTTGGTGTAAGCCAAAATTTTATTTAAATCGGCAGTGTTCGCGTTGCGGTTAACTTGCTCAGTTTGCTCATTTTTTATGCCATCATAGATCGTAAACGTATTAATACCAAGATATTTGACAATATATGACCGATCAAAAGTTGTACCTAATAAGCGTGGCCGAGAAGATTCTGCCATGAACACGTTTAGTGACAAAATTACTGCGCCAAAAGAAGTGATTGCAAACGGTGTTAGTAGGCCATAAGATTTTGGGTCAATTTTAATTTTGCGCGCAATTAATAAGCCGATAATTACTATTAGATCAAGCCAAAGAAATAGATCGGAAAACTGTAAGAGGGCAACTGCACTTTTACCAAGCCCTGGTGCAACTTTACCGGCATTAGCAATTGTTTTTACCGTAATAAAATCGGAAAATTGCCGGTAATTAAGAATATTGGCAAAAAGCAAGCCGGTATCGGCAAAATCCATCAATAGCATCACACAATACGAAACTATTGGTTTAGGAAAATAAAATCCAATGCCGATTAACAAGATTGTCGTGCCAATCGGGCTCAACCACATAATAATATGTTGGTAAGGATCGGAAATGCCCAGGTTAAAATCGTGATATGCTGCGAAAATGTATTTCAGTGTGAATAACACCACTAAGAGGCAGAAAAAGCCTGTTCGTGTCTGAATGAACTTAATCAGATTCTTTTTTTTCAAAGTGAACTCTCCTTATTTAATTATTTTAAGATTTTCAGCAGTTTTAGACAATCTTTTCTGCATTGTTAGTCCTTTTTTAAGAATTAACTGGTCAAGATTGAGTATAATTTAAATGAATACTATTATGGGACTGAACAAAAATGATATTTTTAGGACCGCTATATAACCTAATTGCTCAAATGTATGCAACACAAATTAACCATTTTGCCTTGATCAAGTTAATTGTGCTAGCGTTTGATAAAACTATTTTTTACTTTTTAGTTTTTATGGTGCTGCGTTTGTTGTGGCTAATGGCGATAAGACGACGTCGAACAATCAAATCCGAAGCCTCTGTGTGGCTGTTTGCATTTTATCTAATCTTAGTGTTAATGCTAACAACCTTTCGGGGAACATATTTTCCGTGGCAGCTTTCTTTTAACTTTCACCGGCCGTTAAGTGACATTAACTTGGTATTTATGAAAGAAACTTGGAAAATGTTTTATGCGCAAAGCCGCTTAGACTTTGTTTATAATTCTTTTGGTAATATTATTTGTTTTTTGCCTTTTGGCTTTTTGGCACCATTTGTTTTTTCAAAAAGGCAAACATTTAATAGAGTATTACTAAGTGGAATGATGTTTTCGATTTTTATAGAGGCAATGCAATTTTTATTAGCAACTGGCGTGAGTGATATTGACGATGTCTTTTTTAATAGTTGTGGTACAGCCTTGGGGTACCTGCTTTACTGGCTAGTGCAAAGAGTTCGGCAAAAGTTATAAAACTATTCAAAAAGCTCTGGTATTTATAAAATAAGATTGCTAAAATGGTTTTGTGAAATAGATATTTAATTCAATAAGGGGAGCGTATTGTATGAATTTAATTAAATTCGATAGCACTAAATTAACACCGTTTGTTCATGAAAATGAATTAGGCGAAATGCAGGCCATGGTTGACGCTGCGGCTAAGGAATTAAAAGACGGAACCGGTGCAGGTAGCGATTTCCTCGGCTGGGTTGATTTACCAGTTAATTATGATAAAGATGAATTCGACCGAATTAAAAAAGCTGCTAAGAAGATTCAAGACGATTCTGAGGTATTAATCTGTATTGGAATTGGAGGATCTTACCTTGGCGCACAAGCAGCAGTTGAATTCTTAAATGGTGCATTTTACGGCAAGGGCAAAGAAAAGTACCCTACAATTGTCTTTTGTGGTAACTCACTTTCAGGCTCATATCTTCACGATTTAATTGAATGGCTTGGTGACAAGGACTTTAGCGTCAATGTTATTTCTAAGTCAGGTACAACGACTGAACCAGCTGTTGCTTTCCGCATTTTCAAAGATAAGTTAATTCAAAAATATGGCAAAGAAGAAGCACAAAAACGCATTTTCGCTACAACTGACCGAGCAAAGGGTGCTTTGAAGACTGAAGCAGATGCTGAAGGATACGAAGAATTTGTTGTTCCTGATGATATCGGTGGTCGTTTTAGTGTCCTTTCAGCCGTAGGTTTATTGCCAATTGCTGTTTCTGGTGCTGACATTGATCAATTGATGAAGGGTGCAGCCGATGCACGCAGTGATTACCAAGATACTGATGTTACTAAGGCTACGCCATATCAATACGCTGCTTTGCGCAATATTTTATACCGTAAAGGTTACACGACAGAAATTGTTGAAAACTATGAACCAACATTAAGAATGTTTAGTGAATGGTGCAAACAATTGATGGGTGAATCTGAAGGTAAGGACAACAAGGGAATTTGGCCAGCAAGTGCTAACTTCACTACTGATCTGCACTCACTTGGACAATATATCCAAGAAGGACTTCGAAACTTATTTGAAACTGTTATTAGAGTCGAGAATCCTGCAAATGATGTTGAAATTCCAACAGATGACCGTAATTTAGATCAATTGAATTTCTTAGCAGGTAAGAGCCTCAATTTTGTTAACGACCGCGCATATGAAGGTGTAGTTTTAGCTCACACTGATGGTGGTGTCCCGGTGATGACTGTTAACATTCCAGATCAAACTGAGCATACCTTAGGCTACTTGATTTACTTCTTTGAATTAGCAATTTCAATCTCTGGCTATTTGAATGGTATTAATCCATTTAACCAACCTGGTGTTGAAGAGTACAAGCGCAACATGTTTGGTCTTTTAAACAAACCTGGTTATGAAGACTTACACGATGATCTTTCAGCTCGCTTTGAAAAAGAATAAGACTATTTATTTAAAAGCTAATTGCGTTTTTTGCGAAAAAGCAATAAAATAGTTTAAGTGTATTTACTAACATTATCTTTAATAGCATTGTTTTATCAATCATATTGAGAAATTAGGTAAATTGGAAAAACAAAATTAGTATAGTTCATCCTGTACATGTTAAATTATTGATATTTAGTCAATTATGGAAAGGGTAAAAGTTAATTGCTTTTTACTCTTTTTTTATTATTAAAGATAAGGAGTTTATTATGAAAGAGAAAACAGAAACGCCCAAACACGTTTTGGCAATCATTAGCTGTGCTTTAATGGCCTTTGTCTCAATTTTGACGGAAACTAGTTTAAATGTTACCTTTCCGACGTTAATGAAACAATTTCATATCGGCTTAGGGCTAGTGCAGTGGACAACTACAGGCTATTTGCTAATGATTGCGGTGATTATGGTTTCGAGTTCTTATTTGAATGACCGTTTTTCAGCTAGGCAGCTATTTCTAACTGCTGCCATTGCTTTTATTGGCGGCTCGCTTGTTGCCGGGTTTGCCCAAAATTTCTGGGTTTTACTAGCTGGTCGATTGATTTCATCAGTCGGGGCAGGTTTATCTATTCCATTAATGTTTAATCTGGTTGTTGAATTGATGCCACAAGAAAAGTGGGGCTTTTATATGGGGTTAACGGGTTTGGTCGTCATTTTGGCACCATCACTGGGTCCAACCTTTGGTGGAACAGTTGTATATTACTTTGGCTGGCCATTAATTTTTCATATTGTTTCCGGTATCGCTTTGTTGGTGTTATTACTTGGATTTTTTACGGTTGAACAGTATCATGAAAAAAAGCACCCAAGTTTTGACTGGTTAAGTTACGGTGTTATTGCGGCAGCAATGGTTATCTTTAATATTGGCTTTAACCGCATTAGCAATGGTTTAACTGATCTTGGGTTTTGGCTTAGTATGATTGTGGTCGCAATTCTGGTGTTCATTTTTATTAAATTATCTAAGACGAGCGATAAGAAGCTCATTAATTTAGCTATTTTCAAGAATAAACCATTCATCTTTGCGATGATCTCATACTTGTTATTACAGTTTATTAATATTGGTACAAGTTTTGTTTTACCTAACTACGTTCAGATCGTTAATCATGCTAGTTCTCTGGTCGGCGGCTTGGTCTTATTACCTGGCTGTATTTTAAGTGGTATCTTGAATCCCTGGTTTGGCCATATTTATGATGAAAAGGGCCCAAAGATTCCATTTTTGACGGGAACATTGTTCTGCTTCAGTGCCAGCTTATTATTTACCATTTTTGGCCTAAAAATTTCTACGCTTTTAGTCGGTGTTTTTTACGGCATTATGATTATTGGTCGGCAAATGGCCTTTAACAATACAATGGCGGAGGCTTCGAAACTGCAACCAGATGAACTGCATACTGATGCAACCGCGGTATTTCAAACAGGGCAACAATATGCTGGTTCAATGGGCACGACAGTGATGGCAACAATTATTTCAGCTTGGCAAAAAAAGCCGGGTAATTATGCCGTGTTAACTGCTCAAGGTAGTCAGGTAGCTTTTTTGGTCATGACTGTCATTAGTGTAATTATTTTTCTTAGCTATTTAAACCTGTTTAGATTAGAAGCAAAGAAAAAATAAAAAAATGAAAGTAAAAAGGTCTCAGCATTTGATATGAACCCCGAAGTTAGGACAACTTCGAGGTTTTTATTATGGCTAAATTATCCAAACAAGATAAAATTGAAATCTTCAATCTTTGGCGGAATTATAACATTAGACCTAGTGAATTGGGTCGACGTTATGGTATTAATCCTGCTAACATTAAGTATTTGCTTGCTCTTATTCAACGTCACGGCCTAGCTATTTTAGACCAGCCGTATACTGAATATTCACTTGAGTTCAAAAAACAAGCTATTATACGAGTACTAGTCAAGCACGAACCAGCTTATCAGGTGGCACTTGATCTTGGCCTAAAAAGTAACGGTATGTTAGCTAATTGGCTGCGCAGCTATCGTGAAAACGGGTATAATGTCGTTATCAAACAGAAAGGACGATCGCCCCATGCCCAAACAAGATCCAGAAATCAACCGTCTGAAGCAAGAAAACAAGCACTTACGCCAGCAGAACTTGAAGCTGACCGTCGAGAACGAATTTATAAAAAAATTGGCCGCCTCAGTCGACCAGCGGACCAAGAACCGCAAGCCGCGGAAATAGCCCGGGCAGTTACCCAGCTGAGGCATGAACTCAAGGTCAGCGTAACTTTTATTCTTGCTGTTATTAATGCTAATCCCAATCTCCCGCATCTATCCCGCAGTATTATTACTACAATTTGCAGAAAAGGGATGAGGATCGTGGCAACCAGCAGGTGATGGCTGAAATCAAAGCCATTTATGAAGAACACCGACACCGCTATGGCTATCGGCGCATTACTCTGGAACTTAGACGGCGTGGTTGGCTAGTCAATCACAAAAAAGTACAACGCTTGATGAACAAGCTGAAACTCTTTGGCATCGTCAGTAAACGCTGGCACAAGTATAATAGCTATCGCGGCACCCAGGGTCCAATTAAGACCGACTTGATTAAACGTAATTTTAGCGCAGTTTACCCGGAACATAAGTGGTATTCAGACGTGACCGAGTTCAAACTCAACGGTCAGAAGACCTACCTGTCACCCATTGTTGATGGCTGCACGCAAGAGGTGATTGCCTACTCCATTTCCCGCAGTCCTAACCTTAAACAGATTATGGATATGCTAAAACAGGCTTGGCGCAAGCATCCAGCATTAAATGGTCTAATTTTTCATACAGATCAAGGCTGGCAGTACCAGCATCCTAAATTCCAAGCTTGGCTAAAAGGCCATGGAATCGAACAGTCTATGTCGCGTAAGGGCAACTTCTTAGATGATGGATTGATGGAAGGGTTCTTTGGCATACTCAAACGGGAAATGTTCTATGGCTTTGAAGGCCAATTTAAGAATCTAAAGGAGCTGGAAGAAGCAATCCAAAAATATATCAGTTACTATAACCAGCAAAGAATCAAAGTAAAACTAAAAGGACTAAGTCCGCTTGAATATCGGAAATTAGTCCTTAGTTAAGTTTTATTAAACTGTCCTAATTTTGGGGTTCACATCAATTTGCTGAGATCTTCTTTGTATTTAAACATTTTTTTCACCGAAGCGGTGCAAAAGATTACTGTAAAGCTTGATTAAACTTTGCAATGATAAGAAGGGAATAAGCGAGATATTGATTTTTTGAAAGGACTAATTTTATGACTAAGAAAGTTTTATTGGTTTGTGGTTCTGGTGCATCATCTGGATTTATGGCCGCTAATATGCGCAAAGCAGCTAAAAGTGCGGGACTCGATATAAAAATTCAAGCAAGGAGTGAGGCCGAATTACCAGATTATGCAAATGACATTGATGCATTGATGGTTGGCCCGCACTTAAAGGCGGAATTTGATGCTATCAAGGAAAGAGTACCATCTAGGGTAAAAGTTATCCTAATGAGACCAGATTACTACTCAGTTCTTGATGGTAAAGCTGCAATTGAGCATTTGATTTCAACTCTAAAGGAATAAAGTAAAGTAGGAGGATAGTTAAATGAATGGATTGATGAATGTTTTAAATAAGAAATTTGCTCCTAAGGCTCAAAAAGTTGCTAATAATCAGTGGATTATAACAATTAAAAACTCAATATTAGAGGTATTGCCTTTCATTTTTGTTGGGTCCTTAATCACGTTACTTAATATTCCAACAAATTTCATTAATTGGTGGCCTGATTTATCTCCAGTTAATAGCTTTACTTTTGGATTAACTTCAATCTTTGTTGCTTTTTTAGTACCATTTAATTTTATGGAATTAAAAAAATTAAATAGACAGAGAATTATTGCGGGCCTATCTTCTATTGCGCTTTTCTTAATGCTTGCTAACCCAACTTGGGATAGAACCGGTTCTGTTATTTCATACCAATTTTCGGAACTAGGAGCTGGCGGAATGTTTGTTGCACTAGTAGTCGGTTTATATGTCGCGTTAATCATGGAGCTATTTGCCAAGTTTAGTTTTTTTGACGACGATTCTTCAATGCCGGATTTCGTAACGGCTTGGTTTGATTCCATGCTTCCAATTGCGATCGTGATATCGACAGGTTGGATCTTGACTTATATTTTTCATTTTGATTTTTATCAATTAATCGTAAATATTTTTTCACCATTAGCAAATTCTCTTAACACCTGGTGGGGATTTACAATATTCTTGTTTTTTATGTGTTTTATTTACTCAATGGGAATTTCAAGTTGGGTATTAGCTGCAATTACTCAACCTGTTATGTTGGCCGGAATTGCTGCTAATGCAAGGGCTGTGAGCCTTGGTCATACGGCTACTCATTTATTTACTAGTGAATTGATTTATAGCTTTCCTTGGATTGGTGGAATTGGGTGTACTATGCCACTAGTTTTCTTAATGGTATTTAATGCAAAGTCAAACCGGCTAAAGGCTCTTGGAAAAGCCAGTCTATTACCAACATTTTTTAATATTAATGAACCTGTTGTATTTGGAACAATAGTATGGAATCCCTACTTGATGATACCCTTGTGGCTTAACGGATTAATTTTACCGTTAATTACTTTTTTATGGTTCCAAGCTGGATTGTCACCAGTTCCACATGCTTTAATGCAGATGTGGTATATCCCGGTACCATTTAGTACATGGATTGTAAGTCCAGCAATAAGTTCAATAGTTTTAGTAATTATCTTGTTTTTAGTTTCTGGAGTAATATATTATCCATTTTTCAAGGTTTATGATAAAAATCTGGTTCAACAGGAGTCAAAAAGTAAAGGTTAAGTGTAAAGATAATGGAAAAAAGAGAAGATTCAAAGCAATCAATTAAAAATACTATGGAAATTATTTTACATGCGGGAGATGCACGTGAATATATATCTAAGGCACTAGATGAAGTTGCTGATTACAATTACGATTTGGCTAAAAGTGAGATGAATAAAGCTAACAAGGAACTTATAATCGCACATCGCTTGCAGACAAATAAAATTCAAGAAGAAGCAGAGGGTAAGCATATTGAGTATTCAGTTTTATTTTCACATGCTCAGGACACTCTAATGACAATTAATAGTGAATATAATATAACCAATCATTTGATTAAAGTTTTTGAAAAGCGTGATCTAATGAATAGAGGTAATAAAAATGGACATTAAGATGAAAAACAACCGATATCCTAATTTTCCGGCAAGCTTTTTATGGGGAGGAGCACAAGCAGCTAGTCAAGCTGATGGAGCTTTCAAGGAAGATGGTAAAGGTTTAAATTCTTCGGATGTACAACCTTACCTTAAAGGATTATCTAATGTTGAAATTCAAAATCTTGAGTCGAAAGGAATGACAATTAAAGAAGTTGAAAAAAATTGTTCTGACAGTAGCAACTATTATCCTAAGCGCTTTGGAATAGATTTTTACCATACCTATCCTGATGATCTCAAACTTTTAGCAAACTGTGGTTTTAAAACATTTCGAACGTCAATAGATTGGTCAAGGGTATTTCCAAATGGAGATGAGAAAGAACCTAATGAGTCAGCTCTGAATCACTATTCAAAAATGATTGACTGTATGTTGAATTTGGGAATAGAACCTATTATCACAATGAATCACTATGAAACTCCAGTAAATATCACACTTAATTACGGTGGCTGGCCCAATAAAGCAGTTATTCCGCTGTTTGAAAAGTTCGCAAAGGTCTTGCTTGATCGGTTTGGCAGTCGTGTTAAATATTGGATTGTTTTTAATCAAATTAATATGGTTCAAATTGAGCCGTGGTTATCAGTAGGCGTGGCAAGAGACCAATACGATAATCAAGAAGAAGCTTTATATCAAGCAATGCACAATCAAATTGTTACAGCTGCATGGGTCAAGCAATATGCAAGAAGCTTGAAAATTACCGATTTAAATATTGGAACTATGGTTGCTGACGGCACTGTATACCCTGCTACGAGTAGACCTGATGATGTGGTTCTGGCGATGCAACAAAATAGATTGCAATATTTTGTTACCGATGTTCAGTTTAGAGGAAAATATCCTAAGTTCGCATTAAATTTTTTCGAAAAAAATGATTTTAATTTAGATATTACTCGAGATGAATTAAAATTAATTGATGAAAATCCTATGGACTTTTTAGCTATTTCTTATTATTATTCCAAAATCGTTGACTCAAAGAAAAATGAATTACGACCAGCTGATAATCTTCAAAATCCCAATTTAAAGAAAAGTGATTGGGGATGGGCAGTTGATCCTCAAGGCATTTATAATAGTTTGTCGCAGTACTATGACCGCTATCAAAAACCTATTATTATTGCTGAAAATGGTTTGGGATCATATGATAAATTAGAAGAGGATGGTCAAATTCACGATCCTTATCGGATAGAATACTTGAGTTCTCATATTGAACAAGTTGGAAGAGCGATCAATGATGGAGCAGAAGTAATGGCTTATTGTACTTGGGCACCAATTGATATTGTGTCTTGTTCATCACAGCAAATGTCAAAGCGTTATGGTCTAGTCTATGTAGATCAAGATGATGAAGGAAAAGGAAGTGGTAAGAGGTATTTAAAAGATAGTTACTTCTGGTATAAAAAAGTGATAGATTCAAATGGATCAAAAATCTAGATTTGGAAAAGCAAATGCCTTATGCGAAAAAAAGAAAGTTTGTTGTCATACTTACAAAAAAATACTGGATGGCATACCGCTGAAGAATTAGCAATTGAGCTTGGTTTGTCTAAAAGAACTGTAAAGAATTATGTTCAGCAACTTAGAAACGAAAACAGCGAAATACGGTCAGGAGTTAAAGGATACAAATTAGTTGAACTTTCAACTAACAATTTACATCAAAATGATCTACCTAGTACTAATGCGGAAAGAGTGAATTTTATAATTAATCTTTTAATAACTAATTCCTCATCAATTAATTTATATGATCTAGCCGAAATATTATTTGTTAGTGAATCTACAGTTTTACAAAATCTAAAAGAAGTTCGGAATGAGGTTGAACATTTTGGTATTAAGCTAAACCGAAAGGGTGATTATTGGTCTTTAGATGGTGATGAACGACAAAAAAGAAGCTTATTAAGCTCGTTGATCTATGAAGAATCTTCAGGCGTTTTTATGAATCAAAACATTATTCAAAAAAATTTTCCAAAAATAGAGATTGATCAACTTGAAAAAGTAATATTAAATGTTTTTCATCAATCTGATATTTATTTAAATACCTTTGATTTAAATAATATTTTACTGCATATAGCTATTGTGATTGAACGATCAAATCAAGGTCATGGGATTAATTATTATAAGTCAAAAAGATTTGCGCTTGATTCTTTTGAAATGAAAGTGGTAAATAAAATAAACGAAAAGCTGAAGCTTAATTTATCGGAAGCAGATCGCCAGGAATTGGCTCTGGTGATTGAAACTGATTTGGGCAATGAAAGTACCACAAAAAAAATAGTCTCCAAAGAAACTAAAGTTTTAATTGAAGATTTAATTGCGTATGTTTGGCAAAATTATGCGATCAATTTAGATACAAAAGCTTTTAAAAAAAGGTTTTCTCTTCATCTAGACAGATTGATTATCCGTTCAAAAGAAAATATTAAAGAGCATAATCCAATTTCTGCTAATATTAAATATTCATCGCCAACTATCTACGAATGCGCTGTAATCATGGCACATCGCATTTCAGAACAAGCCGAAATAGAAGTAAATGAAAGTGAAATTGGTTATATTGCTCTACATGTCGGTAATGCCATAGCTGAACAAATTACTGATAAGCAAAAAATTTCAGTAGTAATTATTATTCCAAAATATTATGATAATGCAATTATTCTTGTTAGAAACTTAGAAAAAAATTTTTCCTCCGAGCTTAATATAAAGAAGGTAATACATGAGCCGAATAAAATAAGCTCTTTAGAGCCATTTGATCTACTAATTTCTGTAGGATCTAATTATATTGATTCGCAACGCAGTACAGTGAATATTTCCCAGTTTCTTTTACCTAAAGACGTTCAAACTTTAAACTTGGCAATCGCAACAAAACAACATCAATTAAAAAATGATCATTTTCAAGAACAGCTTTTACATTTTTTTAACAGTGATAATTTTGTTAGCAGTAAGGAAATTAAAACCATTGATCAGGTATTTAATTTGGTAACAGAAAAATTTGTTGATAAAGGAATAGTAGAAAAAAATTTTGATAAGTTACTTATGCAGCGAGAAAAAATGTCATCAACGGCGTTTGGTAAAGTGGCGATTCCCCATTCATTAAATATGACGGCAAAAAGAAGTCAAGGTTTTATCATTATTAATCCCAATGGAATTAAATGGAGTGATGGAAACATTGTCTATTTAGTCATTGCATTAGCAATTGATCCAAATAATAAGCAGTTATTTCGCAATGTGTTTGATGAATTATCAGAGATAGTAACTAATATTAATAATATTGTGCAGCTGATAAAATGCCAAAACTATGATGATTTTATTAAGAACTTAATTCAGATGCTGTGATCTAAAGAGTATTATTAACAAAACAAGTTTTTATTTCAAACTTCAGAAAGAATGTAATATCACCTATACTTGTTACTTTTTAATAAGTATAGGTGTTTTCTTTTTTTCTAATTTTAAATAATTATAATAAATTTATGTACTTTTTAACTTATAATGATAAAATACTTAATAATTAAATTTCTAGGAGGGAAATAAAATGCAACGAATTACAAGCTTGTCATACTTGCAGGTCATTATTTTGAAGGGAAAGGTTCACTTAAAATCTAATGGAATGAAAGAGGAGTATTCTAATGGCTGGTACAATCGAAAATGAAAAAATAACTGTTAAAACTTTTCTAAATAATATTCTAGCGGGTACCGCAACTGGTATTATAGTCGGTTTGATTCCCAACGCAGTGGTAAGCGCAATTTTGAAATTATTTGGTGCGAATCCGGTAACTACCGGTATTAACCAAGCACTCTTGATTTTTCAATGTGCGACGCCCCTATTAATTGGGGCATTAATTGCCATTCAGTTTAAAATGGTGCCGCTGGATGTTGCGATTGTTGGTGCTGCCGCTTGCGTCGGTTCTGGCGTGACTAAATTTGTTCCGCAAATGGTTAACCCGGCAACTAAAGCCCAGGGGGTTTTTGTTTCTGCTGGAACCGGTGATCTGATTAATACCATGATCACTTCAGGTCTGGCTGTCGGCTTGCTACTCTTAGTAGGCGATCATTTTGGTTCAGTTAAGATTATTGCTGCACCAATCCTAATTGGCGGAGGCGCTGGTTGGATTGGGATGCTGATTTTGCCCTACGTCAGCAAAATTACGACTTGGCTCGGAACGTTGATCAACTCTTTCACTACCTTACAACCTGTCTTAATGTGTATTTTAATAGCTTGTATGTTTGCGATTTTAATTATTTCTCCTATTTCAACTGTCGCTATCGGCATGGCCATTCAGCTTAATGGCTTATCCGCTGGAGCAGCTGCGATGGGTGTTGCCGCCACTACTTTGGTATTAGTGGTTCATTCTTGGCGAACAAACAAATCTGGGGTGACCCTTGCGATTGCCTTAGGAGCGATGAAAATGATGATGCCGAATCTATTTCGTCATCCGATTATTCTCTTGCCAAGCATCATTACCGCCATTGTTACCGCTATTCCAGTGGCTTTGCTTGGCGTAAGTGGAACGCCTGCTTCAGCAGGGTTTGGCCTTGTCGGTTTGGTCGGCCCAATCGCTTCATTAGATGCTGGTAAAGCCAGCATTAGTATTTTTGTCGCCTTACTAGTTTGGATTGTCATCCCCGTAGTTGTGGCACTGATCTGCCGCTTTGTTTTTGAAAAAGTGTTCCATGTATATGATGAAAAGGTTGTCTTTGCTTATCTAGGCGAATAGTAAATAACAAAGAAAAAGCCCGCTTCTCGTAAAAGTGATGTGAACCCCAAAATTAGGACAGTTTAATAAAACCTAACTAAGGACTAATTTCCGATATTCAAGCGGACTTAGTCCTTTTAGTTTTACTTTGATTCTTTGCTGGTTATAGTAACTGATATATTTTTGGATTGCTTCTTCCAGCTCCTTTAGATTCTTAAATTGGCCTTCAAAGCCATAGAACATTATGCCAAAGAACCCTTCCATCAATCCATCACCTAAGAAGTTGCCCTTACGCGACATAGACTGTTTGATTCCATGGTCTTTTAGCCAAGCTTGGAATTTAGGATGCTGGTACTGCCAGCCTTGATCTGTATGAAAAATTAGACCATTTAATGCTGGATGCTTGCGCCAAGTCTGTTTTAGCATATCCATAATCTGTTTAAGGTTAGGACTGCGGGAAATGGAGTAGGCAATCACCTCTTGCGTGCAGCCATCAACAATGGGTGACAGGTAGGTCTTCTGACCGTTGAGTTTGAACTCGGTCACGTCTGAATACCACTTATGTTCCGGGTAAACTGCGCTAAAATTACGTTTAATCAAGTCGGTCTTAATTGGACCCTGGGTGCCGCGATAGCTATTATACTTGTGTCAGCGTTTACTGACGATGCCAAAGAGTTTCAGCTTGTTCATCAAGCGTTGTACTTTTTTGTGATTGACTAGCCAACCACGCCGTCTAAGTTCCAGAGTTATGCGCCGATAGCCATAGCGGTGTCGGTGCTCTTCATAAATGGCTTTGATTTCAGCCATCACCTGCTGGTTGCCACGATCCTCATCCCTTTTCTGCAAATTGTAGTAATAATTACTGCGGGATAGATGCGGGAGATTGGGATTAGCATTAATAACAGCAAGAATAAAAGTTATGCTGACCTTGAGTTCATGCCTTAGCTGGGTAACTGCCCGGGCTATTTCCGCGGCTTGCGGTTCTTGGTCCGCTGGTCGACTGAGGCGGCCAATTTTTTTATAAATTCGTTCTCGACGGTCAGCTTCAAGTTCTGCTGGCGTAAGTGCTTGTTTTCTTGCTTCAGACGGTTGATTTCTGGATCTTGTTTGGGCATGGGGCGATCGTCCTTTCTGTTTGATAACGACATTATACCCGTTTTCACGATAGCTGCGCAGCCAATTAGCTAACATACCGTTACTTTTTAGGCCAAGATCAAGTGCCACCTGATAAGGCTGGTTCGTGCTTGACTAGTACTCGTATAATAGCTTGTTTTTTGAACTCAAGTGAATATTCAGTATACGGCTGGTCTAAAATAGCTAGGCCGTGACGTTGAATAAGAACAAGCAAATACTTAATGTTAGCAGGATTAATACCATAACGTCGACCCAATTTACTAGGTCTAATGTTATAATTCCGCCAAAGATTGAAGATTTCAATTTTATCTTGTTTGGATAATTTAGCCATAATAAAAACCTCGAAGTTGTCCTAACTTCGGGGTTCATATCAAAGAGAATTGGACTTTTTTATTTAAAGGTGTTTAATTTATTTCTGTTCAATAAGAGGTTGAATTTAGCTTAATTTATTTTTTCCCAGGCTTGTTCAATTTTTTCATAATCTAAAAAGGAGGTATCAGGGAAAAGAAGTTTGGCTTCACTAAGTTCATCGCGGTCGCCAACACCGACTGAAAGTGCACTGGAGCGGTTAATTGCGGTAATGCCAGCAACTGAGTCTTCAATGCCTGCACAATCTTGCGGGGCAAGGTTAATTGCTTCAGCTGCCGCATTGAAAATATCTGGCGCCGGCTTGCCTGCAGCCACCTTGCTCGGATCGGCAATGGCATCAAAGGTATCAAGCAACTGCAGTTTTTCTAAAATAAAGGGGCCGTTTAAACTGGCTGAGGCCAGTGCGAGCTTAATGTCGTGCTGCTTAAATTGGGAGATTAGGTTGGAGATTCCAGGTAAGATGTTATTTGGCGTTAAGCCATTAAGTAATTCGCGAAAAACTTTATTTTTTTCGGCAGTCATTTGGTTAAAATCTTCATCACTAACTTTAATGTCGAGATAGTTTAAAATGGCCGTTAGTGAGTCGGCACGACTTACGCCTTTGGTTTGCACCTCGAGCTCATCGGGGAGTTCCCGGTTAAAATGGTCTTTAATTAGTTTGCGCCAAGCTTGAAAGTGATAGACCGAGGTATCGGCAATTACACCGTCAAGATCAAACAGTACGCCTTTCATTTAAAAACTTCCTTTCACTTGCTAATGGGGTTTGCGCCATGATCGCTTTAATTTGTTCAAAATCATCATCTGAAATATTGATAAATGGAAGCATGACATTCATTTCAATTAATGAACTGCTGCCAAAGGTTGCCAGATTCTTAGGATCTTGCAAGAAACCGAAGACGCCGTTAATTGGCAGCAGTTGATCGATTAATTCTTGATCAGCCATAAGATCTTTAGCCGGCATATTCAGATTGTAGTATTCGATATAACTAGTTTCCGGTTGATAAGAAATAGTATAGTCACCGTTAGTTAAATCTAATGGCAAGGTTTCTAAAGAACCATTAACTTTTACCTGACCGTTTGCCCGTGGCAATTTGACCTTCACGTGTTGTCCAAATGGAATGCTTAACTTGATTTCAATCGTATGATGCTCATCTTGTTCAAGTTGATATTCGATCTTCAGATCACCGTAGGAACTCTCGTAATGTCCCTGAACATGTTTAAGGCGGTAATCAAATTGCGGTGCAAAAGTGACATCCTGATAACCATTTTCTTGTGCGCCGAGGCCTAGCACTTGTTGGTAAACCCATTGCATAATTGCTCCGATTGAATAGTGGTTGAGTGAATTCATTCCTTCTGGATTCATTGAACCATCGGCCAAAACAGAATTCCACCGTTCCCAAATCGTTGTTGCACCAAGGTTAACTGCATAAAGCCAACTAGGGAAGTCCTCATTTAAGAAGATTTGCATAGCCAGTTTATGCTCGCTATTTTCTGAGAGCACTTGGCAAATCAACGGGGTACCAACAAAGCCGGTCTTCAGGTGGTTGTTATCTTTACCTAATCTGGTAACGAGATCACGAACCACCCGTTGTTTTTGTTCTTGCGGGACAAGGTCGAAGTGCAAAGCTAAGGCATAGGCAGTTTGGGTGTCGATTGATAGCCGACCGGTCTTAGTAATAAACTCGGCTCTGATTGCTTGTTTGATTGCTTCAGCTTGTTTAGCGTAGGTTTGTGCATCATCAGGATGGTCTAAAATTTCCGCTGCTTGAGCAACAATTGAGCTTGAATAGTAATAGTAAACAGAAGCAATAAAGTCTTCATCAGTCTTACCTGTCGGCATGGCTGGGTTTTCACCGTCTAAGGACAACCAGTCACCAAATTGGAAACAACCAGTCCATAGATTTGGGGTAGAAGTGGATTTGCTAATCCAATCAACCCAAGCCTTCATGCTGGAGTAGTTTTGGCGGAGAATTGCTGGATCATTATATGCTTGATAAACAGTCCAAGGAATGACCGTTGCCGCGTCGCCCCAAATAGCTGCACCACCGCTGTCATTGCCCATTGCTGGCGCATACATTGTCAACATGCCGTCATGATTTTCTTGCTCAATTTGCATGTCACGCGCATATTTCTTGAAGAAAGCATAAGCATCCATATTTAATACGGCTGTGCTTGAGAAAATGTCTGCGTCACCCGACCAGCCAAGTCGTTCATCACGCTGCGGGCAGTCGGTTGGAACATCAAAGAAATTGCTCTTTTGGCTCCACATCACGTTTGCAAGCAGGCGATTAACCTTGGCATTATCGGTAGTAATTGAGCCGGTTGTTTTCATGTCAGAGTAAATTACGGCAGCTCTAAATTCATCCTTGTTCAATGGCTTTGTGTTACCAGTTACTTTAACGTAGCGGTAGCCGTAGTAAGTGAAGTGGGGACGAACCCATTTTTGTTCACCATTAGACGTGTAATCAAAAGCAGCACGCGCTTCTCTTAGATTGTTGCGGTAGAAGTTGCCATTTTGTAAAATTTCCCCGACTTGCAATTTTAGGGTAGTTCCGGATTGCTCGCGGTTAAAGAATTCCGGCCAGCCAGCTTGGTTTTGTCCAAAATCTAGGACGGTTTCACCAGCAGGGGTCTGAATAATTTCTTTGACCGGTAAATATTCCTCAACTTTGAGCGGCAAGCTAAGACGATCGTGAAGCACTGACTTACTGTGGTCAATGACTTTCGCAGGTTGCCAAGCGGTAATTTCACGAGTATCGTCGTAGTCTTCACCATAGTAAATGGCGGATTTAGTTACTTTGCCGGAAGTAGTTTGCCATGATTCATCACTGACAATTTTTTCCGTAGAACCGTCTTCATATTGGACATAGAGTTCAGCAATGGCGATCTGTTGGTCACCATAGATGTTATCTTGTCCGCCATCAAAGCCAAAGTTACCTTTATACCAGCCATCGCCAAGCAAAATTAGCAGTTTTTGATCAGGTGAAGCTTGTAAAGCACTAGTCACATCATAAGTTTGAACTTGAACCAGGTGATCATAGGCGGTAACACCAGGGGCTAACAATTCATCTCCGATTTTCTCGTCGTTTAAGTATGCTTCATAGACGCCCAATCCAGTCATATACAAACGAGCACTTGCGACTTTTTGCTTTAAAGTGAACAGCTTTTCTAAAAGGGTGTTCTGAAGATTTTTATCTTCGTTACCAATCCAACTAGCGGTGAATGGTTCATCCATTTTTCCAGTTTCAAAAAAGCTGCTTTTGCTGATTTCTTTTGCAGGGGTTTTTACGCTAATTGTGACTTCATAACGTGTCCGCGGCGTGAGTGCAAGTTCAAAGTCAAAAAAGTTATGGTCATAATCTTGCCAGTCAGAAGCATAAACAGTTTCTTCGGCTTTTACCACGATCTTCTTTTTAAGCTCTTGCATTGGCTCAGAACTGGTGATTTCGAAATCAATGTGTAAATGATTGTCAAAATCATAGCCAAGCGGAGCAGCCAGATGATTAATTGAAATTTGGCTAATCTCCATCATTGTTATTCTCTCTTTCTATAAGCGGGTATCAAATTTACCGCAGAAAGGATCTACCGGATTCTTGCCTAAAAATTCTTCTTCTCCGGTCATCTTTCTCATTAAAGCATTGATTGTTACTTCGTTTCCAGTATAGGCATTGATGTAGGTTGAAACCATTGGAATATCAAAGAGGTGATATGGGTTGCAAGTTGAAACGAAAACAGTAGGGATATCCTTCATGAACCAAGGAGCATCAGCTGCCATTAGGTGAATCCAATCAAGTCTTGTGGTTGTTTGGTTGCTTGCTGTTTCGACATTGGCAACGTAAAAGGCCAAGTCAAAGCGTTTTTTTTCGTATTGAACCCCGCCTTCAAAAACCTCCTTAAAGTTCAGATTTTTACGGTCAAAAACAGTCACTTTAAAGCCTTTTTCTTCCAATTTTTGTTTGAACTTTGCCGTAACCTGGCCACCTTCCTTAAAGCCGCCATCATTTGTGTCGCCTAAAACAACTAACCGAATCCGTGGATACTTGTCTGGTGTAATTGGCAAGAGGTGATCGCGATCTTTGACAAGCGTAATTGATTCATCGGCAACTTTAGCAGCTAATTTTTCATGTTCAGCTAGTTTCAAATCAATTGAAGGTGAGGAAGGTTCACAGAGCTGGTTATCCGTGTTCATAACTCCTTGAGCGATTTTGGTTGCGATGATGCGGGTAACAGCGTCGTCGACACGTTCCATCGGAATTCTACCGTCAGCAACGGCATCAGTTACGTACTTATAATCTTCATCGATATCTTTGTTGAATAAAATCATGTCGATACCGGCATTAATGGTTGCAACCAATGCTTCTGAACGTTTCATAACGGCATTGTAACCAATCATTGGAGTAGCATCAGTAATAGTTAAACCATTGAAGTTCAACTCTTTCTGCAATAAGCCATCGATCAATAGTTTAGAAGTAGAAGCAGGGCGCAAGTCTTTATCTGCAATTCCTGGTTCTAATTTGCGTTCCCATGCAGGCTGCATAATGTGCGCAATCATAATACTTGGCAGACCATTTTCAATTAAGTGGTGGTATATTTCACCATAAGATTCCATCCATTCATCCGCTGAAAGTGAATTGACTGAACTAACAAGGTGTTGGTCACGCTCATCGACACCGTCACCTGGGAAGTGTTTAGCCACTGGAATAACATGGTTGGCGTTAAGACCGGCAATTTGCGCATCAGACATTTTGATCACGCGGTCTTTATCGCTACCAAATGTCCGAACGTTCATGATCGGGTTGCGGAAGTTTTGATCAATGTCAACAATCGGTGCAAAAGACATGTTGCCACCAACTTGTTTTGCCTCGTACCCAGATACAGCACCAAGATTATAAGCGTTTTGAGCATCATCAGTTGCAGCAATTTGTAATGGACGACCAAACCATGTTCCGCCTGTGATCAACCCATTTCCTCCAGCTTCGAGATTGGCTGCAATTAAAAGTGGAATTTTGCTGGCTTTTTGCGAAACGGCAATCTCGCGCTGTAATTTCTGCGCTTTATCTGGCCGATACATAATTCCGCCCGGTTGAAACTTTTTAACAAACTTTTGTAAATCGGTTTTTTCCTCATCTTGACCTATAACAAAAAAGAGTTGTCCGATTTTTGCATCAGTTGACATGCTTGCGACTGTTTTGCCGACAAAGTCAACTTGGACTTTCGACAAGTTATAAGGCTTTTTAGTAAGATTTACCATATTTATCCTCCATAGCATTTATTTTGTCTTGCTTTGTCCTTCATTTTAACTTAATGTAAAAATGTAAACTATTGTTAAATTACATAGAAAAACTGTTTATTTCACAGAATAAAATTGCTTAAGGATATACACATGCATGAAGAAATCATCCAGATGTTACGTAAAAATAATGGTTATCGTGACTGGGATACTATGTTGCAGGAATTTAAATCAAATGAGTTTGAACTGAAAATCGCAAAATATATCAATAACAAACCTGTTTATGAGTTTTTTAATACTTATTCAGATAATTTAGTTTTAAACAGCAGTTCAATCACTATCTCTGCTCAGCCAATAAAATCATTTATTCCTTTCCATATTCATGATTATGTAGAAATAAATATTCCTCTAGTGGGGAACTGTGTTGTTGTTACAGAGCATGAACGAATCCAGGTTAATCAAGATGATATGATTTTTATTGGTATGAAGACGCCACATAGAGTCGAGCCAATTGCAAAAGAAGACGTTGTAGTTAATATTGAATTACGTCCTTCTGCCTTTTCTTTGAATGAACTCAATTTTTTGCAAGCAAAAGGAAAGGGCATAACAATTTCAAATTTGCTTTTTTCGCTTTTGTCAAATGAAGAGCATGGTGAAGGACATTATAGTCTATTTAAAATTGATCATGACTTCCAAATAGGTAATTTAATTTATGATATTATTAATGAATATTATAATTCGCAAATTCAATCTGATCAGATAATTAAGCTTAAAATGTTAACAATGTTTTCTTTACTAATTCGAAAAATGTACAATCAGGAAGGCAAAATAAAGGATTCAAAAAAACAAACAAATAACTTATTATCACTACTTCTTTATATTGAGAAAAATTATCCTGATATTACATTAGAAAAGATGGCAAATTACTTTAACTTTAATCCTAATTATTTATCCGACTATTTAAAAAATTCTACAGGACTGTCATTTATTAAATTAGTTCAGCTTCAGCGTGTGAATGTGGCAGCTGAGTATTTAACTTGTACGAAGGTTTCAGTCGAGAAAATTGCCAACCAAGTTGGTTACCAAAATGCATCATACTTTTACAAAATTTTTAAACAATATTTTGGTGTTTCTCCAGCAAGATATCGAATTGAAACGAGATAGATCAATTGTTTAAATTAATAATGATTTGGTACCTGTGAAATAAACATAAACAATCTGGATTTTGAACATTTTTAAATACATAAAGCCCCTTGATTTTGATTATAAATAAGTTGTTAGAGACAGTTTTCATGTTTTTAAAGCTAAATTTAAATTTAGAATTTAGTCGGTTTTTTTATTTTTGTTAAAAGGCAAAAAAAGGGAAAATAACTATTACATTTACTGACTGTGAACTTTTAGAAATCGTAAGATTGATTTAGAATCAAATATTACAATCTGTGAAAACGACATAAATATCCTGTTTTTTATATATAGTTAATTTACAAAATTCTCTTTAGAATTAAAAATAGCTGATCCGTAAAGTGTTATCAGTAGTTCATATTTTCGATTATTTTTTATCTAGGAGGATACTATGAAAAAAATATTGGAGAACCCGTTCATGAAGAAACTCCAAGAATGGAGTGAAAAAGTTGGGAAAAACAAGTTTTTGTCTTCGTTACAAGCAGCTATGATGGGGACGCTAGGAATAATTTTAGTAGGTTCCATTGCACAGATATTAATGGTATTTTTGGGACCAACATTACTTAAAGTTATCTCAGATAAAGGAATAGTGTATAGTTCATTAAACTATATTTATCAATTTACCATGAATTTGATGTCACTATGGGTAGTTGCGCTTTTTGCATATAACTATGCTAAAAAGTTAGACTTAAAAGCTCCTCTCATGAATATTCTAGATGCCCTTGTCTGCTTTTTTCTTGCGGTTGGTTCCATAACAATTGGGAAAACCGGTCAAGCAAGTATTGATATGACATATTTAGGAACTCAAGGAATGTTTATAGGCTTTTTAGTTGTCTTCTTATCTGTTCGGATTGAAAAAGTCTTTCAAGATAAGAACATTCGAATAAAAATGCCTGATGTAATCCCGCCATTTTTGGCAGAGAGTTTTTCCGCATTGCTACCACTGTTGTTTAGTTCAGCATTTTTCTCTGTAATTGTTGGAGCTATTTCTGTTCTTTCAAATGGAAAATACACTCTTGCGTCTGGTTTTACAATGATATTGTCATATCCATTAAAAACACTGACTTCTGTTCCTGGAATGATAATTCTTTGTACACTTGCTGCTATTTTATGGTGCTTTGGTATTCATGGAACGATGTTGATTTCATCAATAGTTTTTCCTCTTTCAATCCAAGCGATTGGCATGAACGCAGCAGCACATGCTGCTGGACAACCTATGCAGTTTTATCCTGTATTTTTGTATGCCGGTCTTTCTATGGTTGGAGGAACTGGTAATACTTTACCTTTAGTTTTGATGGGTCTGAGATCAAAGTCAGAACAAATAAGGTCAATTTCTCGTGTATCTTTAATACCTAGTCTGTTCAACATTAATGAGCCAGTATCATTTGGAATGCCGATTATGTACAATCCAATATTGTGTATCCCTTATGTTCTAAGCGTTCCTATTATAATGTTATTAACTTACTTTGGCTATAAGAGTGGCTTTATTCAAGTACCATGGATTTTAATCCCACCTATGGTTCCAATTGGTTTTCAAAGATATTTAGAAGGATTGAAATGGCAAAATGCAATTTGGGATTACTTAATGATTATTCCAGCAACAATTTTGTATTATCCATTTTTCAAAATCTATGAAAAACAGCTATTAGAAAAAGAGTTAAAGGCAAAATCAAATTAAAGCTATTTGAAGGTAATTAATTATGGCAAAATTTCCAGAAAATTTTTTATGGGGTGGGGCAGTTTCAGCTAATCAGACTGAAGGCACTTTTTTAGAACATGGGAAAGGATGGTCGACAGCTGATATTGATAGATATGTTCCGCAAGGTGAGAAGCCAAAAGGTCCAGCAGATAGCTTAGTCAGAAAATCGGATGTTGAATTTGCTATGCTTGATAAAGAAGGCAGGTATCCAAAAAGAGATGGTATAGACTTTTATCATCATTACAAAGAGGATATTAGTTTATTAGCCGAAGCTGGAGTTAAAATGTTTCGAACTTCTATTTCGTGGCCACGCATTTTTCCCAATGGAGATGACAATTTACCTAATGAGGAAGGTCTAGAGTTTTATGACAAAGTCTTTGATGAATGCCTGAAACATAATATTCAACCTATGGTTACCCTGTCACACTTTGAAATGCCACTAAATTTAGTTTTAAAGCAAAATGGGTGGTTGTCACGTAAAACAATTAATCAGTTTGTACATTATGCTGAAACAGTTTTTAATCGTTATAAAGATAAGGTGAAATATTGGATCACCTTTAATGAAATCAATGTACTAGAAATGAGTGGTTTCACTAGTGGAGGGATATTAGCTGATAATGTTGAAAATAGAGTTGAGGCAAGATATCAGGCAGCTCATCATCAATTTGTAGCAAGTGCTCTCGCTGTAAAAAAGTGTCATGAAATAATACCAGATGGTCAAATTGGCGCTATGATAGCGAGGTTTGAAAGCTACCCTAGAAGTTGTAGACCAGAGGATGCTTTAGCAAATGTGAAGGCAAATCAGAACAACCTCTTTTTTAGTGATGTACAAATTAGAGGTTACTACCCAAGCTACATGACCAGGTTCATGAAAGAAAACAATATACATATAAGAGCTGAAAAAAAAGACAAAAGAATATTAAAGGAAGGGACTGCGGATTTTCTTGCATTTAGTTATTATTCTTCTATGATTGCAGTTTCAAAAGACTCGCAAGAGGGAGAAAAATTAACTTCTGGAAATCTCAAACTTTCGTTTAAAAATCCTTATTTAAAATCGAGTGAATGGGGATGGCAATGTGATCCTATAGGGTTAAGAATAGCTTTAAATGAGTTATATGATAGGTACCAAGTTCCACTTTTTATTGTTGAAAATGGCCTCGGTGCAAAAGATGTGATTGCAAGTGATAATCAAATTCATGATGATTACCGAATTGAATATCTGAAAGAGCACATTAAACAAGTAGGTGAGGCTTGCGAAGATGGAGTTGAAGTCATGGGTTATTTGGTTTGGGGCTGCATTGACTTAATAAGTGCCAGTTCATGTGAAATGTCAAAAAGATACGGAATTATATATGTAGATTTAGATGATTACGGCCATGGCACTCTGGAGCGGAAAAAGAAAAGTTCATTCGATTGGTACAAAAAAACTATTAAAATGAACGGTTCAAATCTATAAATTATATATTTTAAAAAAGAATATTGGCTCGTTTGTTTAAAGATAGGCCAATATTCTTTTATTTTGGAAGTAAACTAAAATGTATTATTTAGAAAAAATTATTCAAAATTAAAAAAGGGAGATAATAAATGATAACCTTTAAAATTGAAGAAAATGTAGAAACCGATTTTCCCCATTACTGGGAATTTTGTGTCGGCAGCTGCCACGCATATACGGCTTTACGGGAAGATTATCGTCAACAATTGATTAAAGTCCACCATGAACTAGGATTTAGATACGTTCGTTTTCATGGCTTGTTTGATGACGAAATGAGCGTTTGCATTGAAAATTTCGATTTTGCGGGTAAGTCAAAGGGAATAACCTATAATTTCATCAATGTTGATAAAATCTTTGATTTCCTGCTTGAGATTGGCATGAAACCATTTGTAGAGCTCGGTTTCATGCCAACCTGCATTGCTTCTGGTAATGGGAAAGTCTTTGCCTATGGCGGAAATAATTCAATGCCAAAATCTGATAAATTATGGGAAGAACTAATCGGCCGGTTTATCAAGCACATTATTGAGCGCTACGGTAAAGAAGAGGTGGAAACTTGGTTCTTTGAAGTCTGGAATGAGCCGAATTTGCCATTATTTTTTGCGGGAACGCAGCAGGATTATTTTCACCTTTACGAAATAACTGTCAAGACTGCAAAATTCTTAGATAATAATCTTAGGTTTGGTGGTCCGGCTACTTCATGCAATTCCTGGATTCCAGAAATGATTAATTTTTGCGAGGAAAATAACGTCCCACTGGATTTTATAACTACCCATCATTATCCAACGGATGATCCATTATGGAAAAGCGGGTTAGGTATTGCAGAATTTTTTAAAAATTCTGCTCAAGAAAAAACTGGTTATCACCGTGGCATTTTGCATGAAATGACTCTCAGTTCAAGAAAACAGGCTGGCAATTATCCACTTTACTATACTGAATGGAATGTTTCAGCAATGGTAGGCGATATGATTCATGATGAACCTTATGCCGCCGCTATGGTTGCCAAGACCCTTGCAGATAATGATGGCTTGGTGGAAGGTTATTCATTTTGGACCTTTACAGATATTTTTGAAGAGCAGTCACAAAAACCAGGTGTTTTCCATGGTGGGTGTGGTTTACAGACCGTTGAAGGTATTGAGAAGCCTGTCTACCGGATTTTTGAAATTTTTCACCGACTAGGTTCAAAACGTATTAAAGTTGAATGTAATGAACCAAGTACGACCGAAGTTTTGGCTGTCCAAAAGGAAAAAAATCTTCAAGTTTTGGCTTATAACCATAATGTTCCGAGTGGTAAAATTACCGCGGAAAAAATAAGGATTGAATTGCGGCAACAAAAAGCTTTTGATGGCATTTTGCAAAGGATTGATGAAAACCATGCTAATCCATTGAAAAAGTGGTGTGTATTGGGCAAGCCGCAATACATTAAGCAGCCAGAGATTGACTTGCTTCGTAAGTCATCCCAACTGCATAAAGAAAAACTGCACATTAAAGATGGTAGTCTTTCTCTAGTGGTATCTCCACACTCTTGTATTTTTGTGGAAATTCCTAATTATTTTGCATAAAGAGACGAAAACTCTTTGAACTAAATAAATGTTTAAAGCGTTTTTGTGTGTAAAAAGTAACAATTAAATTACATAACTAGGAATTTATTCTAATTTTCTGCTTTTTAAAACTGTTAATTAAAAAAGTTTGTCAAAGCTTACGGATGTAAACATTTTGCAATAATAACAGTTATTACGGTATTTTTTTGAAAGCGCACTTTTAATCTTTTAAATAACCTAAAAAAGCCCCATTTTTACCGTAAAAAAAGGTATAATTTTATTTGAAATTGAAGGGAGATATAAAAAAATGATGTGTGATAATATTTATTTCAAAATTTTGTGGGTGATTGTATATGGAATTACCGCCTATTATACATTTACCGGCAACATGATGATGGGAATGTACTGGATGGCTGGAGGCATGTTTGCCCAAGCAGTTGTTGACCTTGTCTATCATTTCTTACCAGCTCATAAAAAAAGCTAAAAAACAGCTGTATTGTTTGATATGAACCCCAAAATTAGGACACTTTATATTAGCTGCTAGCTGAGGACTAACTTCCGATATTCAAGCGGAGTTAGTCCTTTTAGTTTGATTTTGATTCTTTTCTGATTGTAATACTCAATGTAGTCTCTGATTGCGTCTTCCAGTTCATTGAGATTCTTAAACCGCTTTTCAAACCCATAAAACATTTCTCGTTTAAGTATGCCGAAGAAACCTTCCATTAAGCCATCATCAAGCGAATTACCCATGCGTGACATTGATTGGCTAATGCCATGATTTTCCAGCCATGCTTGAAATCTGTAGTTCTGATATTGCCAGCCTTGATCGGTATGGAAGATCAAGCCGTTCAGTACCGGATACTTGTGCCAGGCCTTTTTTAACATATTCATGGTCTGCTTAAGATTAGGACTGCGAGAAATAGTATAGGAAATAATCTCTTGGGTACACCCATCAATGATCGGTGATAAGTAGGTCTTTTGCCCATTGAGCTTAAACTCAGTTATATCTGAATACCATTTGTGATTGGGATAAATCGCATTAAAGTTACGCTTAATCAGGTCAGGCTTAATTGGACCTTGGGTACCGCGATAACTGTTATATTTGCGCTAGCGTTTACTGACTATGCCACACAATTTCAGTTTGTTCATTAAGCGCTGCACTTTTTTATGATTGGCTAATAAACCACGACGTCTAAGCTCTACAGTAATGCGCCGATAGCCGTAGCGGTGCTTGTGTTCTTCGTAGATAGCTTTGATTTCAGCCATTATTTCTTGGTTATCCCGATCTTTGTCCTTCTTCTTTAAAGTGTAGTAGTAATCACTACGGGATAGATGGGGTAGATTGGGATTGGCATTAATAGTAGCAAGAATAAAAGTTACGCTGACTTTAAGCTCACGTCTTAGTTGGGTAACTGCCACGGCTATTTCCGGGGCTTGCGGTTCTTGGTCCGCTGGTCGACTAAGACGCTCAATTTTTTTACAAATTCGTTCTCGATAGTCAGCTTTAAGTTCTGCTGGCGTAAGTGTTCGATTTCTTGCTTGAGTCGATGATTTTCCTGTTTGATCAGTTGTTCTCTTTTGGTCATGGGGCGACCTTCCTCTTTGCTTATTAACGATATTATACCCATTTTTACGATATTCTCGTAGCCAATTGTGCAACATGCCACGACTTTTTAAGCCTAAAGCTAGTGCAACGTGATAAAGGGATTCATGGTCAACTATAATCCGCTTGAGTGCCTGCTCCTTAAAATTACTTGTGTAAGTAGTGTAAGGCTGGTCTAAAATAGCTAGACCGTGACGATTAATCAAAGCCAACAAGTAATCAATATTCGGCTTGCTAACCTGATAACGCTGACTTAATTCAGTAGGACCAACTTGATAATCATGCCAAAGATGATAGATTTCAATTTTATCTTGTTTAGATAATTTAGCCATAAAAATAACCCCCAAATTTGTCCTAAATTTGGGGGTCACTTCAGTTAGAGAAACAGCTGCTTTTTGTTTAAAAGTAGTTTAGCTTAGTTTTTCTTGGCTATAGGTTAATGATCATTATCTTTTAAAAAAGTTTGAATTATTTTTTCGCGTAGGGTAAGAAAAATCTGATTGTGCCCAAAAGGGTGAATTCGGTTAGTCAAAAGGATCAAACCGGATTTTTTTATGCGATCGAGAATTAGCAAAACTCCAGTATAGCCTGTGTGCAATATTATCGGATAATGATAGGTCGGATCAAAACGCAAGTCCCAGCCCCAAGAGCGAGGTTTAATGCCTGCTGGATTCTTATTTTCGAAAAGTTGAGCAACTAAGTCTTGACTAAAGGGTAAAATGTTGCGGTCAAGTCCCAGATAACCGTTGCAGATTTTGATTAAATCAAGCATGGTTGAAAATAACCCTGCTGAACCACAATCACTGCCAAGCTGCCGAGCTTTGGGATCATGCGGAATGCCTTGAAGAACTCGTCCGTTTAGCAGTGAGGTAGGCACGCAATTGCTTTTATTGGGATGAAAAGAGGTTTCCGTCAAACCCATTGGTTTGATAATTTCATTCATGCCAACTTTCTGAACAGGTTGACCAAAGATTTTTTTAATAACTAATCCTAATAAAATAAAATTTGTATCCGCATAGCGCATTTTGTGTTGAAACTCATCAGTTACAGGGAGATGAATGATCGCGTCAATTAACTCATCGTGGCTCAATTGGTCGCGATGGTCGATCCAACCGCGAATGCCACTTGTATGGGTAAGCAGGTGAAACAGACGCACGTGTTTGTCCGTAAATTCGGGGATGAAATCATTAAGTGGCTCGGTAAAGTTTAATTTGCCGTCTTGATAAAGTTTTAGCAAAATGTTCTCCGTTACCAGCACCTTGGTGAGACTAGCAAGGTCATATTCCGCGAAGGGACTGAGCTGTGTGATTTTTGGGTATGTGCTAGCAAAACCAATAGTAGATGTAAAAATTTTGGTGTTTTTGATAAAGGCATAATTGACACCGGGAACAATGCGTTCAGAAACCATAGATTCAATTAGATATTGGGTGTTTGAAAAGTCGATCATAAAATTTGTCTTTCAATAAAAATTATCTTAAATCTATTATATCAATAATCAAAAAAGTTTTTGATTTAATATTTTTTATAAAGTAACATTATTCAGGCTAAAAAAGAAAAATTAGATGTGACCAATTTGCCTAAGTAAAAGATCTTTTTCAAAATGAAAAATACTCTTAAAGCGTGAAAATCACTTGACATTATACCCGCCTTCAAGCATAATAATTACTGTTGATTTTGCCCGTTGGTCAAATGGTTAAGACGCCACCCTCTCAAGGTGGAGTTACGAGTTCAATTCTCGTACGGGTGATTTAACACTGGGATATAGCCAAATGGTAAGGCACAGGTTTCTGGTTCCTGCATGTTTCGGTTCGAGCCCGGATATCCCAATAATTGTAATTTGTCTTAGTTTCAACTAGCTGTAAACGTTGATGCTAAGGCATTTTTATTTTTTCTGATTTTTTGAAACTAGTCTAAAATGAGTCAAAAAACTTCATATTAGACTTCATATTTTTAAGTAGACGTGCAAGTGGGCTAATCTTAGATATTTAGCTGAATTGGTATAGGTGTTCAATGAAAAACGTTGATTTAAAGGCAACTTCAAGAAGTGTCAAACGGTTTATAAACTTCTATTTGGAAATGTTTTGTCTAAGAACGGGACTAAAAACGACTGATCTAAATAAGAATTTCAGTCAAAAAGACTTCACATTATTAACCAGTGACCATAATACGGCATTGGGCTTATATATAATCTATCAAGCTATCAATAACTGTGATGCAAAATACCAGGCTATACTAAAAAAGCTGTATTTTGATAATAAAAGACAGCTTGATGTAATGAGTGACCTAAACATAACTCATAATACAGCGTGGAGGTGGCGTTTAGAGGCATCTAACCAGTTTGCCGTTAACCTGATTAAGCTACAAGAGCAGTTTGGCATCAATGATTTAAAAGATTTACGGGTATTTAGATAGCAGGGTGTGTAATACGCTTTTTTATTATGTCTATGGTAGATTATGCTTAAGTAATTAGTGACGCTTAGAGGGCCGAAATAAGCCCTATTAGGAGGGATGTATAAATGGAAAAAGTAAGAGTATTTCTTAAACGTGATCTTGGAAAGTTTGTTATTTGGTCAGGAAGGCGCAAGACTGATTTAGTATCTGATAAGGTTGATAAGCTAACCACTCTTGATGCAAAACGCACTACTAAAAAGATTGTTTTTGCTGAAAATATTACTTGGTGCATCGGTAAAGCTATCCAAGCATGCTCTGATAAATCAAGAAAAATACTAACAAGTGTTTATTTACTTGATCATTTGAATAAAACAGCTATGAAAGAAATAGGTTATGGCCAATCTAGATATTGGGAATTAAAGCAAAAGGCACTAGATGAATTCATGGAAAACTTTGCTGCATACCAGAAAGAAATAGGCTTAGAACCATATATTAAGCTGGTTAAATAAAATAGAGGTCGTGTTTTACGACTACCTTTAAAACTGCTGACCCGTCGAAATTACGGGATAGGCTAATAGCAAATTTTTAAATCGATTTGATCGATTTAAAACATTAACCAAATGATAAAAAGGGATGCACACTAGAATTTACTAAAAAATAAACTTAATAATGAACTGGTAAAAATACTAATCTTTAGTTTTTTTGATACAGCATACTTTTTATAAATTCGCACACTATTTTATTTTTTTGGTAAATAACAATACCCCTAAAATCAATATTCCTGTTAAGACAATTATTGCAATCCAATTAAACAAAATTTTGTTTTTATCTTTTGTACTATCTGTTATTCCTTTAATTTTTGAAATCCAATAAAACAGCAGTTCAGTAATTCCCCACATAATTAAACCGAAAATTGCAGCAATAATAAGAGTATATCCTAATGAAGATGCTGTACTGCCTGTATTTTTGAATAGATTGGTAAGTAGATTCATTCCACCAAAGATAGCAAAAGTTATTGCTGTGAATATCCCTAGAATTGTAATGAATTCGGAATATATACTATTTATTTTACCTGTGGTTTTTTGAAAACTATGTTGTTGATCTTCAATTATTTTCTTTTGTTTACCAATTATTTCCTTTTGCTCATTAATACTATCAGATAATGAATTTTGTTTCTCTTCTAGTTTTTTTTGTTGTGTAAACAGTTTTACTTTTCTATCATCGAGATAGTCGATCATGCTTGTATAATTTTCCGCACGAAGTAAATCAGTATGCATTTCTAGTTCATAAAATAATTCTTGATAGTTATTTTTAATAAAATCCATTTTTTCAATAAATATTTTGTCAGTATCTTTTTCTGGCTCTCTTTTATAGAAATATTTTTCTAATTTATAGTGCATATAACCTAAGTTCTCCCGCTCTTTGTTATAAATATAGGCAGGATGACTTGTTAATACACTATTGTTATTCCTTAAAAAATCAGAAAACTCCCTGTTATCGTCTTCTTTACTATCTAAAAAATCAAAAAATTCATTAATAATTGGTTTGTAGTCTTCATTATTCAATGTTAATCACCTCATAAAAATTATACATTAACAAGAATAGAGTTTTGATAGTATTTAGTTAATATAACCAGTTGTTAGCCGAATAGATATTACTCAAAACCGTAAAAATTATGTATCCCCAAGTTTTATTTTAGGGGGTTCAAAATTGAGCTCTCTTTTTGTTGTAGTAAGTATTAACGAACGCAATTTTACGTTGGTATATCAAGGCTGTTCAAAATGGATACTACTTTGACCTGACGCACCGAAACGGGGCGTCACATTTCGTTACTCCCTTTGGTAGGGATGAACCAATTAGGGTAGGTATATGAATTATAGGAGAAACTAATTATGGATTATCCTATAGTGTTCCGAGTTCATTTTTAAGCTGGGCTAAACGCCGAATGCAATTTTACGTTAGGCTGTAAACAGGTCGTTCAGAACGATCTGTTTTTGTATAAAGGATATCAGAATCCAATTTTAGCTTTTGACCTAAACCAATTATGGATTGGGCAAAACAGGTCAATTAAATTTATTTCGAAATGGTTCACAGCCATAACGAATTTCTAAGTGGGTCTGAGCCACTTAGAGATATTTAATGAGTGTAGTTGTAGCAATAGCTATTTAAGGGAGCCCTGAATTAGGGCGTCATGCTTGTATAATTTTAAACGGTGGAGTAACTATTCGTTACGTCATGTAACTTTGGCCATAGAAGTTTTCCGTAATCATCAAGACATTTTGTAGCTTGTGTACGAAATCTCGGCGCTGTTAAATCAACCTTTGTCAGTTTGACCCCCCCTTTCAAAAAATATTAAAAAAGTGTCCGTCTAGAAAGCGAACACCACTTGTTGCGGCTCCTCGCCAGCCGTTGATGGGGGCGGGGTTCAAAAATATTCTATTATTCAGTATATTTTAAGCATCATTCCCAAAATATTGCATTAGCAGTTGTACTTTTTTGTATTTTCTTTCTGTCATTATCATCTATTGTTTTTACAAAAGATTGATTTAGATCAAGTTCATTTCCATTTATTCGATTTTCCCAAATTTGAACATAATGTATTTTGTCAATAGAGTCATAGTATAACTTTATATTAGCAACTTGCTCATTTATGTTGTGAATTGTCAATCCTGAAGAAAACATTTTATGTGTAAATAGGTAAGACATGTTTTTTTCATCAATGAATGGAATATACAAAGTTTGATGTTCACCATCTGTATAGGTTATTCTAAAGCAAACGTCAGAAGCTAAGCTATTGGTTATATTTATAAGTTCATAACACCCTTTATTTTCTGTTAATAACGCATAATTAATCTTTGAACTGTCTATTTTTTTTGAAATTTCTTGAAAGTCATTGGGTTGCCAGTAACAGTTTTTAACTCCTTTTTTGAAGAAACGAGTATTAGATAAAGAAAAAAGCGGCTGGTTATTCTTCTGTTTTATTTTTTCTTGTTCCCTTTTATCATTTTCATATTCTACTTTTTGCTCATGTATTTGCCAATATGCAAATGCTATAGCCGCAATGGATCCTAATCCACTCAGCCAATCTGCAAAACTGCCTAGATTTTTCTGTGATATAGATATACATATAGCTCCACCTAATATTGCAGAAATAAAAGAAATTAGAATATACCAACCATACTTTTTAAACCAGTTCATTTTACTCTCCTAAAGACGATTATATTAGTAATGTATTATAAATTGAAGCATATACCAATAGAGAAAGACTTTGTTAACCATGAATAAGATTAGCATAAAAAATACAGTCGTGAGTTACGACTGTATTTTGGGTTTTAGTTTTATATTCGCTTAATCTCTCGTTTAACTTGGCTGCCTTCAATGGTATAAATATAAAATATCCTGCTTGAAAGCGAACCACAGAATAATGTCGGTGTACCATCATGTTCAACAGCTATCCTAGACCAACACAGCTTACCATTGTTTAGTTCGTTAAAGTAGTTGCTGTTTTCTGCTTTGTTAACAACTAGCATAATACAATCACTGAAATGTTTAGCTGCTTGTTTACCAGATTTTCTTTCAATTTGTTTAATTAAATTTGTGGTGTCGAAATTATTTAAATTTCCAACTGAATAATACATTCATTTACTTCCTTTGCTTCATATCTTATACTGACTTTTCACTCTTTCTGAAATCAATTAATGAATTAGTATAGGAGTTGGGCACAATTGTTTTTGTGCAGGAACGAATTAAAAAATAGGTATAATCCCTTACTGTCACTAGTTTTGGAACAAAGACACACGTTTTTTTCGATATTAGCCACGCATATATATAGTGTACTGTATAACCTAAAATATATATTTATATATACCTCCTGGTATTTTAAAATATAGATGTTCCTTTGTTCCTAACTTACTAGCTCTAAGAATAAGGACTATTTTATTTTTAATCCATAATTGTTCACACCTGTTCCATTGTTGATATATCAAGGCTTATCGTGATTATTTTTGTTCCCTAATTATTTAGCTTCGATGTCTTTAAAATAATAAACACGTGGTCTTTTACCGTTTGATGATCTTAACTGTTTGCTATATCGTATTATTCCTTTTCTCTCTAATTCGTTTTTGAGCTTAATTAGTGTAAGGGGATGCTTGATACCATTGTCTTCACACCAACTTTTATATGCTTGGTATAAACTACTCTGATTAACATTTTTCCCTTCAACTTGGATATAATTATCATCAATAAACTGTTGAACTTGATCATTATCTGTGAGCCATTTATTTCTAGTCTTAGTAATTAATACTGTTTGAGTGAGTGTATGGTTAGCTATAGCCTTTTTAGCTAGATACATGCATAAGTAAACAAATTTACCACGTTCTTTCTCTATCTTCTTAGTATCGATGACTTGGTCAAAGTTTTCTATTCGGTTGAAGTGAACAATGTTTGCTCTACGTTTAAAGCCGTTACTTGTATCTGAAAAGCTAGGTTCTTCATTGCCAATAAACAGCAATTTTGCATGGTTAGAGAAGGTAATATCATTTTTATTTTTTACGGGAGCGTTCATTTCTCCACCACCTGTTAGGTTCTTTATAGCAGCAGGGTTCTTAATAAAAGACTTTGAAATATCATCATGGATGTTTAAATACTTACCAGCTAGTTCCGAAAGACTAAAGTTATTGCTCATATCATCTGTTAAGTTCTCTAAAGAGACGTGTGCAACGTTTTCCTTACCTAGCAATCTCTGTAGATAATTGGCAAAGGTGGTTTTGCCGTCACCGCCACTGCTTATTATCATAATAAAGGCTTGAATAGGTTCATAACTGGGATAGAAAGCATAACCAATGAATTCCATTATTGGAGTTATGTTTTCGCCGAGCGATTTCCATAACCATTTAGAAGACTCAAGTTGTGGTGCTGTTTTGTTTTTAATGTTGATTAACTCTTTTTCTACATCAAATGTAACTAGGTCATAATCAACACAGGAAGTGAAATAGTATTTAGGCGAATGTTCTTGCAGTTTAAATGCATCCCAATCCCAAACACCATTTTTAAAGTTAAAATAGTTAACTGGTTTCTTACCAAAGGTTTCAGACCATTTAACCCGCTTAATGCTGTCACTAACAAAGTGGAAAGCATCCCTAGCCACGCGATCAGTCCACATATGATGCTTGTTTAAAATGCTTGTAATAGAGCTTTTGATACTTTTAATATTTTTTAATTCCCAATAGCCTAAATTTTCTTTATACTCGTAAAAGTCTTCTTTATTGCCATTTTCAGCGATAATACAATTATGCTTTTCAAGAACGGTTTTACCAAGCCTTGAAATATTAACTTTCGGCTTGCCATCATCGTCAAGGACTATCCATTCGGGTGTGTCTTTGACCGCCTTATTATATTTTTCTTTTAACTTAGGGTCTATTTTTATAATTTCTGATTTATTTTTCAGCAATATTTTTTACCTCCCGTTCTAAAATACTGTTAAAAGTCCGTATTACTTCATTTATAGGCAACGGCTCTTGAAACTGCTTATTGGCAATAATAGCCAATTGGTAAATTGTTTCTGCTCTTGCACCTGTATTAAACAGTTTCCCAATAATATGAGTAAGGTAGTCATTTCGCTTGCCCACTATCTGCGGATAAAACAATTCATCCAATAAGCAGCCTGTCCATGTTTTCAGTACGTAATAACGCTTTTTAGCATTAGTGCGTCTCTTAGTTTTCTCTTGAATGAACTCAATCAGTTCTGTGGGTGCTTCGACAATAGGCTGATTAAGATTAACCCACTCATAATTAACACCGTTAATCAGGGTAGGAGGTACCAGAGAAATATTGCCTTGTTCGGCTTGAATATCTACACCCGGTAGAAAACCCGCTTTAGTTTTGTTGGGGTGACCATCTTTTTTTAAGTAATATAGATGTAAGCCATCATTAGGTGTTAGGGCGGTCAGAGTATCAGGTAACCACTCTAAAGGGATGCTTTCTCTAATTGACTTAAAACCGTCTATTTTAGTTTTTCCACTATGTTTAGGCGTATCAATATCAATGCTAAATATGTTAGTCATTTTCCACGCTATACCAAACTTAGGGTTATCAGTCCATAATTGAGTTATTTCCTGGTCTGTGAGGCTTGCTCTTTTAGCATGAGATATAGCAGGACTTTTTAAATTAACGTTTGTTGGGACTACTGAAAAGCCTTGTTTGCCATACTGTAAAGCCCAGTCTATGTTTTTCATTGCTAATACCTCTAATTATCAATGCAAACAGTTATTACTTGCAGTTTTCTAATTGACGTATTAATATTTTTCAAGTCTTGGTTAATTTCTTCTAGAAGTTTGATTTGTTCTTCATCTTTTTTGCTCATAATAATTCCTTTGTTAGTTAAACATCTAAGATTAATTCACTTGCACACTTTTAGATGTTATAATTATGTAAATACCGTTTTCTTTTTCGTGGTTGTCTAAGAAACGGTTTTTTCTTTGCTCTCAATCCATCTAGTAATAGTCTGCTTACCATACAGCTTGCGCCCATCAATCACGGCTACAGGCATCCCTAATGAAGCCCAATAAGTAATTGTTGAGGGAGCAACACCAAAATATTTAGCAATCTCTGCACGGTTTAAATATGGCTGCTGGGGTGTAGCAGCTTTTTCTAGACTGTCTTTAATCAGACCACAAACATAGCTTTGTAGGTCTGTTTTTTGTTCCTGATCTAATTTGAATTCCATAATGTTTACTCCTCTTTAAACTCAATTAATGACTCTGTGTGTGATATTTCATCACGTTGGTTCTTGGCATAGACTTTCATTAGGTCAGTTAGGGCATATAGTTGTTCGTAATCACTTAAGGTCAAATCTTCAGGCTGCTGGATGCTGTGCAGTTTATCAAGCATTAATTCCGCTGCTCTTAATAAATTTTCGCTCTGCAGGGATGCAGCTATTAAGCCGTTGTCTAATTCTGTTACATTCTTTACTGTTCCAACCATGGTTAGTTAGTCCTTTCTACATCTAACTAGCGTGTACATATTATTAACTGAATTGCTATGATGGTTAGCATAGCCTTCAATTACTTTAGCCAAAGCTGAAATTCTGTTTAATTCGTCTAGTGTTAGATAATCAGGGCTTTCTATTTCATCTATTTTGCTTGTAAGCACACTTAAGCAGTCACGTAAGCGACAGCTTTCTAGAGATATCTGAATAAATTTATCATCAAAATCATTTGGTACTGTAACTGTTTGTTCCATTTTCTAACTCCTAGCTATCCAATTAATTGATACGTTTTTTCAGCTAATTCAGCATGTTTCTTTGCATATGAATTACTAATTTGGGCCAAACCCACAAGCTGATTAAAATCTTCCAAAGAAATTGAATCAGGCGATCCAATATTTAAAAGCTTATCTGCTAGAAGACTTAGTGCAGAAGATAAATATGTACTCTGCAAAATAATGTTTACTAAGTTATCGTCAAGTTTATTTGTTTCTGTTTTGTTCATAATGATCCTTTCTATTTGATAGTTGTGTACTGGTCAATTAACCAATCTTTTATTTTTTCAACTGTAGTAGATGACAGATTAGGATTTTTTTTAATAATTCTACTTATAGTCCATCTACTTAACCCTACACTTTTTGCCAAAGCGCCAATACTTAAATTCTTTTCACCACGTTTTCGTTTTAAAGCTAAGACTTGCTGCTCTGTTAGTTTCATATATTCTCTTGTCTCCTTTTAGCAACATTTTTGTTTACAAGTAAATTATATGACTTGAATATTATTATGTCAACAATAATGTTGCTATTAACGTTATTGTTGCTACTTTATGCAAAGAATTATAAAATAAACAAAGGAGATGGTATCTGTGATTTTCAACAATCGAATAAAAGAATTAAGAGAAAAAAAAGATGTGAGTCAAGGTGATTTAGCAAAAGTAACAGGTCTTACTCGCCAGGCGATTAGTAATTATGAAAATAATGAAAGAACTCCAAACAAAGAAATTTGGGAAAAGTTAGCTAGCTATTTCAATGTATCTGTTCCTTATTTAAAAGGTGCATACAGTAAAAAAGAAATACTAGTGAAACTTCAACAAGAATATATCTGTGGAAGTAAAGAAAATTCTAATAGCATAAGCCATGCAATAAAAAATAGTGAGATTACTTTTAATGTTGATTTGATAGCAATAGCTAAGGGAATAGTTTTTTATGATCAACCGAATTTTAACTTGTTGACTGAGAAAGAAATCACTAATTTTTATTTCTGGGAAAAGAATTTTTCGTTTATTTTTGATAATTTGGCTATTAACTGGTTAGTGACTAAACCGCTAGATGCGACAGATGAAGATATTTCAAATGCACTCAATGATGCTTTATCTGTAGAATTGCTTAGATTAGAAAGAGACGATAGAGATCAACAAGAAGGTGATGAATGGATAGAATCACCTAAAGAGCTATTAGAAAAAAGACAAGATTATATCAATAAACACATTTTTACTGATGATGATGGAGCATCGTATGTAGATTTCACAAAAACTACTGGTCAATAATTTATAGCCCGTCACGAAACGTTACCCCATAAATACATGTTAAATATTTAAGATTAGTTCACTTGCACGCCTTCTAATGTTAAGAAGGGAATTAATTAAACATGGATAATGAAATTAAAGAGTACACCACGCCAAGTGGTCAAAGCAGATACGGATTTAATATTTATGTAGGTAAAGATGAAACGACAGGGCATACCATTCAAATAAAAAAGCAAGGCTTTAAGAGCAGGGATGCTGCTGAAAAGTCTTACTATGAATACAAAATAAAAGTCCTTAATGGCGAATATGAGCCCCTTACTCATAAACGGTATACCATGAAAGACTTGTTTAAAATATGGTCTAAGACGTATAAGACTACGGTTAAAGAAAGCACATATGCTACAGCACTAAGAATTTTCAATAATCATATTCTTAAGGAATTAGGTAATTTATATATAGATAAGCTTACCATTTTTCAGTGCCAAAGTGCAGTAAACAAGTGGTTTGAAGTGTCCCATAAGACCTATAAACGCTATATCCGCTATGCATCACGTATGTTAGATTATGCTGTTGATCTTGAATTAATCGACAAGAATCCTATGAAAAAGGTTGTAAGACCTAAATATATAGAACAGCCAAAAGAGTTTGATAATTTTTACTCTAAGGATGAATTAAAAAAGTTTCTTGACTACGCTAATAAAAGAAATTTTCTATATTATGTATTCTTTAGGCTATTAGCCTATTCAGGGATGCGAAAGGGCGAGGCATTGGCTTTAAAATGGAATAGGGTAGATTTCCTTCATGGTTCAGTAAAAATCGATAAATCTGTAAGTAAGGGCATTAATAATAGGCTCTATATTTCTACACCAAAGACGCGTGGCAGCATAAGAACTATTCAAATGGACAAGCAAACCATGGGTGTGTTAAAAGAGTGGCGAACAAAGCAGCAAAAAGAAATGCTGAAGTTAGGGTATAATTTTATGAGTACAGATAATCTGGTATTTCCGACTTGGCAAAATAAGCCTAATCAACCAACACAGCCCACGCAATGGAATAATAGCATCTGTGAGCATGGTCATCTTAGGCATATTACAGTTCATGGGTTTAGGCATACTCATGCATCCCTATTATTTGATTCTGGTGCATCAATGAAAGATGTACAGAAAAGGTTAGGGCATTCATCAATGAAAACCACGATGGATATTTATACTCATGTAACCAAGCAGAGTGAACAAGAAACTGTAACAGAATTCGAAAGGTATATGGAGGGTTAAAATCGACTTCATATCGGACTTCATATACCGAGTAAGCTAGTAAAAACACTAATATAGCAATACTTAATGGGTCTTCGGTTCGAGCCCGGATATCCCAATATTTTAATTTACCTTTATATCAGGTTGCTTAAACTCTGGTATAAAGGTATTTTTTGTTTTCGATGACTGTCGAAAATGATTTATATTAGATCAAAATAATTCAGATTTTAATTAGACGTGTAAGTGGATAAATCCCAAGCATTTAGCATAAAGATTGATATAAGGACATTCTTTTTTAGTTATGCTGATAAATCGTCGACGATGCAAAATAGACTTTGATTTAGAAACCGGTTTTATCGTAAGTAAAAATGATGAAAAGACATTTTTTGCTGCTTTAATGTAAAAATTTATTGGAAGTGCGTTTTATACCTAAGTAAAACAGGAAGAACGGCAAATTTAAAAGTTTTTTAGTTGGCAAGTAAGATGTAGAGTAAGAAAAATAATTTAGCCTTAAAAAGTAAGAATCTTTTTTTACATGATTTTGGTGTAATTGTAATTTTGCTAGTGATACACAAAACAAATTTAGTATTCCGATAAGATTAATGAGCAAATCATATTTCCTACTGAAAAGCTAATTTTTGTTGAGAATATTACTTGATGCACTAGTAAAGCTAATATGCTACTGCTCAAATAAAGAACTAGCAAGTATATATTTGGTTAATTTAGTAAACCAAGTAAATTATGTTATGGGTAATCTGAGTTTTGGGGATTATATCTCGAGGTGGCTCTGACTGGATTCATAACTATATTATTTTTTTACAAGCTAAATAATTTAATAAAACTGTGCTTTTTTTAGGAAAGTTATGTAATTTATAAAAACTGGTGTTAAAATAAATTATGTATATAGGAACATATATAAAAATGATAGAAAGGAACTTATTTTGAAAAAAGAAAAGAATACTAAAGCTGTTATTGCAACTACAGTAGTCGGATTAGTATGTGGGCTGGCTTTAACGCAGCAGCAGGCAAAGGCGGCAACGGTAGATCCTGCTAACAGTCAAAACACTGCTGCAATTGTACAGGCACCGAAGGCAGAAAAAGGTGTTATACCAGCAGAAACAGATTCTCATGTTAATACTGGTATAGAAGATGATTCTACTGCAAAAGCAACCGAAAACAAGCCGACAGATAATGCTGGTAAAGATGTTGCTTCGACTTCTATCGACAAGAGTGAAGCTGCAAATAAACAAGCAGTAACAAATCCTGAAACAATTGATCAAGGCACATGGGGGACTAGCAAGTGGGAATATAAGCATGAAGGTGATGATTATGTTCTTTACCTGCATGAAGGAACCTTGGGAAACATATATCATCAGAGTATTAATCAGTTAAACAGCGCTTTTGCAGATCAATTAACAAAAATTAAGGTTGATCGCGGTGTAGTTGCCAATCAAGATTCACAAGGGCTTTTTATGGGCTTGAACAAGCTGACCACAATCGATGGCTTAGAAAATTTAGATACATCAAAAGTTACTAACATGCAAGATATGTTTGAAAACTGTCGCAATATAGAAGTATTGGATGTAAGTCACTTTGACACTTCCCAAGTTACTAACATGGATTCTATGTTTGCTTTTTGTAGCAATTTAAAAACATTGAATGTAAGCAATTTCGACACTTCCCAAGTTACTGACATGGCTAGTATGTTTGAAGATTGTAATAATTTAAAAACATTGAATGTAAGCAATTTTGACACTTCAAAAGTTACTTACATGGATTGGATGTTTAGTGAATGTAATAATTTAAATACATTGGATGTAAGTAATTTTGACACTTCTCAAGTTATTGATATGGCTTGTATGTTCGGAAACTGTTACAATTTAGGAACATTGGATGTAAGCCATTTCTACACTTCCAAAGTTACTGACATGTCTGGTATGTTTGACAGATGCAATAATTTAAAAGCATTAGATTTAAGCAATTTCGACACTTCTAAAGTTACTCAGTGGACCCATATGTTTTACTCATGTAACAGCCTTAATCGCTTAGTTCTTGGGGCAAAAACTAAGTTGACTTCTGACGTTAAATTACCCACAGTCCCCGCTGTCAATACCGTGATTTCGGGGACCAATCGAATTGTAGCTGCGCCTTACTGGGTGGCAACTAGCGGTTATGAACAAGGTAAGCGTTATACATCAGATGAGTTAATGTCATTAACCGGCCGTGATCAGGTCACAACCTATGACTGGGATACGCAAACATTAGCTACCAATACAACGCAAACTAAGGCAGTAACACGCTTGATTGTCGTTCATCAGCCAGATGGTTCAACTAAGACAGACGCGCAAACGGTAATGATTACCAGGCCAGGACTAGTCAAACCAGATGGTACAATCGCATGGGGCAGCTGGACAACAGCGCAATGGACAGCACATGAAGTACCTTCTTTTGCTGGTTATAAGCCAAGTGTTAAAGAGATACCAGCCCAAACAGTTACTAGTCAGACTGGTGATCAGGCAATTGATATATACTATGACCCAATTGAACAGACAATCACGGTGCAATATGTTGATGCTAGTGGCAAAGTTGTTGGCACGCAAGAGCTAACTGGCTATACAGGCGATACGTTGACGCCTAATTATCATGCGCCAGCTGGCTATGAACTAGCCGCAGCACCACAGCCAAGTATTAAAGTTGATGGTTCAGGAAGTCAAGTTATCAAAGTTACGGTTAATCCAAAGTCAATTCAAAATACAGAGCTGAAGACTATCACCAGAACAATTAATGTCCACCAACCTGATGGCAGCATAAAAACTTATAATCAAGTGGCGATTATCAGACGAACTGTAAGTCAAGACCAAATAACAGGCGAAAAGACCTATGGCAGTTGGCACAATGACAGCTGGGACGAATTCAAGGTACCAGTAATTACTGGCTATACGTCAAATCAAGCAATAGTAGCTGGTCAAGAAGTAACAGCGGATAGTGAAAATGAACAAGTGGAAATATACTATTTTGCGAATAAATAAAGCTGGTTCATTGTTAATTTATCTTAATAGAATTTTATAATTTTCTAATTGAGCGTCAGGCTATTAACTAGACTTGATGCTCTTTTTTGATCGTAGTTTTTGTCTCTTCTAGTTCACTACCGTCAATTAAATGACTTAGTCATAATTTGTCTTTCAGATCCTTTTTGGACAAGCGTTAAGTCGACTTTGTCATATTTGCTATAAGGCTTTAAAGTTGCTGTTAATTCATGTCTAAGCCTTAACTTTATACCCTGATTATAAACCTAAGTAGCGTTAATTCTGAGATGAATAAAATCATTTATCTTTGCTTTTATTTGTTTTATTTTATGAGTTTTATAATACTAGTTATACTTATTGTTATTTTAAACAAAAAAATAAAATTCCATATAGATTACAAGCAAAAAGTGCTATAATATCTGCAACAGCTTAAGGTTAAGCATTTTCCTAATAAGTTCAATTTTCTTTTTCTGTTTAGTAGTGATTTTTAACAATTCATTCTAAGCAACGAAAAAATTAGTTTATTTAAGAAATGTAATGATTTGAAGTAAGAAAATGGAGAAATTGTTATGAATAGAACAAAAATTGCAAATAAAAAGATTAAAGCGTTATTAGTTACTAGTATTTCGTTTGCAGCATTAACATTTGGCTATGCTAATTCGGCTAATGTAGTTAAAGCTGATACAACTACCACTGAAGATACTACTGCCTTTTATGGCAAGTCAATTGTGGTTGCTCACTACCAAGATGAAAATGGTAATAAACTTGCAGAAGACCAGGTTATTGATGGTCGCGCAGGTGTGGCATATGGTACGATGCGGAAAGCCATTGACGGCTACACATTAAAAGACTGGCAAGGTCCAACAGAAGGTTACTTCCATAATCAACCAAAGGACGAGGTAACTTATATTTATACTAAGGGTAATGTTGGGGTAAATAATGAGCAGACTCCTGTAGCTAATAAAGATCAACAGACTGGTACGGATAATAACCAACCTGAAGCACCAGCCGGTGATAAGCAAAATGCACAAAAGCCAAGTGATGATAAGCAAAATAATACTAACGCCACTGGTAAGACACCTGAAAAAAACCAGACAGTTCCAAGCGCAACTCAGCAAGGAAAGGCTAATGTAGCAGATCCTAATAGCAAAACTCAGCTACCACAAACAGGTTCTGCTAAAAATGCTTCATTAAGCATGATCTTGGCCGGTGTTGCTGCATTATCAATTTCTTTCTTGGGGATGTTTGGTATTCAAAGAAAGCAAAATTAAATATTTGTTTTTGTCAAGGATAATTTATATAATAGATAATATACAAAACGTCCTATTTATTTAAAGGCTGGTTTTGCCGTGAAAGCAAAGCTAGTCTTTTTATTTTGACTAAAAGCCAGTTAATCCTTTAGAATCAGGCACAGGTTAAAAGGCCGCACCCCGATTGAATATCGGAATACGGCCTTAGCGAATAAGAAATAATGTTAATATCCAATTTTAGGGGTTAACTTTAGTCTAGGTGCTTTAAAATTGCTAATTAAGCTCGTTTCTCTTATTACGTACAAGCTACATGCCAGCTTTAATGATTTTTTGTTCAGCCATTGTTTTACGCAAAGAAAGCAGTGCGGTATAAGTTGATAAAATATAAACTTTTTCTGTTGGCAATTTAGCGATTTCATTGATGACAGACCCATTGTCAGGGCAGGTAGTCATGATACTTGGGTCAAAACCAGCAACATTAAGACGAAAGCCCATATCGTGCCAACGCTCGCCACCAACTAAAATCTTTTTAATTTGCTCATGATTAAGATCCTCAAACTGACCATCCCATATCCAAGAGGTATCGATTCCGTCAGCATGGTTGGCGTTAAGAAGAGTAACAAGTGAGTAATTGTCTTTTTCAGTATTTAGCATGTGTAATACTTCATCAAGTCCGACCGGATTTTTCACTAAAATTAAGTTAATCTTTTTTCCGGCGTAATCAATCAGTTCTTGGCGGCCAAAGACGCGTTTGTTTTTAGAAAAAGCATTAGCCACTTCATCATCACTCAAGCCAAAATGTCTGGCAACCGAATAGGCGGTCAACGCATTGTAAATATTATAGGTTCCACCAACATTGATGCTATAATTTTTAGAGCCCATTTGAAATTCTAAATGATTTGGGCTTTGTGCAACGATCTTGTTAACGGAATAAGTTAGTTCTGGACGATGATAGTCGCAGTTGGGGCAGAAAAAATCACCTAAATTAGCGTAAATCCGTTCGTGGTAATGTAAAATATGATCACATTTCGGACAAAGAACGCCATCAGTGTTGACCGGCGCTTTTACATCGTTTTTTGCTTGGTCACTGGCAAGCTTGAAGCCATAAAAAATCTTCGGATTAGGTAAGTCAACGGATGAAAAGATACTTGCATCACCATTAGCGATAATAGTTGCTTGGGGCGCAAGCTTGATTCCAGCAATAATTTTTTCATAAGTAGTATAAATTTCACCGTAACGATCCATTTGATCACGAAAAATATTGGTTAAAACAAACACACTTGGATGAACCAGTTGTGTAACCATTTTAACGTTAGCTTCATCAACCTCAAGAACAGCGATTTTCCGGCGTGTTTTTTTATTTTTATGAGCTAAAAAGGCGGTAACAATTCCTTGCTGCATATTAGAGCCGGATGGGTTGGTAAGGACATCACCATATTTTTCCCGCAGTGCTTCAACAATGAGAGCTGTGGTCATGGTTTTACCGTTTGTTCCCGTTACAATTACTGTTTCGTAATCCTTAGCTAACGTGTTCAAAATTTCTGGATCAAGATTCATAGCCAGCTTACCTGGAAAGCTGGTCCCGCCTTTTAAAACATTGTGCAGAAACCAGTAGCTTGATTTTCCGGCAAATTTTGCAATTCCAGATTTTACGTTCATGTTTATCCCTCGCTTTAAAATCATTATCAACTATAGCATAGGGAGCAAATGAAAACGAGTTTTTGACAACGATTTAAATGCATAGAATTTATTTTTCATCTATACTAGATGAGTTAGGTGAATTTAATTAGACAAAGGAGCAAAAATGGCACAATTATTTTTTCACTACGGGACAATGAGTAGTGGCAAAACACTTGAAATTCTCAAGGATGCACATAATTATGAAGCCCAGGGGCGCAAAATTGTGCTGATGACAAGTGGAATTGATAATCGTAGTGGAGTTGGAGTAATTGCTTCGCGAATCGGACTGCATCGCGAGGCAGTTCCAATTGAACGTGAAATGGATGTTTTTGCTTATATTAAAAAGATTAATGTCCAAGAAGAAAAACGTGGTGATGGCCCGATTGCCTGTGTTTTCATTGATGAAGCACAGTTTTTAGAGCGGCATCATGTTTTTGAATGCGCCAAGATTGTTGATGAATTAGGCATTCCGGTGATGACTTTTGGGTTAAAAAATGACTTTCAGAATAATTTGTTTGAAGGCACTAAGAACTTATTGATTGTAGCTGATAAGATTAATGAGATTAAAACAATTTGCCACTATTGTGGCCGTAAGGCTACAATGAATCTACGGATTCATAATGGCAAGCCTGTTTATGAAGGTGAGCAGGTCCAAATTGGTGGAGATGAAAGCTATTACCCGGTTTGTCGTTTTCATTATTTTCACCCAGATAAGCAAAGATAGAGAGGGATTGAGAAAACATGGATAAGATTATGGCACAGCTTGAAGGGCTTGTGGCTCACTATGATGAGTTGCAGGAAATGATGGCCGATCCAGAAGTTATCAATGATACTAAGCGCTACATGGAGATATCTAAAGAAGAATCTGACTTGCGCGAAGTAGTCGAAAAGTATCGTAAATATAAAGCAGATAAAAAAGAAATTGCAGAAAATAAGGAAATTATCTCCAATGAAAGTGATTCTGATTTAGTTGAAATGGCTAAAGAGGAAAACAGCGACTTAGAAAAAGAAATCTCTGATTTGGAAGACCAGATTAAAATTTTGATGCTGCCCAAAGATCCTAACGATGATAAAGATATCATTATGGAAATTCGGGGCGCTGCTGGTGGAGATGAAGCTTCTTTATTCGCCGCTGACTTACTTAGAATGTATGAAAAGTATGCTGAGCGGCAAAACTGGCAAGTTTCAATTGTTGATAGTGAAGCGACTGAAGTGGGCGGTTATAAGCGCGTCGCAGTTATGATTACTGGTGATAAGGTTTACTCTAAGCTTAAATACGAAAATGGTGCTCATCGGGTACAAAGAATTCCAGTTACTGAATCCCAAGGTCGTGTTCATACGTCAACTGCCACTGTGGCCGTAATGCCAGAATATGAACAAGTTGATTTTGAACTTGATCCAAAGGATATTCGTGTTGACGTTTATCGTTCAAGTGGTGCCGGTGGCCAGCACATTAACAAGACTTCTAGTGCTGTTCGGATGACGCACTTGCCAACTGGAATCGTAGTGGCGATGCAAGATCAGCGTAGTCAGCAGCAAAACCGGGAAAAAGCAATGCAAATTCTAACTTCTCGTGTCTATGACTATTACGAAAGTCAAAATAGGGATCAATATGATGCCAAAAGAAAAAGCGCTGTTGGGACAGGTGATCGTTCCGAAAGAATTAGGACATATAACTATCCGCAAAATCGGGTGACAGATCATCGCATTGGTCTAACATTAAATAAATTAGACCGAATTATGAACGGTGAACTTGATGAAATTATTGATGCACTGATTTTATATAATCAAACTAAGCAGTTAGAGGAGCTGGCTGAGCAAAATGTCTAAGATTGTCACTTTAAGTGATTTACGAATCTGGTCTTCTGAAACAGCGCCTGATGAGCGCCCAGAAGATATTGCTTTTCTATTGGCCGAGCGGCTAGGATTGAGTCCCAGTGAATTTCAATTAAAACAGGATTTGCAATTAACTACTAAGCAGATAGCCCAAGCAAAAAAAGATATTACTAAACTGGCCAAAGGTATATCACCGCAGTATATCTTGGGTTACTCTTGGTTTTACGGCTATAAAATAATGGTTCAGCGGGGTGTGCTAATTCCGCGCTTTGAAACTGAAGAACTAGTAAGTTGGGCTTTGGCGCATTTAGCAAATAACCAAACAATTCTTGATTTGGGCACTGGTTCAGGCTGTATTACGGTTGCTTTGGCTAAGCAAGCAAAAGAAAAGGGGATTAGTAACCTGAATTTTTATGCTTCAGATGTTACTGATGCTGCCCTTAGAATTAGTGAGGAAAACTTTTTACTTCATGACATTGATGTAACCGTAAGAAAGGCTAATATTTTAATTGGATTAGAAAAATTTGATGTGATTGTTTCTAATCCTCCTTATATTAAAGAAACAGAACAAGATGTCATGGATCAAAATGTCCTGCAAAATGAGCCAAAAGAAGCGCTGTTTGGTGGTAAAGACGGAATTGTTTTTTATCAAAAATTTGTCAAGCAAGTTCGGCAGCATTTAAATCCTGGTGGAAGATTCTTCTTAGAGTTTGGCTTTAGTGAAAAAAAGCAGCTTGAAGAATTGTTTGCTAAAGAATTGCCTGACTTTACGATTGAATTTAAAAATGATTTGGCTAATAAGCCCCGTATGGTAAGTGGAAAGTGGAATAAGTGATGGAAACAAAGATTTTTGATCAAGAAAAAATCAATGATGCAGTTGAACTTTTAGCTGCTGGGGAACTGGTAGCTTTTCCGACCGAAACGGTTTATGGCTTAGGCGCTTTGGCAACTAATGAAACAGCTGTGAAGAATGTTTATGCTGCCAAAGGTCGCCCTAGCGATAATCCATTAATTGTCACAGTTTCTGATGAAAAAATGATGGCTAAATATGCTAGGGAAATTCCAGAAAGAGCCCAGAAACTGATTAAACATTTTTGGCCGGGTCCATTGACTATTTTGCTTTTTGTCAAACCGGGCAGTTTACCGTCCGCTGTGACTGGCGGTTTGGAAACAGTTGCGTTTCGTTGTCCTGATGATAAATTGACCCATGAACTTATTGCTAAACTGGGAGAGCCAATTGTGGGTCCGTCGGCAAATACTTCGACTAAGCCGAGTCCAACGACTGCCCAACATGTTTACCATGATTTAAATGGCAAAATTGCTGGAATTATTGATGGCGGACAAACGAAGGTCGGTCTTGAGTCAACAATTATTGATTTATCTGTTAAAACACCAGTTGTTTTACGTCCTGGTGAAATAACTCCTGAAGAATTGAGCCAGGTTTTAGGTGAAAAAGTACTGATTAATTCCGGTAAGGTAGCTGAAAAGGGTGTACCCAAAGCTCCTGGAATGAAGTATCGGCATTATGCACCAAGCGCTCCCGTCATTGTGGTTGATCACTTAGAAGATTTTTTGCAAATTGATTTCAATGATACGATTGGGGTCATGGCAGTAGAAGATATACTCGCAAAGATTAAATTACCAGAAGAAAACAAGTTTAATTTAGGTAATTCCTTACAAGAAGCTGATCATAATTTGTTTGGTGGCTTGCGTTATTTTGATGATAAACCACAAATTAAGCAAATTTTTGTCCAGGGATTTAGCGGCAGTGAGTCTTCACTTGCTTACATGAATCGGTTAGATAAAGCCGCTGCGGGGCATCACTATATGACAAAATAAAAAAACGACAGCAAAGGACTTTAAACCCTTTGCTTTTTTGATTAAAATAAGCGAGAAGTATTATTTGTTTAGTAGGAGGAAAAAAAGATGGGCAAATTTACGGTTTTAGATCACCCGTTGATCCAGCATAAGTTAACAATTATTCGCCGTAAGGAAACAAGTTCCAATGAATTTCGGCAAATTGTTGGTGAAATTGGGGGACTAATGACTTATGAAATTACTCGCGATTTACCGTTAAAAGATGTTGAAATTGAAACACCTATTGGCAAAACCACGCAAAAAGAGATTGCTGGCAAAAAGATGACCATTGTCCCAATCTTACGTGCAGGAATCGGGATGCTCAATGGTGTGATGGAAATGATTCCATCGGCCAAAGTTGGCGTAATTGGAATGTACCGTGACGAAGAAACATTAAAGCCACATGAGTACTTTTGCAAAATGCCAAAGGATATAGCTGAGCGCGAATGCTTAGTAGTTGATCCAATGTTGGCAACTGGTGGTTCTGCCAACATGGCCATTGGTGCTTTGAAAAAGCGAGGCGTTAAAGCAATTAAGCTGGCAGTTTTAGTTGCTGCTCCCGAGGGTGTTAAAGCCATTCAAGAAGAAAACCCTGATGTTGATATTTATGCAGCTGCTGAAGACGAAAAACTGTTGCCCAACGGTTACATCACACCAGGGCTTGGTGATGCAGGTGATCGTTTATTTGGCACAAAATAGTGTCTTTAAGCAAAAAAATTAAGAAAATTCGCTTACAATTTTTCACAAAATTTTTGTTTGGTGTTAATATTGTATGAGTGTTCTATAATTTGGGCACAAGAAGGGAGGTCACGAAGTAATGGAGAGACCATTTGTTTTTAAGTTCTTGGGTTTGACCTTTGATCTTTCGGGGATTATTGGCTCAACTTTAATGGCAGCTGTGGTTTTATTTGTCTGCATCTGGCTTTCACGAAAAGTTGAAATGAAGCCTAACAAAAGGCAAAATGTGATTGAGTACCTGCTTGATTTTACTGATGGAATTGTTAAAGATAATGTCAGTGATCCTGATGCGCGCAAGCACTTGTCCTTATATGCTTTTGTGTTGTTTCTATTTATTTGGTTTATGAACCAATTAGGTCTTTTCTTGGAAGTCAAGGCTGGCGATAGCATTTTCGTTAAATCCCCAACTGCTGATCCAGTAACGACAATGTCGTTTGCAATGATGACCTTGCTTCTATCATTTACATTTGGAATGCAAAGATTTGGCACTAAAGGTTATTGGCGTAATTATGCTGAACCTGTTGGTTTTCTTTTTCCGATTAATATGATGGAAGAGATTACTAACTTTTTAACGCTGTCTTTGCGTCTATATGGTAATATTTATGCAGGTGAAGTTTTACTAACTTTAATTGGTAATAGTTTTGCACCTAGCTATGGTGCACTAACTTTAGTTTTAGCTGCACCGCTTGCTATGATATGGCAAGGTTTCTCTGTCTTCATTGGCTCTATCCAGGCATATGTTTTCGTAACCTTATCAATGGTGTACATTGGTAAAAAGGTTACACAAGAATAATTTTTCGGAGGTTTAAATATGTCACAAGCTTTTAAATATATTTCCGCAGCGGTTGTAGCTGGTATTGCTGCTTTAGCTGCTTCATGGGGTAATGGTAAAGTTATTACAAAGACGGTTGAAAGTATAGCTCGTCAGCCTGAAAGTGCAGGTAACTTGAGATCGACTATGTTTATCGGTGTTGGTTTAATTGAAGCCGTTCCAATTTTGGCGATCGTTGTTGCTTTTCTGATTCTCTTCCGTTAATTTTTTAAAAATTTCGGTTAAAGTAAAAAGAGAGAAGGGCAGTAAATGATATTTCAAACTTTATTTGCAGCCTCTGCAGGTCATATATATCTTGGCAATACCATTTGGTATTTAATAGTTTTTGCGATTTTGCTTATCTTAGTAAAACATTATGCTTGGGGACCAGTTTCCAACATGATGGAGAAAAGACGGCAAAAGGTGATTAATGATTTGGATTCGGCTGCTGACAACCGTAAAAAAGCTGAAGTTTTAGCTAATGAACGTGAAGCTGCCTTGAAGAATTCAAAACAAGAGGCAACGCAAATTCTCTCGGATGCAAAGGCGAATGCTCAGAAAACAAGCAGTCAAATTGTTGCTGAGGCTAATGATGATGCAGCATCTATTCATGAAAAAGCTCAAGCAGATGCTGCTCAAGCTAAATCAGATGCTCTAAACGAAGCCCGCGCACAGGTTGCAGATATTTCAGTGACGATTGCAGAAAAAGTGATTGCAAAGAATTTATCTGCTGACGATCAGAAAGATTTAGTCGATCAATTTATTAAGGGGCTGAACGAATAATGGCCTTGACTAAAAAAGAAATTGCTGCACGTTATGGTACTGCACTATTTGATTATGCGCAGGACATGAATGCTTTAGATAAAGTTCATGCAGATTTAGGGGAATTGCGTGAGGCAGTTTCCGCTAACCCTAAGATTTTAAGTGTTTTTAGCGATCCGGTTTTTAATAGCGCTGAAAAGAAAAAGTCGTTATCAATAATTGAAGCAGGTTTTACTGAAGAAGTTCAGACCTTTTTAAATTTGCTGTTAGATTATAACCATTTTTTACAATTAGTTGACATTATTGATTGCTTTAATGAGCTATATAATGACAATAAGAAAATTATGACAGGTACGGCTGTTACCGCTGTTGAGCTTGATGATGCACGATTAAAAGCTTTAGGTCAGAGTTACGCAAAAAAGTACGATTTAACTAGTGTTAATCTAAAAAATGAAGTTGACAAAAGTATAATCGGTGGTGTAATCCTGAAAGTTGGCGATTGCGTGATTGATGGCTCAGTTAAAAACAAACTGAAAAAAATTCGTGCGCAGTTAATTAGTAAAAATTAAAAGAGGTGAAACCATTGAGCATTAAAGCAGAAGAGATTAGCTCTTTAATCAAGCAACAGCTTGAACACTATGATGACAAACTCGACATCAACGAAGTTGGGGTTGTAACTTACATAGGTGATGGTATCGCCCGGGCTCACGGATTGAATAATGTTCTTGCTAATGAACTATTGGAATTTGACAATGGTTCTTATGGTATTGCCCAAAACCTTGAATCTAATGATGTTGGTATCATTATTTTGGGTAACTTTGATGATATTCGTGAAGGTGACCAAGTCAAAAGAACCGGTGAAATTATGAGAGTGCCGGTTGGAGATGAGTTAATTGGTCGGGTCGTAAATCCATTAGGTCAGCCAGTTGATGGCTTAGGCGACATTAAGGCCTCAAAAACTCGTCCAATCGAGGCTTCAGCACCGGGTGTTATGCAGCGACAATCAGTTAATCAACCACTGCAAACTGGTATTAAAGCGATTGATGCTTTAGTTCCAATCGGTCGTGGTCAGCGTGAGTTAATCATAGGTGACCGTAAAACCGGTAAAACTAGTCTGGCAGTTGACACAATTTTGAACCAAAAGGGACAGGATGTAATTTGTATTTATGTCTTTATTGGTCAAAAAGAGTCAACTGTTAGAACACAAGTAGAAACATTAAAACGTTTTGGCGCAATGGACTATACCATTGTTGTTGAAGCAGGACCAAGTGAACCAGCACCAATGCTGTATATTGCACCATATGCTGGTACAGCTATGGGCGAGGAATTTATGTACAATGGCAAGGATGTTCTGGTGATCTTTGATGATCTATCCAAGCAAGCTGTTGCTTACCGTGAACTTTCTTTGCTACTTCGTCGTCCGCCTGGTCGTGAAGCTTATCCTGGTGATGTTTTCTATTTGCATTCACGTCTGTTGGAGCGTAGTGCAAAGTTGAGTGATGATCTTGGTGGCGGTTCGATGACTGCCATTCCATTTATCCAAACTGAAGCTGGCGATATTTCGGCTTATATTCCAACCAACGTAATTTCTATTACGGATGGTCAAATTTTCTTACAAAGTGATTTGTTCTTTGCGGGAACTCGTCCAGCTATTGATGCTGGTAATTCAGTTTCTCGTGTTGGTGGTAGTGCCCAGATAAAGGCTATGAAGAGGGTTGCCGGTACATTGCGTACAGATTTGGCAGCCTACCATGAATTGGAAAGTTTCGCTCAATTTGGCAGTGATTTGGATCAGGCAACCCAGGCTAAGTTAAACCGGGGACGCAGAGTTGTTGAAGTATTAAAGCAACCTTTGCACGACCCAATTCCAGTCGAAAAGCAAGTTATTTTATTGTATTCATTAACTCACGGTTACATCGATTCCGTTCCTGTTGAAGATATCGCGCGGTTTGAAAAAGAACTTTACGATAACTTTGATAGTAATCATGCAGATCTATTAGATCACATCCGTAAAACAGGAGAATTGCCAGATGAAACTGAGTTGAAATCTGCAATTTCACAATTTGCTGATAGTTTTTCACCAAGTAATAAATAGGAGGTAGCTTATGCCTGCATCTTTACTTGAGTTGAAGAAAAAAATTGCTTCAGTTAAGCAAACTGGTAAGATTACGGAAGCCATGAGAATGGTTTCTGCTTCAAAACTTAATCAAACTGAAAAGCGCGATGAGGGCTACACGATTTATAACGATCATGTAAGACAAACCTTGTCTCGCTTAATGAGTGCAGAAGTTGTCCGTCATTTACAGAAAGAAAATGTTGCTGTTGACGAAGATAGTATTGGCAAAATCGATTATGAAAATGTTTTTGGCTTAGGAATCGTTTCTGATATGGTTCAAGCAAGGAAAAAGGTCAAATCAACTGGTTATTTAGTTATAACTGGTGACCGTGGCCTTGTTGGCTCATATAACAGTGCCGTCATTAAAAATATGATGGGTCTTGTTCAAGATTCCAAAGCTGAAAATAAAGATATTAAAATTTTAGCAGTGGGCTCTGTAGGGGCAGAATTTTTTAAAAAGAATAACTTAAATGTTGTGTATGAAAATGCTGCTATTTCTGATGTTCCAACATTTGATGAGGTTTTACCAATCGTCTCAACAGCGATTAAAATGTATTTGAATGGTGTTTATGATGAATTGTATGTTTGTTATACGCACCACATTAACTCTTTGTCTTCTGCATTTAGAGTTGAAAAAATGTTACCGGTTGTCGATATTGATATTGGAATCAAAGAAGCTGAAGCACACAGAGATTTAGAATATGATATTGAACCAGATGTTAACGCAGTTTTGACCACTTTAATTCCACAATATGCTCGTTCAACTATTTACGGAGCTATTCTGGACGCAAAAACAGCCGAGCATGCAAGCTCAATGACTGCTATGCAGAGTGCGACAGACAATGTTAATGACTTGGTTTCAAGTCTGACAACTAAATTAAACCGTGCAAGACAAGCAGAAATTACCACTGAAATCACTGAAATTGTCAGTGGTGCTAATGCTTTGAAATAAATTGAGAAAAGGAGGTAGATGTTTTGAGTGAAGGTGAAGTTGTTCAAGTAATCGGCCCCGTTGTCGATGTTAAATTTCCACTTGATAAAAACCTACCTGATATTGACAATGCTTTGCGTGTAGTTAAATCAGAGGATGAAACTATTGTCCTTGAAGTCACGCTAGAGCTTGGGGATGGCGTTTTAAGAACAATCGCCATGGAATCTACCAATGGTCTCCGTCGCGGAATGAAAGTCGAAGATACCGGCGGTCCAATATCCGTTCCTGTTGGTAACGATACTTTAGGACGTGTGTTTAATGTTCTCGGTGAACCAATCGATAATGGTCCAAAATTTGATAAGGATCATGCTCGTAATAGTATTCACCGAAATGCACCAAAGTATGATGAATTAACAACTAGTCAAGAAATACTTGAAACTGGAATTAAGGTTATTGACCTGCTGGAGCCATATGTTCGTGGTGGTAAAGTTGGGCTGTTCGGCGGTGCCGGTGTTGGTAAAACAACTATTATTCAAGAGCTAATCCATAACATTGCGCAAGAACACGGTGGTATTTCCGTTTTCACTGGTGTTGGTGAAAGAACTCGTGAAGGTAACGACCTTTATTTTGAAATGAAAGCATCTGGCGTTTTAAGCAAAACCGCCATGGTTTTCGGACAAATGAATGAGCCGCCTGGTGCCAGAATGCGAGTTGCATTAACCGGGTTAACTTTGGCAGAGTATTTTAGAGATGTTGAAGGGCAAGATGTGTTGCTCTTTATCGATAACATCTTCCGGTTTACGCAAGCTGGTTCTGAGGTTTCAGCTTTACTAGGTCGGATGCCAAGTGCCGTTGGTTATCAGCCAACTTTGGCAACTGAAATGGGGCAATTGCAGGAAAGAATTACTTCGACAAAGAAGGGTTCAATTACTTCAATTCAAGCCGTTTATGTGCCTGCTGATGACTATACTGACCCAGCACCTGCGACTACTTTTGCTCACTTGGATGCTACTACTAATTTGGAGCGTAGCTTGGTTGAGCAAGGTATCTATCCAGCAGTTGACCCCTTAGAGTCAACATCAAGCGCTTTGGATCCTGAAGTAGTTGGTGAGGAACATTATGATATTGCAACTCGTGTACAACATATTTTGCAACGTTACCATGAACTGCAAGATATTATTTCTGTTTTAGGTATGGACGAATTATCTGATGAAGAAAAAGTAATTGTTAGTCGTGCTCGTAAGATTCAGTTCTTCTTGTCACAAAACTTCTTTGTTGCTGAACAATTTACCGGGGTTCCTGGTTCATATGTTCCAATTAAAGAAACAATTAAAGGCTTTAAGATGATTCTCGATGGTCATTTGGATGATCTTCCTGAAGATGCATTTCGTAGTGTAGGCCCAATCGAAGATGTTTTACAAAAAGCAAAAGTTATGGGCGTAACAGCTAGTGATCCTGAAGCTAAAGCCTTGTTAGAAAAGTAGGGTGATGTCACATGGCAGATCCAGAAAAGCTTTTTAAGGTTAATGTTGTAACTCCAGATGGGCTAATTTTTTCACATCATTGCAGTATTGTGGAAATGCGTGCAATAGATGGTCAGCGGTCGATTCTGTATAATCACTTACCGATTTTAACGCCACTCGCAATTGGCGAAATCAAAGTAACTCGTAGTCGACAGATGAATAATGCTGTTAACCATATTGCTGTTAGCGGTGGCTACTTCGAATTTTCAAATAACGTTGCAACTATTATTGCGGATAGTGCGGAACGCTCCAGCAATATTGATGTTTCGCGTGCCGAGGCAGCTCGAGAACGTGCACAAAATGCAATGAAAGAAGCTAAAGCTGCGCATGATCAACGTTCACTGGAAAGAGCCCAAGTTGCATTAAGAAGGGCTGTAAACAGAATTAGTGTTTACAATTCAAGTAAATAGTATTAAAGTTTTAACGGACGCACAATTTTGTGCATCCGTTTTTATTTAATTGAAGAAATGTGAGAAGAAGTATGTTTCAACTTGGTGTACATGCCTTGATTAGTATTGTAATTTACTTGATTACAATCGGCTTATCGTTTCAAATTATGAAAAGCGTTCAAGTAGAGAAAATTATACGAAAAAATAAAATTTTTGAGGCTCAGCTTTTGTTGATTTTTGCTGCAATTGCTTTAGGCTTTTTAGTAGGCAACTTTTTCATTACTCTAATTGACACATCTTTGCAGCTGAGTAATTTCTTTTAAGACTTAATTAAACGAATGAAGCTAAAAGCAAACTTGGTATCTTTATGGTAAAATGTACAATGAATATTTATGGAGGATTATCGTGGCACGAGATATAGGAATAGATTTGGGGACAGCCAATGTGCTTATCAATGTTTCTGGCAAAGGAATAGTTTTGAATGAGCCCTCAGTTGTCGCTGTTAATACAAGTACAAATAAAGTTGTAGCCGTTGGTACAGAGGCTTATAAAATGGTTGGGCGGACGCCCGGTAATATTCGGGTAATTAGACCATTGAAAAATGGTGTCATTGCCGATTTTGATATTACAGAGGCGATGCTGTCCTACTTTATCGAAAAGTTAAATGTCAAAGGCTTTATGTCAAAGCCTAACATACTAATTTGTGCGCCAACAGGAGTTACGTCAATTGAACAAAAAGCGATAATTCAAGCAGCAGAAAAATCTGGTGGCGGTAAAGTATACTTAGATTTCGAACCTAAGGTTGCCGCAGTAGGTGCTGGTCTTGATATTTTTAAGCCGCAAGGAAACATTGTAATTGATATTGGTGGTGGAACTACCGATATAGCCGTTTTATCAATGGGTGAAATTGTAACTAGTCAATCTTTGCGCTATGCCGGCGATCATATGAACCAAGCAGTTGTTTCATATATTAAAAATAAGCACAATCTTTTAATTGGATCTCGGACCGCTGAACAGATTAAAATTGAAATTGGCAGTGCTTTCGAGCCGGATAAAGAAGAAACGATTACTGTTCGTGGTAGAGATGTAGTTGATGGGTTACCTAAGCAAGCCACAGTTTCAGCTCCAGAAATTCAAGAAGCACTTCATGATGGTTTAATGACTATTATTGCGGCTACAAAAGATGTTTTAGAAAAAACACCACCGGAATTATCAGCTGATATTATTGATCGTGGCATTATGCTTACTGGTGGTGGAGCACTACTTAAAAATATTGATAAACTTATTTCGTATTATCTTAAAGTTCCTGTATTGACTGCCGATCATCCTTTAGAGGCTGTAGCCTTGGGAACAGGTATTTTACTTAAGAATATCGAAAAGCATCAGCGTCATTGATAGAATTGGGAGATTGGCTTGCGTAAGTTAATGATTTTTTTAGTTAAAATTTATCAAAAGGTTATATCCCCGGCTTTACCTAAAAGTTGTCGTTATTATCCAACATGTTCAACCTATATGATTGATGCATTAAAGAAATTTGGACCGGTTTTAGGGTTAGTCATGGGAATTTGCCGAATTTTACGGTGCAATCCATTTGTACGCGGCGGAGTAGATCCCGTGCCAGATAAATTTACTATTTTACGTAATCCTCATCCAGAAAAATATGAAGATGAAATTATCGCTAAAAAATTTCATCCATATGTAAAGTAGGAGAAGTTATGTCAAGAAAGCCAGAAAATATAAACGTTGAGATAAATGAATTAAAAGGAAAGGAAAACCCAACTTGGGAAGTAGTGATTCCAAATAAAAAAGCGATTGGTTTAATTGAAAAGATTTCTGGTCGTTATCGTGCCACAACTGGAAAGACTAACAGTATCTTGTATTCAAAAAGTTTAGAAAGCAGCATTAACGACTTGCTTTCTTACTTTTCATTACATGAAAAATAGTTAAACAGTATCGGACAGTGATAATTAATGGTAAAAGTACAAAATAAAACTAGTCTTTTTGATCAGATAGCTTGGAATATTGTGATTCCTGTTTTAATTCTTGCGGCAATTGGTCTTTACTCAATTTACTTTGCGGCAGTTGATGATCCAAGTCATATGGGTAGCCCATTAAAAGCCGTATTGATGCAGGGATTATGGTACGTTATCTCGTTTGTAATTGTTATTTTTGTGATTCAATTCGATGCGGAACAATTATTTAGGATCGCACCTTATGTTTATGGTTTTGGGATAATGCTGCTTGTTGCCGTTTTATTCTTTTATAATCGGAGTATTGCGGCTGATGCGGGGGCAAAGAGTTGGTTTAAGCTCGGACCAATTTCATTTCAGCCTTCGGAGGTTATGAAACCGGCATTTATTTTAATGCTAGCGCGGGTTGTTCATGAACATAACCAAAAGATGGCACATACAATAAAAAACGATTGGCTACTCATCGGTAAGATGCTAGCTTGGCTTTTTCCGATTGCTGTCTTGTTAAAATTACAAAATGACTTTGGGACCATGCTAGTGTTTATTGCTATCGTTGGTGGCGTTATACTTGTTTCAGGAATATCGTGGAAAATCATCACACCGATGTTTGTAGCTGTCTTTATATTAGGAACAGTAACTATTTTTATGGTTACAACTGCTGGAGGACAGTCTTTTCTTAGCCATTTCTTTCAGCCTTATCAGTTTAGACGAATTATGTCCTGGCTTAACCCCTCGACGGATACTTCAAAAGCAGCCTACCAGCTATGGCAGAGCATGCAGGCGATTGGTTCAGGGCAGATATTTGGTAATGGTTTTGGGAACCTTAGTGTGTATGTTCCAGTTCGCGGCTCTGATATGGTTTATTCTGTCATTGGCGAGTCCCTTGGCTTCGTTGGCAGTGTCGCGGTAATATTGTTATACCTATATTTAATTATTCAAATGGTTCGTATTACTTTTGATACAAAAAATGCTTTTTATTCGTATGTTTCAACTGGGGTGATTATGATGATTTTGTTTCATGTTTTTGAAAACATAGGAATGAGCATTGATTTATTGCCATTAACCGGTATACCTCTACCATTTATTTCGCAGGGGGGATCAGCCCTAATTGGCAACATGATTGGAATTGGCATGATTCTCTCAATGAAGTTTCATAATAAGGATTACATGTTTAGCCAAGCAGGTGACTTCTAATTAATTTATTTATTCGCATAAAAAAACACTTCGAAAATTCTTGAAGTGTTTTTTTAGTTTAAATTAAATCCTGGTTCTCTTTTGAACGGCAAACTAGAACATCACAGTCAGCGGTTCTAGTAACATACTCGGTCACACTACCAATTAAAATTCGTTCAACCGCATTTAAGCCAGTAGCACCAACGATAATTAGATCAATTTGATGCTTCTTTGGAAATTCGTGAGCGATGATTGATTTTGGAGAGCCAAATTCAATTGAAAAATGTACTTCTTCAACACCAGCTTTCCTAGCTTCGTCATAGTATTCCTGCAGTTTTTCTTTCGCGTCATTTGAAACCTGTTCAACCATTTCAGAGTCAAAACTCGAAACATTTTGAAATGAACGGGTGTCAATGACATGTAAAATTTCAAGTACTGCCTCATTACGTTTAGCAGCAGCAACAGACTTTTTAAAAGCTAAATCTGCTTCTTTTGAACCATCAACGGCCACCTGAATACGGTGATATTGTTTCATCATATAAAACACCTCTCTAATACTATTTTACCAAATTTTGGCTGCACTAATCATTCTTTTGATTAATTAAAAGACTAAAAATTAAAATAGTGATGGAACTAAGAAACAGGGTTATTAAGTTCAGGTATTTATTTGCTTGAAATAATATGAAACAGCCGATAAGACATTCAATTGTTAAAATAATTGCTGTCCATGACATGATATGAGTAAAACTGGTGTTGCTTTTTTGACTGTAAATTAAAAATTGCCGCTTGCGGTTGCTCCATAAGTATAGGGCAGTTGCCAGTATGATTACCAGGTAAATCGTCATAACAAATTTAAGAATCATCAATTTCTCCAAATAAAAAACGGTCATCAGACCGCTTCGTAATATTCTAAATAAATCCAAGTCGACTAAAGTAGCAAAACAATGCTTGTTGAACCCGCAGTGTTCAAATAAATGAGACGTATCGCAACGAATATGGATCCTATCAACAGATAGTCTTCCGATTCGAAAGTTATTTACAATCTCGCATGTTTTATGTTTGACCGGTCAACTATAAATAATTAAGCCATTAGTTCGACTCAGATCAATTATTATACTACCTAAGAGCATAATATTTGTCAAGGGTTTATGAATTATGAGGAGGCTTAATTCCATCGTAAAAGCAATTAATATATTTGCTAGGTTTAAACTCAATAAATTAAACTTTTTAGTATCGTTTAAAATTAATAATCTTTATAAGCGTAGTAATATTTTTTAATTCGTGAATATCATTGTACAATAATGCGATGGCCGGCGCACCAATGTGATTTGCGCAAAAACCAGAAATTTTTTCTTAGTTTTTAAAGCTAAAATTAAGCTTGTACTGCATTAATAGCTTTTAATTACAAAACTAATACGAAGTAAAGACTTAAGTCAAATTATAAATACACTCTTGAAAATTGTTAACCCGAATAGCCTGAATTTAAAGGGCTATTTTTTATTTAGATAAGTTGGTTAACAACAGCATTTTAATTTTTCATTGCTCGGTTCTAATTCATTTTGGTTTTTTAGCAGACTGAAACTCTAACTACGCATCTTTCAGTAGCTTTTAGCAAGCTCACTTTTGAGAGCAAATCTTATGAGAATAATCACGGGCAACCCTTATTTGCATATAACTAGATGGCCATGGATTGCTTCAAAAATAATAGTTTCAATGACTATGTGTAGCTGTTGTTCATAAAAAAACAATGTGTGCCGAAGACCTACCTAAAAGAGTAAGTTTGAAAATAGCTCTAACACTTTTGCTAAACGAGGTGAGTTAAGCCTAACCGATAATTTCTTTTCCAAATACATTGTTCTTATAATCAGACTAAAGTGTTCGACATCGTATAAAAAATTCTAATTTTAACTGATGAATATTTGGCTATAGAAAAGTATTTTTAATAGTTTGATTTAAAATCTGAATTTTATGTGGTTTATTAAAAGATCCGGTCTTCTTTATCACAGTATTGCTAGCAGTATTAAATAATACTAAGCATATGTAAATTAATAATGAATAACTAAATATAAATAATTAAGCTTAGGCAATATGTTTCAATTAGTTCTTTCTTATTGTTAAGCTTTTACTACTTATTTATTTAATTAAACCTGGTCATGTTTTTTTAAACAAGATTGATGTTGAAAAAGAATTAAAAGGTATAAAAGGTCTCACCTAAAAATATTATTCTTTTTACCTAAATGACAAACCAAGAAAATTGCTTAATACGTTATTTTATTTAAGCCGCAAAAGTTATGTGTTTTAGAAAAAAATAGACCAATAATCGAATATAAGATTAATTAAAATTACAAATTTAGTTTTTTATAAAAGCACATAAAAAATAAATTAAATATTGACATCTCAATAATTTGGGGCTATCTTAAACCTGTATAGTATTTGTCAATAGGAAAGGACGTTTGTATGTTAGGAAAGAATAATTACAAAGAACGCTTGAAGAAGATGGAAATGCAATCCAAGCAAGACCATTTTTCAATACGTAAACTAAGTATTGGAGCGGCCTCTGTATTACTTGGCTTTACTTATTTTGGTTTAAACAGTCAAACAGCGAAAGCTGATACTGTTGACCCTAATCAGGAAGTTAGTGAAAATGTAAACACAGATTCTGCTCAATCCTCTTCGAATAGTTCTGGGAAAAAGATTGAAGTCCAAAATACTCAATCTGACAGTATAAAAGTAAAGAATCCCAAACTGTCGACTTATAAAGGTTTAACTTCATTTTTTAAAGGTACTGACAAGGTAATTGTGAAAAATGATAACAGTAACAATAATCAACCTTTGAGTAAATCTAGTGAAACGCAATCTGTTGCTGAAAAAGACAATCAGATTGATGATTCTGCTGAAAAACAAGCAACTGATCAGAAGAATTCAAATCAGAATCAAAGTTCTGCTCTTACCAAATCGAGCCAGAGCAATGCTTCTGACATCACTGGTTCAACGGATGTAAAAGATGACACAAGTAAATTAATGGCTAATTCTACCGCTAACCAGGAAAAAGCTGATGAATTAACTGGGAGTGATAATCCGAATCTTGCCGTTACTGATCAAGAGCAAAAGGTTCAAACTAGAGCTGATGACAACACAACAGGCCCTATACCAACGATTATTAATGGTGCCGCGCATATTTATAACTGGGATCAATTTAAATCTGCTTATACGAATGCTAATGTTTCAGAAATTGATATTATGCAAGATATTTGTTATGTAACTGAAAATACACAAGATTCTTTTGACATTCCCGGAAGAAAACTGTTAATTACATCAGGTGGTAATACCAGACATATTATTGATTTTGAAGGATCTCATCCTAATTTAATTGGTAGTAATCAACTTCAGATAACCTACCGAAACTTAGAAATTTGGAGTTCAGATTATTACGGTATAATTAAAACCGATTATTTCAGTTATGATGCAACTAAGAAAAATACTGCGATTATTACACTGGATGATATTGATTTTCATGGTTCCCAAATGTTATATGTTGGTAGCCATAACGAAATCCACTTGAAGAATAAAATTACTGCGGAAACAATTAATAATAATTATAAAAGTCCTGTAGATCCTCAAGGACATATAGCAAAGGGTGGTGGTAATACACAACAACTATTTGAATTTACTAATAACGATAATAATATTTATTTCGATACGGGCTGTACTTTCACAGGTACAACTTATGGCGGTAATGTTATCCAGATGTCACAAGGCAACGGCAACATCCATGTTGAGCAAGGAGCCACTGTTACTTTAAATCCATTAGGTAATGCAGATGGTTCTCTAGGTAACAATCCTAGTGAAAATACTGGTACTACATATGGCATTTACATAGCTGGTTCAGGAAATATTGACGTTGAAGGTGCTTTAAACATTAATGTCGGCAAGAGCAAATCTAGTGACTCTAGGGTTGTTTATAATGGAACACGAAATGCTGCGCAAGCAAAGGCTATTGGACTTAATGATCCTAATTCATCGTTTAATATTGGATCTGGCGGCAGTGTTAACGTTAATACTAACGGCAATATTTCTAATAATACTAATAACAGCTTAATTTTCGACGGCGGTAATTTCATCATTAATCCCAATGGTTCTTTGAAAATAACTGGGGAAGATATGGGCGACTATAACGGTACATTAGTTTCAATTGCCAGCAGTGCAGACATTGAAAATGGTACTTTTGAAATTCGCTTGGGAAATGGTGGATCGACTGGTGCAGGTAGTGGAGCTATAACACTAATTGATGCGTCTGGTAATTTGACAGTTAATAATCCTAAGTCTTTAGTTCTGGATGCACACCTTAACACGAATTCTGGTACCAGTCTTATCGGCAATAACCAGGTTACCATTACCAACGTACGGCAAAAGCTAAATCTTTCTAGTATTGATTCTAGTCTCAAAGATCTCACGTTGCCACCTTACCACTTATTAAAGGTTGGCAAGACTAATGGAAAAATCACGGTTGCTCCAAATGGTATTGAAGTATTAAATGGTCAACAAATTTTTGATACAGTTACTCTTCAAAAAATCCTGGATGATAAAGAAATAGGTCCTATTTTAAAGAAATTACCGAATGATATTCTAACTAATTTAAAGGGGCTTGCTGATAGTGGCAAAGCCACATATGATAATGTCTTTAGTGGAATTATCAATTACGCCTTTAGCAATTCTTCAAACATAGGCTATAACGATATTAGTTTTATACCGGCCAACCCAAGCGGCTTTTTGGATATTAATCCTGCTGATGTTAAGGTATCGTATAACGAAGATGGCACAAGCACTATCACTGGTTCAATTTTGAATTATACAGATGAAAATGATGGTGTGAACAGTGACGGCCTATTTAGTAAGATTCTTCCAGGTGGAACCAATGCTTATTTAAGGGCTTATGTCAAAGATTCATCTGGTAAAAAAATATCTATTAAGCCTAACAGCGGAATAGATGATCCGTATAAGCAAACAGCAGATTCCGGTAAGACATTGTCTCATGACTTTACTGCTATGGCTAAATATAATGAGCAAACTGGCCGTTACGAATTTAGTTTTAACATTCCAGCTGAAACAACCAAAGCCCTGAAAAAAGGCGATAAAATCGAATTATACCCTAATGCTAATTTTATCGAATATAATCCACTGGCAACTAAATTGTCTGAAACAGATTCAAACCACAGACCAATTGCTGTTGACGTTTTAGCAGCGGCTCAAGATACAGCGGCTCAAGAAATCAATGATGAGTTGCAAACGATTAATAATGATCAATCAATAAAGCTTAGTGATGATTTAAAGAATGCTATTGCTAATGCAAAACAGGTTGCTGCTAAGTCAAATTCTAGCGACTATGATTCTAACAAATCGGTTTATGGTGCTGATAATATTCCAGAAGTAGAGAAGAGAAAGAAAGATGCTTTAAGTAAATTACAAATAGCTTATGATACGGCCCAGAAGGAATCGAAAGCTTTAAGTGACCAGGTAAATACTTCTAGTAAAGCGATTGCGAATGCTGCAGATGCTGCTAAAGCAAGAATATATAAAACTAGCCTTTCTAATGAAGAGCAGCAAAAATATATTGACGCAATCGACAACGCCGAGAAAGCTGCTTTAGCAAAGAAAGGTGACGCTAATTTCGATCCTGCGAAGTCGATTTATGGTAGTGACAACGTTGATGACGTTAAGAATAAGGAGACGAAAGCTACTAACATTTTTAACAAGGAAGCTGCTAAAGGTGAACTTGACGGTTTTGCCAAAGACTGTGAAACAACATTAGGCTTAGATTCAACCACTAATAAGGGTGTTGAAAAGGCTAAGACAGCTGCCATTACTGCTATTGATAACATATCTGATAGTGCTGCGCCTGTTGGTGATAACACAACAGATGTAAACAACGTGGAAAATACGGGTAAAACTAATATTTTAGATGCCGTTAAAGTCGCTGCTAAGGATCAGCTATCTAATAGTAATACTATTGTGCAAGGTGCTATTGATAAAATTGATGGTCTGTCTGAAAAAGAGAAAGCCGATTATAAAGCTCAAGCTGGTGCGCTAGTTACAAACGATAAAAAAACTGGCTATGCAGATTTAATTGATCAAGATCCAACTGCTGCTGATATCAAAGGTCACTTAAATGATGGAATAGCAGCGTTAAATGAACTGGAAACCAAAGCAAAGGCTATTGGCCGTATTAATGATGCTGCAACTAATGCAAAAGCACAAATTGACCAGAATAAAGACTTATCTGATCCACAAACTTATAAGGATCAAATTGATTCTTTAGTTAGCGAAGGAACGGATGCTGTTAATAAAGCTGAAAGTGCAAAAATTGATACTACAGCACAGGAATATATTGATCAAATTAATAATGTTCCGAAAACAGCTGGAAACGATATATTAAATAATCAACGTAATACAGCAAAACAAGCAGTTGATGCTGCCGCCAAAATTGCAAAGGATGCTATTTCTGCAATTTCTGATGATTTACTGGATCCAGCAACAAAGACCCAATATAATAACGATATTGATGCTGCAAAGAGCACGGCTGAAAAACTTATAGATGCCGCTACGACCGCAGATGCAATTACTTCTGCACAAAACACCGGTATTAATAATATAAATAAAGTTGAACAAGACGCCTCACTTGCTGCAGAAAAAGCCAGTGCATTAACTGAATTGGCTACTGCTAAGGAAAAAGATCTTGGTCTTATAGACACTGCTCGTAAGGATGGCTCCATTGATGATCAAACAGCACAAACTGCAAGAGATAACATAAATGACATTTATAATCAAGCGGTTGTTAAAATCACAACCAAGGATAATGATATCAAGACTGTCGATACTGATAAAACCGACGCCATCCAAAAAATGGCTGATATTGCAAATAACATCAAGGGCAGTCAGGCAGAGCAAGATTTAAGAAAAGCGAAAAAGAATGCAATTGATGATCTAACGGAATCAGCTGATAAAGTTAAGACTGAGATTGCCAATGATAAGAACTTATCCCAAGTCGAAAAAGATGGCTATACAGCTAAAGTTGATCAAGCTTTAGCTGATGCTAAAACTAAAATCAACGCCGCCGAAACTCCAGAAGCAGTTAAATCCAGTGAGGATACGGCCAAAGGAAAAATAAATCAGGTCGAAAATGATGCATCACTTCAATCTGCTAAAGATCTAGGCTTAAATAACATCCAACAAGCTAAGAAGGACGCTCTTGACCAAGTTAAGAAATTAACTAATGTTGATGACGATACCAAGAATCAGCTAAATAGTGAAATAAATGATACTTATGATGCAGCTAAAGACAAGATTGAAAATCCCGACCCAGCAACGGCAGACCAAGTTAAAACGAACGCTCAAGAAGGCGTGACAAACATCAACAATGTGGTTAGTGATCTTAATGTTGCCAAAGAGACAAATAAACGGAAACTTACCCAATATGCCGAAAAGGCAATTGACCGCATTGATGCTAATACGGACTTAACGGCTGATGATAAGACAAAAATAGAACAAGCTATTGAGGATGCTCGCGATAAAGGAATAACTAATATTGATGCAGTTACAACCACGGTAGCTGATGTTGAGGCAGCAGAAAAAGAAGCTGAGGAAAACATTAATGTTGCGGCAACAGCTGGAGACAATTTATTAAATACTCAACGTAATACAGCAAAACAAGCAATTGAAGGTGCAGCAACAAAGGCCAAGAGTGACATTGAAAACAATAAATTTCTTGATGCTGACAGCAAGACGAAATATGAAGATAAAATTGAGGCTGCCAAGAAAGCCGCAGAAACAGCTATCGATGCCGCTACAACCGCAAACGCAATTACCTCTGCACAAAACACCGGTATTAATAATATTAGTGATGTCTCACTTGCTGCAGAAAAAGCCAGTGCATTAACTGAATTAGTTACTGCTAAGAATAACGATCTTGAAACTGTAAATGATGCTCATGATAAAGGTTCTGTTGACGATTCAAATTGGAAAGATGCAGTAAATAATATAAATAGTATTTATGATGCTGCCGTTAAGAAAGTTACGAACGATGATGATGTTACTACAGTCGGTACGGATAAAAATGACGCTATCAGTGCCATGGATAAGATTGCAAATGGCATTAATGGCGATCAGGATGCACAAGATTTAAGAAAAGCGAAAAAGGATGCAATTGATGAACTAACGGAATCAGCTGATAAAGTTAAGACTGAGATTGCCAATGATAAGAACTTATCCCAAGTCGAAAAAGATGGCTATACAGCTAAAGTTGATCAAGCTTTAGCTGATGCCAAGACTAAAATCAACGCCGCCGAAACTCCAGAAGCAGTTAAATCCAGTGAGGATACGGCCAAAGGAAAAATAAATCAGGTCGAAAATGATGCATCACTTCAATCTGCTAAAGATCTAGGCTTAAATAACATCCAACAAGCTAAGAAGGACGCTCTTGACCAAGTTAAGAAATTAACTAATGTTGATGACGATACCAAGAATCGGTTAAATAGTGAAATAAATGATGCTTATGATGCAGCTAAAGACAAGATTGAAAATCCTGATCCAGCAACAGCAGACCAAGTTAAAACGAACGCTCAAGAAGGCGTGACAAACATCAACAATGTGGTTAGTGATCTTAATGTTGCCAAAGAGACAAATAAACGGAAACTTACCCAATATGCCGAAAAGGCAATTGACCGCATTGATGCTAATACGGACTTAACGGCTGATGATAAGACAAAAATAGAACAAGCTATTGAGGATGCTCGCGATAAGGGAATAACAAATATTGATGCAGTTACAACCACGGTAGCTGATGTTGAGGCAGCAGAAAAAGAAGCTGAGGAAAACATTAATGTTGCGGCAACAGCTGGAGACAATTTATTAAATACTCAACGTAATACAGCAAAACAAGCAATTGAAGGTGCAGCAACAAAGGCCAAGAGTGACATTGAAAACAATAGATTTCTTGATGCTGACAGCAAGACGAAATATAAAGATAAAATTGAAGCTGCCCAGAAAGCTGCAGAAACAGCTATCGATGCCGCTACAACCGCAAACGCAATTACCTCTGCACAAAACACCGGTATTGATAATATTAATAAAATTGAACAAGACGCTTCACTTGCTGCAGAAAAATTGCGTGCATTAACTGATTTGGCTTCTGCTAAGAATAACGATCTTGGTATTGTAAATGCTGCTCATGAGAATGGTTCTGTTGACGATTCAAATTGGAAAGATGCAGTAAATAATATAAATAGTATTTATGATGCTGCCGTTAAGAAAGTTACGAACGATGATGATGTTACTACAGTCGGTACGGATAAAACCAAGGCCATCAATGACATGGATAAGATTGCAAATAACATCAATGGCAGTCAGGCAGAACAAGATTTAAGAAAAGCGAAAAAGAATGCAATTGATGATCTAACGGAATCAGCTGATAAAGTTAAGACTGAGATTGCCAATGATAAGAACTTATCCCAAGTCGAAAAAGATGGCTATACAGCTAAAGTTGATCAAGCTTTAGCTGATGCCAAGACTGAAATTAACGCTGCTAAAAATACAGAAGCAGTTAAATCCAGTGAGGATACGGCCAAAGGAAAAATAAATCAGGTCGAAAATGATGCATCACTTCAATCTGCTAAAGATCTAGGCTTAAATAACATCCAACAAGCTAAGAAGGACGCTCTTGACCAAGTTAAGAAATTAACTAATGTTGATGACGATACCAAGAATCAGTTAAATAGTGAAATAAATGATGCTTATGATGCAGCTAAAGACAAGATTGAAAATCCTGATCCAGCAACAGCAGACCAAGTTAAAACGAACGCTCAAGAAGGCGTGACAAACATCAGCAACGTGGTTAGTGATCTTAATGTTGCCAAAGAGGCAAATAAACGGAAACTTACCCAATATGCCGAAAAGGCAATTGACCGCATTGATGACAATACGGACTTAACGGCTGATGATAAGACAAAAATAGAACAAGCTATTAAGGATGCTCGCGATAAGGGAATAACAAATATTGATGCAGTTACAACTACGGCAGCTGATGTTGAGACAGCAGAAAAAGAAGCTGAGGCAAACATTGATGTTGCGGCAACAGTAAATCTTGATGCCAATAAGAATTCAGCCAAGAGTACTTTGGATACTGCAGCAACAAACGCCAAGACTGATCTTAAGAATAATTATGATAAGTTAACTGATGACTATCAAAAGTTAACTGAGGATCAAAAAGCAGCTACAAAAGCTGATTATGATAAAGCAACCCAAGCGTATGAAGATGCTATTAAGGAGGGTGGCACAATCGATCAGGCTTGTGCTGCTGCAAAGGCAAAAGTTGATTCAGCTAAAAATAATGATGAATTAAACAAGGCATTAACTGATGGGAACTCTAGCATTTCAAGTGCAGAATCGAAGGCATCGTTAGCCATCATCAAGGCTCAAGCTAAACAAGCTATTCAAAAGGCTGTAGATAAGGCGAAAACTGATTTAAAGGGTAATAATGGCGAAATTAATCCGAGTGATCAAAGTGCTCTGGATGAAGTTCAAAAACTTGGTAATTCAGATATTGATGCAGAAACTGATGCGGAGACCGTTTCAACAATCAAGGATAATACGATAAACGGAATTACTAACATTGTCACTAGCGCTAACTCAGCAAATGCAGATCAAATTAGAAAAGATCGTGACAATGCCATTAAAGAACTTGATAGGGTACTTAAGGGCGATAAAGATGTTGATATTTCTGGAGTACTAGACAAGATCGAAGCCCTTAAAGATGATACTGGTAAAACTGGCTTAACAGCTGATGAAATAGCTAAGTTTAAAGAACAAGCACAAACTGCCCACGATAAGGCGGTTACAGATGTAATTGGTGCTACTGATGATCAAATCAATGATTTCAAACAAAAAGGAATTGCAGCGATTAATCAAGCCTTAACTGACGCACAACTTCAGGCAGCTAAGCGCAAGGGTAATAGTGATCTAGATGCGGCTGCAAAAGACGCTAAGAACAAGATTGCACAATCCAATAAGCTTACTGATACTGAAAAGGCTGAAGCCAATCAAGCAATTGACAATGCTACAACTACAGCCAAAAAAGAGGTTGATGCGGCAACTAGTGTCGAAGAAATTTCTAAAGCTGTTTCTGATGGTAAGGCTGCAATTAATAATGTAGTAACCCAAGCAAATAGCTCCAAAGACTTGTCAACAAGAAAACAAAATGCTAAGGCTGCAATTGATGCCGAAGCAGAAGTAATTAAAAAGAGAATTAATAGTGATGCTAACTTAACTATATCTGAAAGGTATAGACAAGCTGCTAATGTTGACTTAGAAGCAGGCAAAGCTAAAAATGCAATCGATCGTGCTGAAGATTCTGCAGATATTGTTAAAAAACTTGAATCAGGTATAAATTCAATTGATGCACAATACACATCTGGGAAACCACTCGCTGATCAAAAGACTGATGCAATCAAGTTAATTAATGATACTGCTACTACAGCTTTGAATACGGTTGACAAAGATGAATCAAAATCAGCAAATGAAAAAGCTAAGGAAAAGCAAGCTATTGATGATGCAGCAGCTGAAGCTAAAAATGCGATAAGCAAAGCTAAAGGTGCTGAGGGTATCAATGACGCTGTATCAAATGGAATTGCTAAAATTGAAGCAGCTCAAAAGCCTGTCATCACATTAGACGATCAAAAGAAAGCTGCTAAATCTGAAATTGATACAGTTGCTGATAAAGCTAAAAGCAAGATATCTTATGACTTGAATTTAACTAATGAACAAAAAATTGCTGCTAATGCAGCAATAGATACAGTAGCAGCTGCGGCTAAGTTGGCTATAGATAAAGCTACTGATGCTGATGAAGTTAATAATGCCGAATCTGATGGTTCTGCAAAGATTAATCAAACTGTGACTGATGCTATTTTGTTAAAGAATAAAGATAGAGCAAAGACTATTATCAGTCAATATGGTGATACCGCTAAAAAACAAGTTGATGGCATCAACTATCTAAGTTCTGATGAAAAGAAATCAACCAAAGAAAAAATTGATCAAGTTATTAACGATACAAAACTTAAAATAGGTTTAGCAAATTCAGATGAAACAATTATTTCTCTAATTGCTCAAGCTCAAGATGTGATTCAATCGCTTGTTCCAAATTCGAGTGGTTCCGGCTCTAACGGTTCAGGCTCAAATGGCTCCGGTTCCAACGGTTCCGACTCAAATGGTTCCGGCAGCAATGGCTCAGGATCAAACGGTTCTGGTTCTAATGGCTCCGGCAGCAATGGTTCTGGCAGCAATGGTTCCGGCTCCAATGGTTCCGGCTCAAATGGTTCTGGCAGCAATGGCTCAGGTTCTAATGGTTCCGGCTCGAATGGTTCAGGCAGCAATGGCTCCGGCTCCAACGGTTCAGGCAGCAATGGCTCAGGTTCTAATGGTTCCGGCTCCAATGGTTCCGGCTCCAATGGTTCCGGCTCCAATGGCTCTGGTTCAAACGGTTCAGGATCAAACGGCTCAGGTAGCAATGGTTCTGGTTCAAACGGTTCAGGATCAAACGGTTCCGGCAGCAATGGTTCTGGTAGCAATGGCTCAGGTTCTAATGGTTCCGGCTCCAACGGTTCCGGCTCCAATGGCTCAGGCTCCAACGGTTCCGGCAGCAATGGTTCTGGTAGCAATGGCTCAGGTTCTAATGGTTCCGGCTCCAATGGCTCAGGTTCTAATGGTTCCGGCTCCAATGGCTCAGGTTCAAACGGTTCAGGATCAAACGGCTCAGGTAGCAATGGTTCTGGTTCAAACGGTTCAGGATCCAACGGTTCCGGCAGCAATGGCTCTGGTTCAAACGGTTCAGGATCCAACGGCTCAGGTAGCAATGGTTCCGGCTCCAATGGCTCCGGTTCCAACGGTTCCGGCAGCAATGGCTCTGGTTCAAACGGTTCCGGCAGCAACGGTTCCGGCTCAAATGGTTCTGGCAGCAATGGCTCTGGTTCAAACGGCTCAGGTAGCAATGGTTCTGGTTCAAACGGTTCAGGATCCAACGGTTCCGGCTCCAATGGCTCAGGATCCAACGGTTCCGGCAGCAATGGCTCCGGTAGCAACGGCTCAGGCAGCAATGGCTCTGGTTCAAACGGCTCAGGTAGCAATGGTTCTGGTTCAAACGGTTCCGGCTCCAATGGCTCAGGATCCAACGGTTCCGGCAGCAATGGCTCTGGTTCAAACGGTTCAGGATCCAACGGCTCAGGTAGCAATGGTTCAGGATCCAACGGTTCCGGCTCCAATGGCTCCGGTTCCAACGGTTCCGGCAGCAATGGCTCTGGTTCCAACGGTTCAGGATCAAACGGTTCCAGCTCCAATGGCTCAGGATCCAACGGTTCAGGCAGCAATGGCTCCGGTAGCAACGGCTCAGGCAGCAATGGCTCTGGTTCAAACGGTTCCGGCAGCAACGGTTCCGACTCCAATGGCTCAGGCAGCAATGGCTCTGGTTCCAACGGTTCCGGCAGCAATGGTTCCGGTTCTAACGGCTCAGGTAGCAATGGTTCTGGTTCTAATGGCTCCGGCTCCAATGGCTCTGGTTCCAACGGTTCAGGATCAAACGGTTCTGGCAGCAATGGTTCCGGTTCTAACGGCTCAGGTAGCAATGGTTCCGGTTCTAACGGCTCAAGTAGCAATGGTTCTGGTTCTAATGGCTCCGGTAGCAACGGCTCAGGTAGCAATGGTTCAGGTTCTAATGGCTCCGGTAGCAACGGCTCAGGCTCCAATGGCTCTGGTTCTAATGGTTCCGGCTCAAATGGTTCTGGCAGCAATGGCTCAGGCTCCAACGGTTCCGGCAGCAATGGTTCCGGTTCTAACGGCTCAGGCTCCAACGGTTCCGGCAGCAATGGTTCTGGTTCAAACGGTTCCGGCTCCAACGGTTCCGGCTCCAATGGCTCAGGCTCCAACGGTTCAGGCAGCAATGGTTCCGGCTCCAACGGTTCCGGCTCCAATGGCTCAGGATCCAACGGCTCAGGCAGCAATGGTTCAGGTTCTAATGGCTCCGGCTCCAATGGCTCTGGTTCTAACGGTTCCGGCAGCAATGGTTCCGGCTCAAATGGTTCTGGCAGCAATGGTTCTGGTTCTAATGGCTCCGGCTCCAATGGCTCAGGCTCCAACGGTTCCGGCAGCAATGGTTCCGGCTCCAACGGTTCCGGCTCCAATGGCTCAGGCTCCAACGGCTCAGGCAGCAATGGTTCAGGTTCTAATGGCTCCGGCTCCAACGGTTCCGGCAGCAATGGTTCCGGCTCAAATGGTTCTGGCAGCAATGGCTCTGGTTCCAACGGTTCAGGATCAAACGGTTCCAGCTCCAATGGCTCAGGATCCAACGGTTCAGGCAGCAATG
>NZ_JAFNOY010000009.1:0-106200 GCF_026536055.1 Lactobacillus sp. B4015
GCTTGACTGTTAATCAAGATGTCGTCAGTTCGAGTCTGACAGCCGGAGCAAGTAAGAAAGAGGACTAATGATAGTCCTCTTTTTTTGTGCGGTTTTTGATTTACTTATGATTAAAAGATTAGTCTTATTATATTAGAAAATTGTTAGGTGGCGTGACTTGAACGCACTTTCAATGTACAATAATGAAGGATACGTTTTATCTAAAGGAGGAAATCTCATGGTAGGAATTGTATTAGCCAGCCATGGTGGTTTTGCCGATGGCATTGCGCAGTCAGCGCAAATGTTATTTGGTGAACAAAGCAATTTTGCTCATGTAATTTTGACACCCGAAGAGGGGCCAGATGATATTAAGGGCAAAATGGACCAGGCGATTGCTTCATTTGATGATCAAGCTGAAGTATTGCTACTAGTTGATCTATGGGGCGGTACACCGTTTAATCAGGCAAATGGCTTGCTTGAAAATCATCCCAACTGGGCTGTTGTAGCTGGTATGAATTTACCGATGGTTGTTGAAGCTTTAACGCAAAGAATGACTAATCCTGATGCTACAGCTCATGAAATTGCGACAGCAATTGTTGAACCAGCAAAAGATGGTATTAAAACAAAGCCAGCTGAATTAATGCCGAAGTCAGAGAGTAAGGTAGTTTCTGAAACTCAGGAAACTGTCAAAAAGAAGACTATTCCAGAAGGAACAGTTGTTGGTGATGGACACATTAAGTTTGTTTTAGCCCGAATTGATTCACGTCTATTACATGGTCAGGTTGCGACTGGTTGGATTCCAACGATGCACCCTGATCGGGTAATAGTTGTGTCTGACAGTGTTGCTAAAGACGAGATGCGTAAGAGCATGATTCGTGAAGCCGCACCTGCTGGTGTTAAGGCTCACACTGTACCAATTAAAAAGATGATTGAGATTGCTAAGGATCCACGCTTTGGCAATACTCATGCACTTCTTTTATTTGAAAACCCTGAGGATGTTTTAACTGTTATTAAAGCAGGGGTTGATATTAAGACGGTTAATGTCGGTTCTATGTCTTATTCAGTTGGTGATGTTAATGCCAACAATGTTTTATCAATGAACCAAGAAGATGTAGACACTTTCCACGAACTTGCTAAATTAGGAGTTAAGTTTGACGTACGGAAAGTGCCAACTGACAAAGAGGGCAATATGGACGCTATTTTAAATAAGGCCCAGAGTTTGCTTGACGAGCAAAAGAAATAAGGAAGTAGGAGCAAAAAATGAATGCTATTCAAATGATTTTAGTTGTTCTAGTTGCCTTTCTTGCAGGTATGGAAGGTATCTTAGATCAATGGGAATTCCACCAACCCCTTGTTGCATGTACGTTGATTGGTTTAGTTACTGGTCACTTGGACTTGGGTGTTATTTTAGGTGGTCAATTACAAATGATTGCCTTAGGTTGGGCTAATATCGGTGCTGCTGTGGCTCCAGATGCTGCTTTAGCATCAGTTGCTTCAGCAATTATCCTGGTTGAGAGTGGACAAGGAACTAAAGGAATTGGTATGGCTACAGGTATCGCGATGCCGTTAGCTGTTGCCGGACTATTTTTAACCATGATCGTTCGGACCATTTCAACTGCTATTGTGCACATCATGGATGCCGAAGCTAAAAAGGGCAACTGGCGCAAGATTAATATGTGGCAATGGATCGATGTCTGCTTACAGGGGCTGCGAATTGCTATTCCGGCAGCACTCTTGTTAGCAATCCCAGCTTCAACGGTTAAGTATTGGCTGGGCCTAATGCCAGCATGGCTGAGTGAAGGTATGTCTCTTGGTGGTGCCATGGTTGTAGCCGTTGGTTATGCAATGGTTATTAACATGATGGCTAGTCGTGAAGTATGGCCATTCTTCGCAATCGGTTTTGCGTTGGCAGCAATCAAGGACTTAACTTTAATTGCCTTAGGTGCAATCGGTCTTGCTATGGCTCTGATGTACCTTGCTCTTGAATCAAAGGGTGGCAATGGCAAATCTAGTTCAGATGATGAAGGTACCGGCGATCCGCTCGGCGATATCATTGATGACTATTAAAGTGATATTTAAGAGGAGGATTTTATTATGGCTGATCAAAAAATCAAATTAACTAAAGCCGACCGCTTCAATGTTATGTGGCACTCACAATTCTTGCAGGCTTCATGGAACTACGAAAGAATGCAAAACGGTGGGTTCGCATACTCACTTATTCCGGCATTAAGAAAATTATATCCAAATAAAGATGATATGGCTGCTGCGCTTCAGCGTCACTTAGTATTCTTCAACGTCCACCCATACCTTGTTTCACCTATTTTAGGTGTTACTTTGGCTTTGGAAGAGGACAAGGCAAATGGTGCTAAAGTTGAAGATGAAGCTATTCAAGGTGTTAAGGTCGGAATGATGGGACCACTAGCTGGTGTTGGTGACCCTGTTTTCTGGTATACTGTGCGGCCAATTTTAGGTGCCCTCGGTGCATCGATGGCTATCCAAGGTAACATCTTAGGGCCAATTCTATTCTTTGTTTTATGGAATGTAATTAGAATTGCCTTTATGTGGTACACCCAAGAATTTGGCTATAAAGCCGGTTCAGCAATTACTAATGATATGTCTGGTGGTCTTTTACAAAAGGTAACTCGTGGTGCATCCATGATGGGAATGTTTGTTTTAGGATCATTAATTGAGCGTTGGGTAAACATCAAGTTTACACCGATTGTTTCGAAAACACCGGTCCAAAAGGGTGGTTATATTGATTGGAACTCACTTCCTGCTGGCGCCAAGGGAATTCAACAAGCTCTGCTAGGACAAGCAAATGGTTTATCCTTGACTAAGTTTAAGGTAACTACCTTGCAAAATAACTTGGATATGTTAATTCCAGGTTTAGCTGGTTTACTGCTAACATTCCTTTGCATGTGGCTTTTGAAGAAGAAAGTTTCACCAATTGTAATTATTATTGCTATCTTTATTGTTGGTGTATTATTACACGTTTTACATGTTATTTAGGATAAAATGGTTGAATCACAAAATACTAAAGTCGATTTAACAGCTGAAGCCACTTGGTTTCGTGCAGTTGCTGTATATGGCAAAGCGATGGTGGGCGATAAGGCGTTTGAGTTTTACAATGAACGTAATTTATCTGATTACGTTCAGATACCGTGGAATGAAGTGACTTATGTTGTAGCTGATGTTCACTTTAAAGGGCGCTATATACCACGTTTTGAAATCAGAACGCGGACTAGCGGAACATTTATTTTTACAACTAAGAACAATAAAAAAACGCTGCGAGCAATTCGCGAATATGTTCCTGCTGACCATATGCGACAAGCGCTGAGTCTGTGGCAAAATCTCAAAAGAAGATTTTTAAGTAAATAAACAAAAAGAAGTTTTAAGTATGAAATTACTTAAAACTTCTTTTTTACTATTTCGTAAATTCTTGAATAGTACCTTTAACACCTAACTTAGTGGCAATTTTGTCTTGAAGTGCATTAATGGCAGTATTAGTTCTATCCTTTTGCTCCTCATTTACTGCTTCCATGATTAAGATTGCGCTAGTTGTGTCTTCAGTCAACATGGTCCTTTCACCATCACGCCAATTTAGTGAACGACACACCGCACCAGTTTGATCATAATAAATGATTTCATCAGTCCGAGGCGGTTCATTTTTAGTAGCACCGATAGGATAAAATTCTTCATTACCGCTGGCAAGACCTAAATGCATGGTTCCAGCAATTTTAGCAAGATCTTCGCCACCGCAAGGAACGCCATATTCCAGTGAAACGCTGTTGTAGAGATCAACCAGTGGATTAATTGGGGTAAATGTTCTGCCCTGGGCTACGCGTTTGAGTAATGCTTCAATAGATGCACGAGCGCCCTTTTTCTTTTTAAATTGACTAAAAGCTTCCCGCCATTGGGCAATTACAGGATTATCTTTAAAGTCAGGTTCAGTTAAATATACTTGTGCTTTTTCTTCGGCTTGATTAAATATTTGTTGGTAGCTTGAAACATCGCTAGGGATGTGATTATCAATACCATTGACAACTAGCGTGAAAATTTTAGCTTCAGGAAAGATTTCCCAAAACTTTTGATCAACGACGAATGTTTCCATAATAGTTCCTCTAAAAAAAGAGCACCTAGCAAACTCTACTAAGACCTAAAGAGTTCACTAAGTGCTATCGCCCGGTGGTGATTAAATATTTTAATTAACCTAAATTTTATTATAAAAATAATGGTAATTCAAGTTTCCCCTGAGGTTATTTTGCCCAGTTAGGCTGCTTCTTTGCGCCAGAATTTGGCAAGACTAAACAAAATAATGAATGTTAATAGGGCGGCAATCATTGAGATACGGTTGCTTGGGAGAATTAATAACAGAATAATCATGATAATGAAAAATGCTAAGGTTGCATAATCCCAGAATGGAAAGCCCGGCATTTTAAAGTCTGTTAATTCAGCGGAATTAGTCTTTTTGCGGTAAGAGATATGGGTTAAAAGCATCAAGCACCAAATAATAAGAAACATACTTGTAGAGGTTGATGAAATAAAATTAAAGGCCTCTTTACCGATAATAATAATAACAAAGGGGGCCAGTTCCATTAATCCTGCTGATAAAAGCAGCGCATTTTGGGGTAGTTGCCGTCTTAAATGGCCAAATGTCTGATTCCATTTTCCCTTGCCATTAAAAGTGACGGAAAACAGTAAACGTCCTGCGCTATACAAAATACTATTAGTTGAAGAGACGGCTGCGGAAATAACAACGAAGTTAATAATTGAACCAGCGTTGCGAATACCCGTAGCTGCGAGTGTTTGCACAAAAGGACTTGAATTGGTCGACACTTTATTCCATGGAATAACGATTAAAATAGCAATAATGGCCAAAACATAGAATAAAATAATTCGCATTGGCACCTCATTGATTGCCTTTTTAATCGTTACCTTGGGATTTTGTGCCTCAGCTGCAGTTAAACCAACAAGTTCAACACCGACAAAGCTGAAGATAACCATCTGGAAACCAGCGAAAAAGCCGTTGCTTCCCTGGGCAAAAAAGCCGCCATTGGTCGTTAAATTAGCTAGGGTGACAGGGCCAAAACTGGTTTTGCCCCCAGTTAACAATAAATAACCGACTAAAATGACGAAAGCAATCACAGTTACGATTTTAATAATGGCAAAACTAAACTCGAGGTTGCCGAAAAGGCGCGCTGACAGCAAATTGATGCAAAGCAAAACCGCGATCGTAACAAGTCCCGGCACCCATGTAGGCAGATGGGGGAACCAGTATTGAAAATAAATTCCAAGTGCCGTCATTTCGGCCATTCCTAAAGTGACCCAGCTAATCCAATAAAGATAGCCTGAGATGAAGCCGATATTTTTGCCAAGATATTTTTTAATAAAGTCAATATAAGTATGTTTGGATAAGTCTGAAACGATTAATTCACCCAAAGCACGCATTAATAAAAATAAGAAAATACCAACAATAATGTAAATCAAAATAACGCTTGGACCAGCTCGGCGGATACTGTTGCCAACTCCTAGGAAAAGCCCGGTCCCAATGGTTCCACCCAGCGCAATCAGCTGAATGTGGGCATTGGTTAGAGTTCGTTCATAACCCGAGCCTTTTTTTTCGTCTTCATCGTTCATCAAATCACTCCAAATTCTATTTCTTTTTTTATATTACAATATTCGATTATAGCATTAGTATGAGAAGTTTGACTGCTAAAAGCTGAAAAAATTCTAAAATTTAATTTGTTTATTGCTAGTAAAAATGGCCGAATGTCTTGTTATTGTAGTATGATAAACTATATTAAATTATAATTAAGGAGGAATGCTGGATGTTTACTTGCTGTGAATTTGAGATTAATGGTTACGAAGTTAAATTGGCATTACCCGAAGTAAAATATGCGGACAAACTCTATGACATAATTGCTCATGATCGCGCTGAGCTAGCTCATTTTTTACCTTGGGCGGCAAAAATGTCGGCGGTTGAAGATGAGATCGATTTTATTAAGGGTATGCGTAATGATTTCGCGCAATACCGTAAGTTGCCACTAGTCATCTTGGTCAATGGACAGCCAGCTGGGATGGTCGATTTACATACTATTAAATGGAAGAATGAAAGTGCCGAAATCGGTTACTGGTTGTCTCAAGCTTATCAAAAAAAGGGTATCATGACTGAAGCAGTTAAGCGACTAGTTGCTTTTTCTTTTAACGAACTCGGATTACATCAAGTCAAGCTTCTAGCGGACCACAACAACCTTGCCAGTAGAGCAATTGCTGAAAGACTAAATTTTACGCATGTTGCGCTTTTAAAGGATGAAGTTAAGTATCATGGTAAGTTTTGCAATATGGATTTATACACTATGATTAAACAATAAGATGGTAAATAAAAAATTCACGACCAAACTAAATTTAGTTGATCAGTGAATTTTTTTATTTATCTTCATAACCGTTTGGATGCTTTTGGTGCCATTGCCATGCGCTTGCAATCGTATCTTCAGCTGTTTCATGCTTAGGCTGCCAGTGTAAAACGGTTCTTGCCTTAGTTGAGTCAGCGACTAGGCTATCAGGATCGCCGGAACGCCTTGGTCCCATTGTGTAAGGAATATCGATACCAGTAACTTGGCGTGCAGCTTGTAAAATCTCTAAATTGGAGTACCCGTGAGCGGTTCCGATATTAAATACATCAGATTGCTTGTTTTTAATTAAGTACTTTAAGGCCAAGATATGCGCATCGATTAGGTCATTAACCTCAACGTAATCACGGATATTAGTGCCATCTTTAGTATTATAGTCATTGCCAAAGATAGTGAACTTCCCGTCACCAGAAATGGCGCTGCGCAGAATATTAGGTACCAGATGGGTTTCAGGGTGATGATCCTCGCCAATTTCGCCGTTATTACCAGCACCAGCAACATTAAAGTAACGTAAAGCAATTGATTTGATGCCATTAGCCTGATCAGCCCAATGAATGATTTTTTCCATCATTACTTTAGTGTCGCCATATGGATTGATTGGGTTAAGGGGTGATTCTTCAGTGATCGGCAACTTTTCCGGAATACCATAAGTGGCTGCACTTGAAGAGAAAATTAGATACTTAACCTCGGCATCTTTCATTGCCTCAAGCAGGGCAATCATTCCCGCAACATTATTATCATAGTATTTGAGGGGCTTTTTCACTGATTCAGGGACTAAAGAGTAAGCGGCAAAGTGCATTACTGCGTCAATTTTTTCATTACGTAAAATTTGGCTAACTAAGAACTTATCTTCAATATCGCCTTGATAAAATTTGGCTTGAGGGTTAACTGCTTTTCTGTGTCCGGTATATAAAGCATCAAGAACGACTACTTCATAGCCTTGCTTAACCAATTCACTGACTGCCACAGAGCCAATATAGCCAGCACCACCAATAACTAATATGCGCATAATTACCTCCATTGAATATATGTAGTTAACTTGATTTTAGCATAGAATAGGAGCGAATTTCAGTTTTTATCTAAATGAGTTAATTGACAGCAAAAAAAATTTGCAATAGACTCACTTTTAGTAAGATGAATAGAAAGAAGCAGGCAAATGATTCATAATTTAACAATTAATAAGCAAATTAATCATCGCTCTATCCGAAAATTTAAGAATGAAAGTTTAGATTCTGAGCAATTAACAACTTTGTACACAGTTTTTCAACACACGGCAACAAGTATGTTTATGCAAAACGCTAGTTTACTGCATATTACTGATCAAGCTAAGCGGGAAAAGATTAGGGAACTTTGTGGTCAAAAATATGTTGGCGCTGAAGGTGATTTGTTTATTTTTATTGTTGACCTTTACCGAAACCAGCAAATTCGTCAACAGCTGAATAAGGACGATGGCCGTGTTCATACGACGGATATTTTTTTCCAGGCAATGGAAGATACGCTGCTGGCTTGGCAAAATGTTGCTAATGCGGTCGAAAGCATGGAATTGGGTTATGTTCCGCTGGGGACAATTAATGATCATCCCCTTGAAATGCTTGCTGAACTTGACTTACCGCCGTTAACTTTTCCAGTTTTGGGGATGCAGGTCGGTATCCCAGATCAAGAACCGCAGTTAAAACCGCGTTTGCCTCTAGAATTTACTACTTTTGAGAACGAATATCCTCGGGACTTTAAAGTGGACAAATTGCACGACTATGATCAAGTTGTCACCACTTATTATGATTTGCGTGATTCCAACAAACGAATTGATTCGTTTACCAAACAAATCACCGGTGCCAAATTAGATAATAAAACGACTGACCGGGACCAACTGCCGGAACTGCTTCATCAACAGGGCTTATGCTTAGATTGGAAGTAGGCAATTAAACCTATTGCTTGTTTACAGCAATAGGTTTTTTGTCTGGCAATATTAAAGAAAGTCCGACATTTAATTGCACGTTTTTTTTAGTTTTGGTATAATTTGAATGTTGCAAAAATTGCTGATTTAGCTCAGTTGGTAGAGCGTTTCCCTCGTAAAGAAAAGGTCGCCAGTTCGATTCTGGCAATCAGCATTAAGAAGAATTACAAAGATGGGTATTATTATAGGGGTCGTTGGTAAATTTTTGAATAGTATAATTCATATTGTGACTAGTATGTTGAAATTTTACTAAAAAAGAACAACATCCATAACGATTATAAGAACTAAATATTTGAGTGAAAATGAACAAGATACGGATTAAATGCCTACAAATATTGCTTATAATATTGTGTCTGAATATTGAATTTTTTATAAAAGGTGTTACAATATTAATTGTAAGCGGTTAACATAGTTTGCCGACCGTTGTTAAGGTTTACGGTCGTAAAAGGCGTTCTAATTACTTTTAGGAGTGTATCTACGCAAATTGTAGTTTTTAATATTTCTGCAAGCCTATACAAAGTATACAGGTGTGGGTAACCGACCTAATGGTCTAGGTATAATTATTTGCTTAATTATTGACCATAATATTAGCGATTAGATTAAAGTCTAATCGCTTTTTTGATAATTAAGCAAATGGGTAAATATTAAGAGTTTGAGCTGTTTATTTTAAAATGATAATTGTACAACCATTTATACCGCTTTGAGACTATTAAAGATAATTACATAAAAATGTTAAACAAAATTTAGTTTGGTGAATGTAGATACGTTAGAGAAAATCGGGAATAGATAGCCAAATCACAACTAATATAAATTAAAAAAATCTGAGTTTGAGAAAATTAAAATACCGAGTGCCTGATAGTCTTCGCTTTTAAAAGAAAGTAAAGAACACAAACGGAACACGCAAAATAGCGTGTTCCATGAAAAAACTTTTGGATAGAATAAAATCTGGTATATCAAGGTTATTAGTCACTTTTACGTGTGCAGGAATGTGCACTTAACTATACTTTATTGGCAAAGTTGAAGAGCGACAAAGAAGTTTAGAATATAATGTAAGTGTTTACACAAATCAGGGAAAGTGTTACTGTAACTGCATAAAAGTTATTTCGTTAGAGTTAACAAGCTAGATAGGGGGCTTGAATGATGAAATGGCAAATAAAACCAGTTACAGTAGAGCAAAAATTACCGGCACTGTTTAATAAGAGGGGGCATTTTGCTAATTCAACATACTTGATTTCGTTGAAAAACGGTTTAACACTGGATGTAAGTAAATATCCTGAATTAAAAAAGTTGGGATATTGGATCGTACCTGGAGATTGCACCAATTTGCGTGTCTGGTCACCAAAGGCCCAGCCCGAATTAGCGAATAAGTTTTGTGAAATAACGGGACTAAAACAGTCGGATTTTGATATCGGATCAATCGCTGGTTTGTGGTATTTGTATTAAATAATTTGTAGATAATAAACCCCATAATTAGGACTTCTAATTATGGGATTTTTGTTTTAAGAGCAAACTTAGTATAAAAACACACAGCTTTAATCGCTGTGTGTCAGATAACTTCTTAATAGTTTAGTCTTTTTACTTTTTTCTCAATAACATTGACTAAGTGATAAAAATTTAAGCGTAATAGTCAATGATTGCTTTTAAAGTTTTGGCGGCGCCTTTTTTACCAGTACCTTCTTCGTAATATCGCTTGAATCGCGCATCCCCTACATACATATTTGCCAGCTCCTTATGGGCTTTAGATGAGTATTGTCCGGTTGGCCACATGGCTAACAAATATTTTTGATGAAGATTAAAAAGATGTTGAGCAGCTGCTTTCGTAACATCCAGGTTCCCAACTAAAGGCTTTAACTCTATTAGTATTTGCTTCTTAATATCTTCTACATGATTGAAATCTTTTTCTGAAAATGAACAGAATTTTTCTTTACTAGCATCGATTGTTTCATCACCATAATTAGAGCGAATTTCTTTGCCGTACTTCTTTTCATTGTCAACAATTGCTTGGGCCTTAAGCGCTGTGAATTTTTCTACATCGTTCATTTGAGTTTTTCCTTTCATTACTGCAAGTGTTTTGTCTAAGGAAATAATCAGATCGTTCAACCGCTTTTGTTCATTAACAAGCTTTTGCCGCTGACTTTGCAGAGTCACGAGTTGCTGTTTTTGTGAGCTTACCATTACTTGTTTAATTTGTGCTAACGGTAAATCAAACAATTTTAAGAACATTATCTTTTGTAGTTGATCAACTTCGGTTTCTTCATAATAACGATAATTGTTTTCTGGATCTCTTCGCGCTTTTAAAAGACCACACTTATCATAGTAACGTAATGTTCTGGTAGAAATACCTGCTAACTTGGCTAAGTCGTTTATTGAATATGACATGATTAAATCCCTCACTTGCAAAACAAAGTATAATCTTTGACGTTACGTCAAGGTCAAGAAAAAATAAAAGTGCTTAAACAATTAAGTAAGTTAAACCATACAAATTTAATAGTACACATTATAAACATTTACTTAGTAAGAAGATTAGGTCGTAGCCTGATAAAAAAGAGAAATATTTTTTACTTAAAATTTATCGAATTTCACTAGGTAGAGCATTGAACTTGCTTTTAAACTTCTTATAGAAAAATGTTTTATTAGAAATCCCAACTTTTTGGATAATTTCAGAAATTGATAATTTGGTTGAATTTAGTAGGTTATACGCATCCAATAATCGCTGTTCAGTTAAGGCGTCCGAGAATGACTTTCCGACTGTTTTTTTAAATAAACTTCCTAAATATGAACGACTGTAATTAGTTTCTTTAGCGATAGACGATAACGAAATATTGGCACTATTTAGAGAAATTTCTTTCAAAACATAAAGAATAATATCGGGTGTATTTTCTTTTAAAACATTGTTAGAGTGAATATCCGTGTTTCGTGATAATAAAATTAATAAAGATCTTAAGTAACTGTCGATTAACTTGTCGGAAAATTCGTGATTGAAGTAGTATTCTTCAATTATTAAATTGGCAATATATCGAATGGCTGATTCCGTATGCTTCTTTCTGTAAATCATAAAATCTTCTGAATTATTAGCTAAAATAAAGCCTGAAAGGACATTCGTGGCTTTTCCAATAGACCTTAAATTTTCTAAAGAAAAGCTAATATTATTTCTAAAAATAATATTTATTAAAATATCATTCTCACCAAGAGCTGCAATAGAGTGGGTAGTACCAACTCCAAGTAATAAGATATCGCCATTTTTTAAATAAATTGTGTGACCATTGACATTTTCTTTGGCTGCACCAGAAAGCATATAATTCATTTCCAAAAAAGTATGTGTATGCTTAGGATAAGCGGCAAATCTATTATGTTTGCTAACATAGATACTTTTTCCTCTAAAAAATTCTTCTGTGAATATTGGTACATATTTCTCATCAGGTGTTCGTAATAAAGTTTTTTCGTGAAAATCATTTATAAAAAGTTGTTTATTGTATTGTATCTTTTCGACAGAATTTAGTTCTTTTAGCTGATTTAATAATTCTTTATTCATACTGATACTACCTTACTATTACTTATCTAGCAAATTGTTATTAGACGAAAGTTTCAAGCTATAGAAATTAATAATTTAAAGCTGAATTATATAAGGCATCTTAGGCACTTTTAATTAAATATCCTAAATATATTTACCTGTCAATATGATACAATATGTCTCCTTAAATGTCATTGTAAACGCTATCAAATTAAAGTATAAATATAACTGTAAGATTTGAAAGCGTGGTGAATATGATTGAAGAAGACTTACGTAGCGGTTGACATAGGTGCCTCAAGTGGTCGACTCATGCTGAGTCAACTCAAAGATGGCAAAATGTCACTCAAAGAGATGCATCGCTTTAAAAATGGGTTCACTTTGAAAAAGAAACATGAGCGATGGGATATTGACTATATTATTAAAGAAATTTTAGTAGGATTGCAAAAAATCAAAAAAGCTGGGTATGACAATATTTCTTTAGGAATTGATACTTGGGCAGTTGATTATGTCCTTGTCGGAAAAGACGGGCAAAAACTCGAAGATCCAATAAGTTACCGCGATTCAAGAACTACCAATGCGATTAGGGACCTCACTGCAAAAGTATCCAAAGAACAGATTTATGAAAAAACCGGAATTCAGTTTTTAAGTTTCAATACGCTTTATCAGCTGTTTGAGGAAAATAAAGAGCTTCTGGCTAAAACTGAAAAGATTATGATGATACCTGATTATATCGGTTATGTATTAACAGGTAAAGCAGTTTTAGAAATTACAAATGCTTCAACCACACAAATGCTTAGCTTAAGAGAAGGATTGTTCGACAAGCACTTACTCAAAGAAGTGAATGTTAAACAGGAACAATTTCCCAAGTTGGTTGATGCTGGAACTCCTTTAGAAAAACTTGATAAGAGTAAATTTCCGGATTATGATTTGCCCAATACAGATGTAATTACTGTTGCTACTCATGATACAGCTTCAGCTGTTGTTGGTGCTCCAGGAATGGGACACCATTGGGCATATCTTTCATCCGGAACTTGGTCATTATTGGGAACGGAACTTAATGTTCCTGAGAATGGTTCAGAAGCCTTCAAAGAAAATTACACCAATGAATGGGGGGCTTATGGTACTTATCGATTTTTGAAAAACATTATGGGGCTTTGGATGATCCAATGCGTAAAGCGAGAACTTAATGATACGTATTCATTCAATGAATTAGCTGAAATGGCCAGTGAGGTTAAACCCTTTGAACAGTTTATTAATATTAATGATGAACGGTTTGTAAATCCTAAGAATATGATCAAGGAAATTCAAGCGTATTGTTGCGAAACTGGTCAAAAGGTTCCTCAAGCACCAGGCGAAGTTGTCATGGCGATTTATGCTAATTTAGCATTGTTTTATGCTCGTGAAATTGAAAAGCTGAATCAGATTCTTGGCTACAAGATTGATACTTTAAACATAGTTGGTGGCGGATCAAATGTTGCTTTGCTTAATCAATTAACAAGCACAATTTCGGGAATTGCTGTATACGCCGGTCCAAGCGAAGCTACGGCGATTGGCAACCTAGTTGTGCAAATGATTACGAGAAATGATATTTTAAATGTTTACTTAGCTCGGAGAATTATTAGTGATTCATTTGATATTAAAAAATATGAACCAGAAAAGGGCAAATACGAGGGGATACTTGCCGACTATGTTAACTTTTTGCATACAGCTAAAAGAGGTGATGTGTTGTGACGGTAAGATTAGGCCAAGTGATACATGTGAATCCAAATTATTTTGATGAATATGAAAGGCATCATTGAAGTCTGCAAAATAAGCTATTGCAAAGAAAGTTTTGAAGATGGTAGGTATTCCTAATTTATTTCGGCAAAAAAAGCAATAATCTTACTTGCTTATTATAGAAGATGAAATTGAAAAATATAAAGCAATTTTAAAACTAAAGAATGAAAAGAGCAGTACTTCATATAACTTATTTTATGGATCTGAATCTTAGTAAAAGTCCTGTTACTTTTGATTTGCATGAAGTTTTCTATATGGATTAATTAAAGGAGAAAAATAATGGTTAGTCAAAAAGAAGTAGAGGCAGCATATCAAGTTGCTAAAGAACGTTACGCAGAAGTTGGCGTTGATACAGAAGCGGTTTTAAATAAGCTGCAAAATATTAGAGTTTCCCTTCCTTGTTGGCAGGGTGATGATATTCATGGCTTTTTAACACCTGATGCTGCATTATCAGGCGGAATTGGTGTCTCAGGCAATTACCCAGGTATTGCAAGAACCCCTGAAGAATTAATCAAAGATTTAAATGAAGCATTTAAGTTAATTCCCGCTAAACAAAGACTGCAATTGCATCAAATTTATGCAGTAACAAACGGTGAGAAGAAGGATGTTTCAGAAGTTGGTCCAGAAGACTTTAAGTTTTGGGTTGATTGGGCAAGAGAAAATGATATTTACCTTGACTTTAACCCAACCTTCTTCTCAAGTCCCAAAGTTAAAGAAAATATGACCTTGGCTAGTCCTGAAAAGAGTGTGCGTGACTACTGGATTCAAGTTGGCAAAAACTCGCGCGCCATATCAAATTATTTTGGTCAAGAACAGAATTCACAATCAATCAATAACTTCTGGATTATGGATGGGATGAAAGATGATCCTATCAGCAGATTAGCTCCGCGTGAGCGCTTAATTGACTCATTAGATCAAATTAATGAAGAAGAATATGACGAAAAGAACACAATAGAGTCATACGAGGGTAAGCTGTTCGGTACAGGTGTTGAGAGCTACACTGTTGGTTCACACTACTTCTACAACAACTATGCTTTAACTAGAAACAAGGATTGGTGTATGGACATTGGTCATTTCCATGAATCTGAAGACCCTTCAGATTACTTATCAGCATTCTTAGCATTCGGCAAAGGCATGTTCTTACACATTACTCGTCCGGTTCACTGGGATAGTGATCACGTACCTACGCTAGCTGACAGGACGATTAGGATGATGAGTGCTCTGATAAGAGATAACTTGTTATCAAAGACTATAATTGGCCTGGACTTCTTCGATGCATCAATAAATCGCGTTGCTGCGTGGGTAATTGGTACCCGCGCAACTCAAAAAGCTTTGTTGCTTGGCTTGCTTGCTCCAATTGACGAATTAAAAGATGCTGAAGATCATTACGACTTTACTCTTCGTTTGGCTGAAACAGAGGAATTAAAGTCATTCCCATTTGGCGCAATATGGGATGAATTTTGTTTAAGAAATGATGTTCCGATTGGAATGGACTGGTACAAAGATCTTAAGGATTATGAAAAGAACGTTCAATTTAAGAGAAATTAATTAAGAAAGTATTCTACTGGAGACTAAATAATGGCTAAATTTATTGATTCAACTTTTGTTAGAGATATGTGTAATATTACTCGCCAAAGCTATGATAATGGCTGGGATGAGCGTAACGGAGGTAATATGAGTATTCGTATTACGCCTGAGGAAATGGAGGATTACGCTGATCTTAAAGAAGTTAAAAGAGTATTTGATCTTGGCTTTGATGCCAGCGCACTAGCTGGGCAATACTTTTTGGTTACTGGCGCAGGACGTTATTTTAGAAACGTATTTCAAAATACTGAACAAGATTTAGGATTAGTTCGCATTAGTAATGATGGCAAAAAAGGTGAAATTGTTTGGGGTTATACAGATGGAGCTTTGCCAACAAGTGAATTCCCTACGCATTTAATGAACCATATTGCACGGTTAAAGCTTGATTCAAAGCAAAGAGTTGTAATGCACTGTCACGTTACTAACTTAATTGCCATGTCATTCACACAGCCACTTAATGAAAAATACTTCAGTAAGACTATTTGGAAAATGCAGGCTGAATCAATGCCTGTTTTGCCGGAAGGTATCGGCATTATCCCTTATGAAACTCCGGGTACAAATGTGATTGGCAAGCACACTGCTGAAAAAGTTGCTAATGGTTTTAGAGTTGTTATGTGGCCCCATCATGGGATGTTTGCCGTAGGTGATACCCCAGATGAGTGTTTCGGCTTAATTGAAACGGTTGAAAAAGCAGCTACCATTTTTACAGCTATTCAAGCACAAGGAGGAAATAGACTAGATGAGATTACTGATAAACAATTAGTAGAAATTGCCGAATATTTCCATGTATCCCCGAGAAAAGGATTTTTAGATTAATTAATTTTGCATAATATCTACCTAATTAAGTAATACGAAAATTTAATTCTAGAAAAGGAGGCCGAGGCAAACGCTTCGGTCTCCTTTGATTAAGGGAAAAAATGAGTATGCCCGTATTGATTATCTTTTTGATTTTAGTGGGAATTATATCTGGCGTTGTTTCGACTGTAGCCAGTATGACGAATATTACGAATACAGCGTCATTGATTTTTACTGAGACCAGTGTGCTTTTAGCTTCAGTAAAAAAGATGAAGGGACATTGGAAGAAATTTAGCTTTTACTGTTTATTTTTGCTTACGAGTGCCGGTGCCGGAGGATGATTATTAATAGCCTTTCCGGGTAAGTATTTGAAAAAGTTGTACCCTCCTCAGTGCTGTTTTCTTCAATCGGATTAATGGTCGCCAATTGTAGAAAAAATAGTGATAACCAATCAAAGAAAAAAGAAAAGATAATTCTTGCCTATATTGGTTTGTTTTTAGAGGGGCGTATTCGGGTTATTTTGGCGCAGCAGCTGGTGTTCTTCATTTACTTTGCATCAATTATTTATCAGATGATGATTTTTATACAATTAATGCAATGAAGGATATTATAGGTAATTTAGTTGCACTAATTGTCTTTATACATGGGGCACAAGTTAATTGGCCGATGGTCATTTTGATGGCTATTGGGTTATTTATCGGTGGCTACATCGGGCAATACAGTATTAGATTTTTATCGTTGAAAATTGTATCTTGGATTACCTTGGGGTTTTCTATTATTTTAGCCAGCTGGCTATTTTATACGGCATATTAAGTGTTTAAAAATGCCTATGCCTTGTTTTCAGTAAAATATTAAGAAATACTGCTTATCTTTAATTGATATGATCCTACTTAAGTAGACAACACAAATATCTAAAAGTGCTACCTATGAAAGTAGGATCATTTTTTATGTCCAGAAAAACTATCAATCAATGAGTAGATTCCTTCAAGGTAAAGGGACCAGATGCCTTAGAGATACATAGACATAATTAGAGTTACACTAAAGAATTTAAGCTTAAATGCATTAAAGTGTACTTAAATGGTCAAGGCTGGCAAGGACTAATAAAAAAGATGCTTGATGTATTGTATCCAGAAGCCAAGATTTATAATGAAATGAAAGAAGCATTCGCCAAAATCATAGATTAATACATCAATCATGATCCTCAGGAAAGATTTAATGGTAAGACAACTGGACAAGTAAGAGCGGAAGCAAAAACAGATCTCAAACGTATAATTGCTTATAAAATTGTGCCGAATAAACGTTATGCAAAATGGTTTGACAAAATCCAAGTAAGGAAAAAACTAACTTGAATAAACAAGTTGGTTAATCAATTCATTTTATAGATTTCGACTGTCTACTTGACACGGTACGGACCAAATTAAGATAAGCAGTATTTTAGTTAAGAGTTTTTCGAAATTGGTCGGGAGTTACGTTATTTTGCAATTTAAAGGTTTTATAAAAGTAACTAATACTTTTATAACCAACCAATCTAGAGATTTCCTCAATGGAGTAGTTAGTTTCAGCTAAATACTTTTTAGCTTGTTTCATTTTCTCTTGCATGATTATTTCCTTAATGGTCAGTGAAGTATGTTGCTTAATGTAACGTGACAGATAAGCCGGACTGTAATTAAAGTGCTTGGCTAATTTCTGTACGGTGATAATTTGTACATTTTTTTTGATGGCCGACATTACTTTTAAGCACAGATTATCAATTCCAATGTAGGAATAATAATTTTCATGACTTAACTGATCAAAGAAGATTAATAACAAACCAAGCATTGCATAATTATAGTGATAATTATTGTTTACGTATTCAGATAACATTCCGTTAATAATTGGCAAATACCTAGACAAGTGAGTAGGAGAAAAGTAAAGATAGCTGTTATTTCCTTTGTTATTAATGAAGTCGCATAAATAATTGCTCTGCCCTAGAAAATCAGCAAAAACACCCGATGCAAAAATTTCAGGTTTAATGCAGATGTTAATGACCATCGCTTTAGGATCTTTTACTTTGAGTGAATGGGAACTATGTAAATTCATAAGTAACAATGAGTTAGGAAGCAAATAAACATCTTGATCATTGATATTGCTGATAGCAATGCCATTAGAAATAAAAACAAATTCATAAAAGTCATGTCTATGAAATGGTACCGGAATATTTAAATCATGGCTTACGACAAAAATTTTTTCTGAATTAGGAATGTTGTTCGAACAGACTAAATTAGGAATTTGAAAAAACTTATTTTCTGTAATCTTAGGTAGTTTTTTTGAGTCAATTAATTTCATTTATGATACACCTCAAATGTCATAAAAACACACATTCTTATCATATCACCATATTGTTAACGCTTACAGTAAACTGATAATATGATTTTGCAAAATAAATAGGCCTATTAGTGAATGCGTTTATATGATAAGAGGTATTTGTTATGAATAAACCAAAACTAAAAATAAGCATTTTAAGTATGAGCTTACTAACAATGAGCTTTTTAGTAATTACCAATGCATTTGGAGCGATGACAAAATCTTTTCCGAATGTTCCCGTAGCAAAAATTCAAATGATAGGAACAGTGCCATCTTTAGGAACCTTAATTGCCACAATAGTAGTTGGTATTCTAGGTGTTAAGTATTCCAAAAAATCTTTATCGTTAATTGGATTATTAATTACTACAGTTGGTGGGCTGCTGCCCTTAGTAATTCATGGTAGTGTCGACGTTTTAATAGGCTGTGCTTTTATCCTGGGCTTCGGCTTGGGCTTTGTTAACACCTTAATTCCTATGCTCATTTCGATCTTCTTTGAAGGAGAAGAAAGAAATGAAATGATGGGTAAAAATACTGCTATGAATAGTTTAGGATCTATTTTAATGATGTTTGGTGGCGGACTTTTGGGAGCTAAAAGTTGGGTCAACTCTTATTGGGTCTTTCTGCTAGGCATCTTCGTTTTTCTTTTAGTATTGTTCGTTTTGCCTACTGATAAAGTAGACTATAATGAAAAAAGCGTCAATAGCAATGTCTTTGGAATTTTAGGCAATTTAAATGGGTATATTTGGCTAATAGGTTTAATAACCCTTTTAATGGGTATTCTTTATACAATTTATCCAACTAACCTGTCAATCGTTATTGATCAAAAACAGTTAGGAAGTACAAGTATAACTGGTATTGTTAATGCCGTTGGTACAGCTGGCGGCTTTATTGCCGGCTTTAGTTTAAAATATTTAAACAGGATATTTAAGGATAAAATAATTGCTAGCGGCTTTATTACTTTAGGAATTACTTTCCTATTGGGTAGAACTGCAAATAGCCTAGTTTTAATTTGTATTGGCGGCATCTTATCCGGTTTTGCGATGTCAATGATCATGTCGACAATACCGTTTTATATGTCAGTTGTTTCACACAAATATGAACTTGCTGTCTCAATGATGGTCTTTCAGTTTATGAATTCAATCGGTGGCTTTATCAGTCCAGTTTTATTAAATTTACTACATATTAAAGCAGGTGAAGGTTCCTTTACATTTGGTTGCATTTGCTGCTTTGTAATTGGCTTAATTTGTATTTTGGCAAATCTAGGCAAAAGGATTATGTCAAATTCCGTAAAAGAAGGATAGGAGAAAAATGAACAAGAATAGTGAAAGTGAATGGATAGGGAAATGGATAAGCTCAGGTTTTGCTAAGGTCAGTGAAGAGCCAAAATTTTCACTGGCAGATATGTTTAGCGGTAAAAAAGCACCTATTCCTAAACCCGTTGAAGAAAGACTGCATGCTCCGATAGTTTTTAAAAAGACTTTTGATTTAAATAAGCCAGTCAAATCTGCAAAATTAGAAATTACAGCACAGGGTTTGTATCAGGCATATTTAAACGGTAAAAAAATTGGCGATGCCATTTTTACTCCTGATTATACACAGTACCAGGAGTACTTACAATATCAAACATATAGTGTAAAAGAGTTGTTAGTTAAAGGTCACAACGTATTCACTGCAGTCGTTGCTGATGGCTGGTATGCCGGTCGAGTTGCAGTTTCAGGAGCAAGTTGTCAGTATGGAAATCAGTTAGCATTACTTGCTGATTTAACTATTGAATATACTGATAATAGTAAGGTGAAAATTGGTACGGATGAAACCTTCTCGGTGGGCACGGGTAAATGGAAATATTCAGACATTGTCATTGGTGAAAAGCAAGATCTTCGCATTAAGAATAAGCTAACTGATGTGGATCCTTTTCCTGAAAAAGCCAGAGTAATCGATGCAGATTATCATCGCTTGTCTTCACAATATGGTCCCCAAGTGAAAAAAATGCAAACATTAACGGTTAAAAAAATTTGGCAGGAAGGCAATAAGCTGATTGCTGATTTTGGCCAGGTTATTGCTGGGAGAATTCGACTGACAGCTAATTTTAAAAAAGGTGCTGATATTAAAATAGAGCACTCTGAAGCTTTGGACCAAAACGGACATTTCTTTAAGAATATAATTGGTCGTAATAAAGATCAAGAAGACCATATAATTGGTAGTGGCGACTTGGCAACTTTTGAGCCTGACTTTACTTTTCACGGTTTTAGATATATAAGAATTACTAATCTTAACCAAGTAGATATTAAGGAACTGACAGCAATTATTATTTTTAGTGATATGAAAAGAACGGGTGAAGTCAGCACATCAAATAAACGAATTAATCGTTTACTCCAAAATATTAAATGGAGTGAACGGGGTAACATGTTGTCAATTCCAACTGACTGCCCACAACGTGAACGGGTCGGTTGGACTGGTGACATGCAAATCTTTGCTCCTGCCTCTACTTTTTATTACGATACAGAAAGTTTGATTCGTCGCTGGTTAAAGAATGTGCGGATTGATCAGCAAAAGGATGGAGAAATTATTGATTATTCTCCTGCCCCTGAAGATTTTTACCAAAGTACGCTAGATTTTAAGGGTACCTTGAGTTCAGCGGGTTGGGGCGATGCAATCGTAATGATACCGTGGACTTTGTATCAAAGATATGGACATAAGGAAGTTCTGAAAGAAAACTATCAGGCGATGAAAAGGTGGCACAATTATAGCGTAAGAAGTGCTGCTGCAGATAAAAAGGGCAATGACCGTTTTATTTGGGATACGACCTTTCATTATGGTGATTGGATGTTTCCCAGTATGATGATAAGGAATCCAAATCCAATGAAGTCAGCCGAAGTAACCAAAGATTTGGTTGCTACTGCATTTCTAGCACACACTTCTGAACTTCTTGCTAAAATAAGCAGTGTTTTGGGTGAAGAAGGTAACGACTACATTGAGTATGCTAATAAAGTTAAGAAAGCTTTTACAGAAAAATTTGTCAAAGAAGGCAAATTAACCTCTGATTATCAGGGATGTTATGTTCTTGCATTAGCATTTGAGATGGTTGCTGACAACAAAGTGAAAAAACAATTGTTAAAAAGGTTAGTACAACTAATTCATAATAACAACGATTGCCTTGATACTGGATTTTTATCTGTACCCTATTTGTTAGATGTATTAGTTGATAATGAACAAGTCGATTTAGCTAAGAAACTGTTTTTGCAGGATAAGTGTCCTTCGTGGCTATACGAAGTTGATCATGGAGCAACAACTATTTGGGAATCCTGGGCCGGAATTCAGCCTGATAATAAAGTGGGTACATTTTCATTTAACCATTATGCAATGGGCTGTATACTTGATTGGTTTATCAGACAGGTTGTCGGCTTAAATGTGGTCAAGCCAGGTTTTAAAGAAGTTAAGATTGCACCAAAATTTAAAAATCTGGTTAATGATTTTAAAATGAAGTTTTTAAGTGAGAATGGATTATTTTTGATCAAGCTTAAGGATGGCAAATACGAATTTACTATTCCTGAAGGATGTACCGCAACAGTCTATCCACCTAATTCTTCTCAGTTCTTAAAAGACTATCCTGAAGCCCAAGCCAAAAATTCAGGAATTTTCATAAATTCGGGTACATATCACTGGCATTATTAAGTTTATAAAGTTTGTTTATTGTAAACTGACAATGTCATGTAACAACGTAAAATGCATAAGGCGGTATATTAACAGTCTGGAAAAAACTGTTTTCTTAGTTCAATAAAAAGTGTGAGCTTATACGTTGATGTTATCATTAGGACAGTTTAAGGAGTTTAATTAAGGACTAACTTCCGATATTTAATCGGTGCTAGTCCTCTTTTTATATAAGATCAAGTAATATCACTGATTAATCTTACAATTTTGCTCAAATCAGTGTTGATTATCCATTGTTTTACTTTCCTTTTTCTTAACTAGCTCCTTTAGTGCAACACAAGTAGAGTCTAATTTTATTGCTATGCTGTTATTTAAAGAACTTGAGCAAATTAGTAAGGTAAAGTACAATTGTTAACTAATCGTATTGTAATTATAAGCTTGGTCAAACCTGTTTAGGTGGTAAGCAATCTTAAGCATTCATGGGTAGCTGAGATTGTGATCTTCTTAAAACATTGTGCTCGAGAAGATTGTTTTCTTCTGTCGTAATAATCGGCATACGGTAGAGTTGTTGTATGTGGCTGACTGCTTCAAGCTGGCTGATACCGTGATACAGTGGCTTGTGAAAAAAATGCCTCCCCCTTTTATACCGATATGATAGACAAAACCGGTTTAGCGGATTTATAGTAACGCGAGTTAACGCTGACAAAGGCATTATGGGCGTTTGAATTGCCAAAACTTCTATTTTAGTGAGGTAAATGGCTTGCTGAAGCAGACATTTTGATGCTTACTGACTTTCTTTGTGCATCAAGTTTTTTAGGAGATTAGCATAGTAAACTGCTTCTTCATTTTCAAAAGCTGTGTCTGTAACAGCCGGAGTTGCTGTCGTTGTTAATTTAGGCAAACGTTTAGCCTAGAATAGAATTTAGGATTAGGATGCTGGTACTGCCAGCTCTGATATGTACGAAAAGATAAGGCTATTTAAAGTCAGATACTTGCGTTAGGCTTGTAGTTAACTAAGACAAAGATTGTAAGGTATTAAGCTTCAATTTGTGCTCGTCTAAATACAATTGCACTCAGAATAATCCGGTGATAGCCATAACGAAGTTCTTTGAGATTCAGCCTTATGTTTTTTAATGTAAGCGCTTATTATGATCTTATGATGTTCATTGTTTTCTTTTGGCCAAGTAGTTGTTTGTTTTTCCTAGTAGATAAAGGAATATAATATTCATTTTTGCTGGTAACTGTGAATCCAAATCATTCATACGTAACTATTTTTAAATCTAGATTAAGAACTACCTAATAAACAGATTCATGCTGAACTAATATTAAAATAAAGGCTTATTTTTAAAAATACAGGCGAATATTCAGTATGAGAAAGATTCAAAAAACTAAGCTGCTGCGTTATTGAGATTAAGCAGATTATTAATACCATAACTTAAGGCCAATCTATAGTCAGAGCCAGGTCATTCGCCAAAGATTAAAGATATTGATTTTAGATAATTTAGTCATAATAAAAGCATTTAATTTGTCCTAGTTTAGGTATTTACATCATTTTTGATAATAGGTTATAAAAGTGAAAATGTATTATAAAGATATTTTTTATTTAACTATTTTTGTTGTTTCAATTAAAATTGTATAGAAAATATGCTATAATGAAACCGATTACAAAAATACAGAAAGCTATTAGTAAAGATTTTTAGGGTCACTTTGTTTTATAACAACCAGTTTATTTCTAAAATGGCTGTTTGTTTTATTAAATGTTACGGTTAAAAGCCAGAAAGGCCGAAAAATGTTATGGATCAGTTTAATTTTGCTTTCGTTGTTAGCCTTAATTGAGTGTCAAGAAAAAGATTATTTGAAACTAGTTAATAAATATTTATTGCCCACTGCTTTAGTGATTATTGCTGGTCCGTTAATTGTACTCTACTTTATTAAGGTACCAGCTCTTAGCTTGATATTTTATATTGTTGGTATTATTCAGGCCGGATTGTTGGTCGGACTTTATTTCTTAATTGATAAATTTGTTGTGTCGCGCAAAAAGGATAATAATACTATTTAAATTCGATAATTCATTTGGCTAATATGTATTAAAAGAGCTTACCAAACAAAACAAGCAGTTCACTGATTTTGCTAGTTATAAAATCGGCGTCTACGTGTTACTGAAAACTAACAAAGATAAAAATATGGCTGCTAACGCAGTGAAAACAAATTATGGTAAAACGCTGGTTTATTTGATTCCACCAAAGGCAGAACTGCCGAAATTACCAGAAAAAGTTTATTATAGTGAACAGGCTACTGCAGTTAACGGAAACTAAGAAGCATTATGATGACTTTAAGGGTTATCAAATTGGGGCAAATATTGATGTCAATCCAAGTAGCCCTACATATGGTGCATATAATATTTTGATTAAACCAGCTAACATGAAGATGGATATGAAACAAATTAGCTCGTTTAGTTTAACTGTTAAAAATCAAGATAAAAGACATAGTCCAAAATAGGACTATGCCTTTTTCATGTAGTAGTAATTAAGTACTTTACCAGTTTAATTAACTACATTAAGCTCTTTGCCTGCTAAAAAGGCCTTCAGGTTATCAATGGCGATTCCTAATAGCCGATCACGTGTTTCGCGCGGTGCCCAAGCAATATGGGGTGTGATGTAGCAGTTCTTTGCCGTTAATAACGGACTGTTAGTAGGAATTGGCTCCTTGGTGGCAACATCAACACCAGCTGCCCCAATTTTGCCATTATTCAAAGCGTCGGCAACATCTTGCTCGTTAATTAAGCCCCCGCGTGCTGTATTAAGTAATAGAACGCCATCCTTCATCTTGGTAATTGCTTCTCGGTCAATCATTTCGGTTGTTTCAGGTGCTTGTGGCACGTGAAGACTAATAATGTCGGCTTGTTGATATAATTTATCCAGACTAACTTGTTTTACGTAGTTTGGAAGATTTGTTTTTGGCCGATGATTATAAAAAATGACCTTCATTGAAAAGGCATGAGCAATTTCGGCGACTTTTTGTGCGATGCTACCAAAGCCAATTAGTCCCATTGTTTTACCTTGCAGTTCGATTAATGGTTTTGCCCAGAAAGTAAAATCAGGATTGCTGCTCCAGCGGCCCTCGTGAACCAGTTTATTGTGCAAACCAACTTGGCTAGTAATTTCAAGTAAAAGGGCGAAAGTGAACTGTGCTACTGCGTCCGTGCCGTAAGTTGGGATGTTAGTGACGGGGATGTTAGCTGCCCGTGCAGCTGCAGTATCAATCACATTGTACCCGGTAGCGGTTACACCAATGTATTTAAGATTAGGTGCTTTGGTGATAACACTTCGATTTAATGGCGTTTTATTAGTTAACACTATTTCAGCATCACCGATTCTGTGCAAAATCTCGGCATCATCATCGACTGGTGTTCGATCATAAATGGTACATTCACCCAACTGCTTAAGGGGTGTCCAATCAAGGTCACCGGGGTTTAAGGCATAACTATCCAAATTCACAATTTTCATTTTTAAACCTCATTTGTTCATTTTTAATCTCTAGTTTACTACAGTTTGAAAAAGTACCAACTATGAAACAGTTCATTATAGTCTAAAACTACAATTTGACAGTAAAAATAGATAATTTTACAATGAATTAGTGTTCTGCTTTTTTAGCTTTTTTTATATATAGTTTAGTTATTTGGGTAAAAGATAAAGTGGGAAGAATGTGTTTTACTATCCAGTACTGCTATTCCAGATTTTGGGAGCTGATGAAAGTAGTTAATAGACATATAATGTTGTTATAAATGTAAGGAGCAAGTAATGAAAAAGTGCCCTAATTGTGGTGCCCTAATGGAAAATGGGGTTAATTTTTGTACTAAATGCGGTAGTGATTTACGTTCAATTACGTTAGAAAAAGAGCCAGAGCAGGCTAATACTGCAACTGAAAAAACTGCACCAGTTGTGGCTGAAGTTAATCAACAGCATGTTAATTCTGGTAGTTATTTGCAAAATTATTGGGAATGGCTGGTTGAATCATGGAAACATCCCGCAGACAGTAATTTAACTGTTCAAAGCTGGTACGGCTGGTTAACAATTTTAATTGAAGATGTTTTATTTGTTACTGGATTATATTTCTTTGCCAAGTCAGTTATTACCGGTGCAATTGGCTTAGTCAATCATTTCGGGGTCGATACCAGAGGTTGGGGCAATTTTGATATTTCTTTCAGCATTGTCTTTCGGGTATTTTTAATCGTCCTGATTTTCCAAGTGATTGTGATTGCTAGTCACTTTGCGGCCTATAAATTTATTTATGATGAGCAAGTTCATCTACTAGATTTTGTCAACCGCGGGATTCATGCTAGTAACCTAAATTTGATTTTGACGGTCATTTTCTTTTTATTAATGGTTTTAGGACTTAACAGTATCAGATTTACTTTATTTTTAGTTTTACTATTATTTGTTTTATTCTTTATTGGTCAAGAAGTTGCCTTACTAGCAAATGATGGTGCTCGACGGGACAAAGCATATGGCGCTTTGCTTGCTTTTGGCATTATTTTTGTTTGTAGTTTGATAATGAACTCGCTTATTTATAATTCCGTTTTACGGTCAGTTTTTAATCAAATTATTTCAGGTTTTAATGGTTCAATGTAGATGGTGTAAAGATGAATAAAAATGAATTTTGTCCAAATTGTGGACGACGAGTTAACGAAAACGAGGAGTTTTGTTCCAACTGTGGTGCAAAGCTATCTAATAATAAGCAAAGCCGGCAAGAATACCGAACGGATCAGACTCACCGGCAAGCCGCTAACAATAATTCGCAAAATCAAGTACAGACTGTGAATAAACCGCGCCAGCCGATGAAAAAGAAAACTAAGGTAATCTTGAGCATTGTGGGCGTTTTAGTCGTTGCTTTCATTGCTTTTTATGCTTGGGGATCAAATCATTATCAACGGAAAAATCAAGTTGATCAGATTACTGCGTATTTAAAAAATCCGCGGGAAAACTTAGCAGATTATGTTACTTCGGATAATCCTAGTGTGCATGTCACTAATGCGGCTTTGAAGCCAACGCAAAATTATTATTTTGATCATAGTAGCGATGCCGATAAGATGGCAGAAGCTTTTAAATATGGTGATACTTATGAAGACGTTTCGTTAGTACAGTCAGGACGGTATTTACTGCTTTTCCCTAAATATACGTTAAAATTTAAGACTTTTACGCCGCATATTAAGACCAATCATGCCAATTCGACGATTTATGTTAATGATGAAAAAATTGGCGGGGTTAATGGTAGTGGTGAAAGTTATTATAAACAGGTACAGCCGCTTTTTCCTGGAAAATACCATATTGTAGTTAAGTCAACTGCTGCTGGTCATAAGTTAACTGCTGATAAAAGCGCCAATATTTTTTCAAATAGTGCAATTAATATGAATATCAAGACCGTCAATTTTACGGTTAAAAGCTCTCCTGGTGCGGATGTTTATATTAACGAGAAAAAGGTTGGTACGCTAGATAAGAGCGGTGAAAAAGTATTTAAAGAATATCCTGCTACGGATGACATGAAGATTTATGTCATGATGAAAGTTGATGGCAAGGCGATCAGATCAAAGGTAATTGATTATGATGATTTAGGCTTTGATGATGACGATGATAGTAGTAGCAATGTCGTTAAGCCTGAATGGCCTGGCTTAATCAGCGAGGATGATGCCGAAAGTATCTTGGAAGACAACTTTGAAGATCCAGATGAAGATGCATTTGTTGGTGGCGCGGAGAATAAGGGTTACCAAGAACTGCATGAGCAGATCGGTAACTTTAATGATAATGACGAGATAATTTCTTATGATATGGATTGTAGCATTGTTTCCATTTCGCCTGCGCCAGATAATAGTAGTAATGTTGTCTATAAGATAACTTATACTTTTGAGCATGATGATTATGAGCATAAACAAGTAATGCTTTATTCTGGTTGCGTCTTCCACCAAAATGGTGATGACGATGATTCTTCACAAAAAATCAGATCAATCGGTAATGGAAAAATCATTAGCGATAAGAAGTATAATAACTAAGCTAATAGGGCGCATCATGTGTGATGCGCCTTATTTAGTTTCAGATTACATTGATGATTAAATTAAGTAAAAAATGATATTTATTATTACTTAAACCTAGGACTAGCGTATATTTATTCAATAACAATCTGCCAAAATAGCTAGAGCTATCTAATTGACTCAAATGGTGCTATGATAGCAACATAAAGTAAACTGACCAAGATAAAAATATCATCAATCTGTTAAACTTCAAAAAGCTAGGAGGACTTAAAATGAATAAATTGCTTAAGAATTATCATGAAGAAAAGCAATCATCGTTCCATTCTTTTTTTAACGGAAATTTTCTTTTTTGGAATACTGCATATATATTTTCATTAAAAAATGGGCGAAAACTCGATCTTCAAGACTATCCTGAACTTAATAAATTGGGGTAGTGGATTAAGGTGAATGACCAAACCAATTTACGGGTATGGTCTCGTTTAAGTCTTCCGCGTTTAACTGAAAAATTTTGTCAAATAACCGGGCTTCAACCAGATGATTTTTACGTAAATTCAGTTTCCGGGTTAAATAACATTTGGCCAACCCAACAATAACCGCACTTTCATAGTCAGTAATAAATATTTATCACATAGTAGTAGATAACTTTGAACCAAAAGTTATCTACTTTTTTTATCCTTGTAATTCCTATTATGCTTAGATTTTGTCACTTTAATCTAAAATGATAATTTATTTCTTTTAAGAAACCGCTTGCAAAACATCTTTTAAATGGTATAGTTAAATTAACAAGTGGTATATATAAGAAACCAATTGGAGGTGCTTAGATGAAAATGCAAGACTATGTCCGATATTCAGCGACAAAGCTAAAGGAAAACTTTGACAATAGAAATGAATTAGTTGGTCCAATTACCCGGATTTTTAAAAATGAAAATTATCAAAGTTTTACTTTAATTGCTTCTGGCTCATCGTACAATTCTTTGTTGATGGTTAAAGATGCTTTACAAGAGTTATCCCGTCTTCCGGTTTATTTATACACTCCGGAGCATGTTGAAGAGTGTAATTGTGCTTTATGGTCAAATACATTTGTGATAATAGTTTCACAAAGTGGCTCGTCGACCAATATTATTAGTTGTCAGAAATATTTACTGCAAAGAAAAATTTCATTTGTTTCTCTCACAGGAAATATTCATAGCCCAATGGCTGATTATTCAACAAATATTTTTGATTACGGTGTAGGTAATGAGTATGTCGATTATGTCACTATGGGTGTCCAGACCTTGGTTGAATACTTTTTACTTTTTGCCAATAACATTAGTACTTTATCGGAGAGTCGAAAATCTGCTTTTGGTGAACAACTGCTAAAAGTAATTGAGGATCAGCCTGGATTATTGAAAACTACTGAAGAATTTTTGAAACAGAATCATTTTGCGTTAGCGATGAATAATCCAACTTTTTTCTGTGGTAACGGACCGAACTTAGGTGTAGCCAAAGAAGGAGCCTTGAAATTTCAAGAAACATTAAAGCGACCGGCTATGTACTATGAACTTGAAGAATTTCTTCATGGACCAGATATACAGCTGACGCCTAATTACACTGTTTTTTTAATTGATGATATGGTTCAAAAAAAGCACGTACGCTTTCATGAAGTATTCACTGCTTTAAAAGAGGTCACACCAAACGTATTTTTAATAACCAGTTCAAGTCAAATTGAACAAGATAGGCGTGTTGTCAAAACGGGCGCCGTTAATAATTGGATTCTAAGTTTGTATTATTCCTTACCAGTTATTCAGTTAGTTGCAGCTAAAATGGCTGATGAGTTAAATACTTGGCCGCCTCATTCATATTTCGACCGATTTGATAAGAAAATCGCTATCAAAACTGCCAATTATGACCAAGAATTGATTGAAATTAAGCAAAAATGGCAGCTTGAGAATCATAATAAAACAAATTAGGAGGTATCAAAATGATTAAGATGGTTCGTGTTGATTATCGGTTGTTACATGGACAAGTTGCATTTTCTTGGACACAAGCAATAGGAGCAGATGCATTATTGCTAGTAAGTGACACTGTCAAGAATGATCCTTTAAGAATGAAGGCATTGCGCCTGGCCAAACCACAGGGAACAAAAGTTGTTATTAAATCTACTGACGAAGCTATTGAGCAAATACAAAGTGGGATAACAGACAAATATCATTTGTTTATTATTTGTGAAACTTTACCAATTGCGGCAAAGCTTGTTAAGGCAATTGGCGTTAAAGCGTTAAATCTAGGTAATATGCCGTTCGCAGAAGATAAAAAGCAGGTCTCAAAAAGCATATTTTTAGATCAAAAGGATGTAGCAATCTTGCAAGATTTATCTAATCTTGGAATTGATTTGTTTGTCCAAATGGTACCTAATGAAACTAAGATTGATGCCAAAAAGTTTTTAAAGGAGGCATAATACCTTGCTCTTAAAAACAATATTAATCTTTTTGATTAATTTCTTAGGTTATTCAGAATGGCTTCTTGGAACTAGCTATCTTCAAAGACCTATTATTTTAGGTCCGCTTGTGGGATTAGTGCTAGGAGATTTGCAAGACGGAATTATTATGGGCGCAACACTGGAGTTAGCGATGATCGGTGCAGTTTCTGTTGGTGCCTATAATCCTCCTGATTTAATTGCGGGAACCGTTTTAGGAATTTCCCTTGCAATTGAGTCCCATGCAAATGCAGCAGCTGCTCTAACATTAGGAATTCCTATTGCAACAGTAATGCTAGCCTTAAATACTGCGGTTGGGCAACCGGTAATGCTAATGTTGATTCATCGAATTGATCATAACGCTGATGAAGGCAATACTCATGCAATCACTAGAAATATGCTTTTGGCTGGTTGGGCCCAGAATTGGCCTGGCATAATTTTTAACCCTTTAGCATTTTATTTTGGGGCAGCTACGGTAGCTAAATTATTAAATATTATTCCACCTTTTGTGCAAGAGGGAATGAATGTCGCTGCAGGATTATTACCATTGCTTGGCTTTGCGATGTTGGCACAAATGATGATGAATAAGAAGGTAGCAGCGTTTTTCTTTCTCGGATTTTTCTTAGTGGCATACAGTGGCATTTCTACTACTGGAGTAGCAATATTTGCAGTAGTTATGGCTGCCATTATGTATGTTTTCTTTGAACATGACACCCAAAATAAAGATGAAGAAAAAAAGACAACAGAACAGGAAGGTGACGGATTCGATGAATTTTAATTTAAAACCAACTTACAACAAAAAGATTAATAAGTCAGATTTAGTCAAGTTATTTTGGCGAAGCATACCGTATGAGCATTCATGGAATTACGAAAGAATGGGTAACGTTGGCTTTACTTGGGCATTAATGCCAATTTTACAAAAGCTTTATCCCGAGAAGAAAAGATTTACGCATGCTTTAAAACGTAATTTGGAATTGTATAACATGACGCCCTACATTGTTACATTGCCGTTAGGCATATCCGCTGCAATGGAAGAAGCTAATGCGACAAATGAAGATTTTGATGAAAGTTCAATTTCAGCGGTTAAGTTAGCATTGATGGGGCCACTGTCAGGGATAGGTGACTCATTTTTCTGGGGAACTCTTAGAGTGTTAGCAACTGGAATTGGTACTACTTTGGCACTAAAAGGCAGTATTTTAGGACCAATATTGTTTTTCCTAGTATTCAATATTCCCCATTATCTTATTCGGTACTACGGTACATTTTTAGGATATAGTTTGGGCTCTAACGTTATTAATAACGTGGAAAACTCGGGCGTAATGGACAAAATTACTAAATACGCGTCCATGATCGGCATGATGGTGGTGGGCGCAATGACTAAAGAAATGGTCAGTGTAAAGTTCATCACAAAAATCGGTATTGGTAAAAGTGCTTCAACCGTTCAATCGCTTCTTGATGGAATTTTCCCTGGCATAGCAACACTGGCATTATTTGGCATAACTTATTGGATGCTAAAAAAGAAGCTCAATCCGTTGCTGATTATGTTAATTATTCTAATTGTAAGCATTGCAGCAACATACTTTAAAGTTTTAGGAGCTTAAGTCAAAAATTAAGAGAGGTAAAAAATGACAATATTAAAGAATTTCGATGTTGAAAAGTATTTACAAAATGGTCGTGATGTATATTCTCAAAGAAAGAATATTGAAAATCTGGCAGATAAATTAGCTAAAAATGATTATCAAAACATTGTGTTAATAGGTATCGGCGGTACTTGGATGGAATGGTATCCAGTAGCTGAATATTTACGCCATTTATCGAATTTTCCCGTTTATTTAGAAAATGCGGGAGAACTACTGGTTAAGAAGGATCTTGATTATTTGACCGATAAGTCTCTAGTGCTAACTTCTTCAGATTCTGGGGATACAAAGGAAATCTTAGATGCTGTTAAATATTGCAATCAACGTGGTATTTCAGTCTATGGCTTCACTAAAAATCCTGAGTCTTCATTGGGACTACTTCTTGAAGAATCAATTAATGGCTCTCTTAGCGAATGCGAAAATGCTTACTTAATGTACTTTATGTTGACACTGAGACTCTACCAGGATTGGGGCTATTATCAGGATTATAACCGTTGGGCAGATCAAATGCAAAATTTGTATCCAAACTTACTAAGATTTAGAGAGGAATTTGAAGAAAGAGCAAAATCCATAGCACGTAAATATTATAATGCACCGTTAACAATGACGGTTGGCTCAGGGATGTTGTGGGGAGAAACCTGTATGTTCTCAATGTGTATCTTAGAAGAAATGCAGTGGGTCAGAACTAGGCCAGTAACTTCAGCCGACTTTTTCCATGGTGCCTTGGAACTAGTTGATGATACTTTGCCAGTTTACTTAATTAAAGGAGAAGACGAATACAGAGCTCTAGATGAGAGAGTTGAACGCTTTTTACCAAAGCATACCAATAGCTTTGAAGTATTTGATACAAAAGATTATGTTTTTGAAGGAATTGATGATGATTTTCGGCAAATTTGTTCACCAATGATTATTACTTCACTCTTAACGGACAGATTAGCTTCGTGGTATCAGCAATACACTGGTCATGACCTTAATTTCCGTCGTTATTACCGTCAATTTGAGTATTAAAGTGTCCTCAAGAAATCGACAAGAATCAATACTACTCCTTCGCCTAAACTAATAAGTTTCTTTTTCGCCTAAAATACCATTGAGAGTGAATTGAAGATTGAGCTCGTCAGAGTCCAGATAGCTTTCGGTATACTCAACGGCTTTACTTTCTGCGTCAAAACCAAGATAAATAATGCTGTACAGCAAATTACCCTTTTTTACTTTTAATAAGCGAGCTTCTTTACTCAAAGCAGGTAAAACCTGAATAAATTGAGAAAAATAAATAGGTCGATGTCCAACAGAGTCCATGTAGTCATATAAACTTACGTTTTTAAAATTGATTTTTTCGGCATTAGGAAATAAGTTGGCCGGAAGATAATTATATTCAACGGTAAAAGGCTTGTCTTTAATCTTTCTAATTCGATGAAGAGCAAAAACAGAATCATTATCGTCAAGTTGTAATTTCTGATTAAAAAATGAATTTCCAGCTAAAATTCCTGTGCCAACAACTTCATTAGTAAAGTTAATTCCATTTTTAGTTAAAAGTTCAGTAATACCGGAGTTTGAGTTTTTATCAGTAAACGACAGATTAAAGTATAAGTTGCTATTATCAATGTTTTTAGCAGTAACAAATGTACCGCTACCTTGTTTGCGAAACAAAAGACCTTTTTTCCTGAGAGCATCGATTGCTTTTTTTACAGTCATTCGATTGACGCCATATTGTTGGGCAAGATCACGTTCACTTGGTATTTTTGCTCCGGGGAGGAATTCCTTACTTAAAATTTTCTTTTCAAGCAAATCTTCAATTTGAATGTATAAAGGTGCATGAAAAAGATTACTCATTATTTTTATCCTTATCTACTTGCATTAACAAAACGTTTTCTGGAACTTTCTTTGAAACAAAATAAATAAAATTGTTATTAAGATTAACAATCGAAGTGCGTTGCAAAATTTTTGCTCTGACAGGAATAGCCAAAAGACTCGCTTCTTCAAAATTAACTGATTCAATTGACAGATTTTGATATTCCTTTATAGGTGTACCACGATAAGATTTAACCAATAAGTCCCAAAATGAATGCTCTAATAATTTATTTAACGGTAAATGTTCTACTAATTTCTCTGGCGCATAAATATAATCTAGTGAAAGAGTCTTAGCAGATTCTTGTTCATTAATAGTACGCTTATAAATTAGGTAATGAATTGGAGTTGCTAAAGGAACTTTTAACTTTTGAGCAATTTTCTTGTTTGCCTCTGTGACAGTATTCTTAATTAAATAGTTTTTAACGCGATGATTAGATTTTTTACCAAAAAATTCAAGCCAATCATAGTCTTCTTTAGGACTGTTTATATGATAACTATTTGATGCTAAAGAAATGATACCTTTATTTTGTAATATTTCTAAAGCTTCTCTAATCGTATTACGTGATACATTGTATTTAACAGCTAATTTTCTTTCGGAGGGGATAGATTTAACGTATTCTTGTTGTGAAATCAAAAACTCAAGATCTTTTGCAATTAGTTCACTTTTATTAATGATATTGAACATTTTAATAGCTCTTCCTTGTCAATATTAATTAACTTAATCTTAGCTTAAGACTAGCGTGATAGCAATTGGAAGTGAGCTAATAATTCTAAAGACAAGTTACAAGGTAATAATTGAAATAGAGCTGAAATTTGTTTATGGAGGATAAAATGACAAAAATTGTAATAGCAACTCATGGATATCTAGCAAAAGGCTTAAAAATGTCGACTGAATTTATTTTAGGAAAGCAGAAGAATTTCTTTGCCATTTGTGCCTATACTTCGGAATGCCAGGATTTTCATAAAGTTGTTAAAGATTTGATTGCTAAATATGATCAAGAAGATATTATTTTTGGTACCGATATCGTTGGGGGCAGTGTTAATAACGATTTGCAAGAATTTGTGGCCGGAAATAATCGGTTGCACTTAGTTGCAGGCATCAATTTACCATTTTTAATTCAGTTTTTAACTTTAAATAATGATAATGTAACTGACAATCTTGCTAAAAGTACTCAGGCTGCTAAAAGTGGGATTGTTAATTATGATACCTTGGATGATACTATTCAAACCGATGAATTAGATGGCTTTGATAGTTTTTGATAAGTGTGAGGATAATGATTTTAAAAACATTTTTAATATTTTTAGTTGGACTTCTAGGCTATTCTGAATGGTTACTCGGCACCAGCTATCTACAACGCCCAATTATTCTGGGACCACTTGTTGGTTTAGTCTTGGGCGATATCCAAGACGGAATTATTATGGGAGCAACCTTGGAATTAGCAATGATTGGTGCTGTCTCAGTCGGAGCTTATGATCCTCCAGATTTAGTTTCTGGTTCAATCATTGGCATATCTTTGGCAATTCAAACTCATGCAGCACCTGGAGCAGCATTAACATTAGGTATACCAATCGCGGCTATTATGCAGGCATTAGGTTTGGCAACGGGTCAACCGTTAATGTTAGCTTTTATCCATAAATGTGATAGTGCTGCTGAAAAAGGAAATACGCATGCGTTAACGAGAAACATGTTAATAGCAGGTTATATCCAAGATTGGCCAGGTATTGTTTTTATTCCCTTGGCATTTTACTTTGGTTCATCAACTGTAGCCAGAGTGCTTAATATTATTCCTTCTTTTGTACAGGATGGAATGAATGTCGCGGCAGGATTACTACCATTATTAGGTTTTGCAATGTTAGCACAAATGATGATGAATAAAAAAGTTGCGGCTTTCTTTTTCTTAGGCTTTTTCCTAGTAGCCTACAGTGGAATTACCACAACAGGTGTAGCGATTTTTGCTGTAGTAATGGCAGCAATTATGTATGTCTTTTTTGAGCAATCGCAAGTTCATAAGAAGGTAAGCCATGTAGCAGAGCAAGAAGAAGACGGCTTTGATGAATTTTAAATAGCTCATACAAAAATAATGTTAAGAAGCATCCTATTTTATGAAGATTAAAATAGGATGCTTTGGCTTTGTCTTTTTATTCACATATTCTATTAGCTTGAATTTTCCGACAAATGCAAGTCACTTTACTGGTAAAATCTCTCATTTATATTCACTTGATTTCGCTTACATAAGTTACAAAAGGTTACATTAATTTACTATTATTATCAAAAATTTAGGTTAAAACTAAAATATATTGTGAAATATGTAATTAAGTAGGAGGAGAAAGATGAATATTGCGAAAGCAATTCAAGTGACATTTTCCAATGCTGCGATAGTTAGCTCAATAACGTCAACAATTTTTATTATTTTATTGGGCTTTTATTTACGTAAGCGTAATATCTTTACAGAAAAGTATGGTAAGCTTTTATCTAAGATTGTTTTAACAGTTGCGCTTCCGGCTTTGGCATTCAATTCATTTATGCAACCGATTAATGGCGAAACTTTTTCGCAAGGGATGAATGTGTTAATTTGGGGAATTGCAATTTATATTATTTTGATTTTGGTAACCCCAATTTCTTACGCCAAGTATCCTAAAGATAAACGAGATGTTCTAGCAATTTTAACCACTTTTGGTTCGACAACCTTTTTTGGGATTCCAATTGTTGGTGCGGTTTTTGGCACCAAGGGCATAATGTATAGCTCGATTTTTAATATTGGCTACCGGATCTTTTTATATTCTTATGCCTATATTAAGATGTCTGGCTTAAAAATGAAGGCAAGCAATATCAAAAAAATGTTTGTCAATCCGGTCGTAATTGCTACTTTTTTGGGACTGATTATGTGGCTTGTACAAAATTACATGCCACAGGTAGCTGTAAGACAAGCTGTTAATGGCGTAATTAATCCTGGTGCACCAATAATTAAGGTTGCCTTTTACCGAATTGATCAGACTGCAATTTGGCTGTACAAACCACTGCAATATCTGGCTAACCTAGCATCACCACTTGCTTGGCTATCAATCGGTGCTACCTTAGGTTCGACTTCATTTAAAAAAGCTGCGGAAAACAAGACTTCTTGGTACTACAGTTTTAATAAGGTTGTCTTGGTACCACTGCTTAACTTGGTAATATTGGTCATCTTAAATGTGACTAACATCTTACCGATTAGCTATGTTGCCTTAGGTACAATCATTATTATGATGGCTACGCCAACCGCTGCCGTTGCTTCGTCTTATGCGATTAGCTTTGATCGTGAAGCGGTCTTATCATCCAATGCATCCTTTGTATCGACAATTTTAGCGGTAGTGGCAATGCCATTTTGGATCGCCTTTCTCGGTGTTCTTAGTCAAAGCGGATTATTTCATTAATTAGGAGGTTTTTATGTTTAAAATTGTTGCTTATGGCGTACGTGAAAATGAAGTAGATTACTTCAAGAAATTAAATAAATATCATTATGATGTGCAATTGGAATCTGAATTGTTAACTCACGATAATATTGAAACTGCTAAAGGCGCAGATGCTGTTTTGTTACGTTCAAATTGTAAGGCAGACGCACAAAACTTAGCCAAATTAAATGAGTGGGGCATTAAATACGTCTTTACTAGAACAGTTGGTTTTAACCATATTGATCTTAAGACCGCAGCCAAATATGAAATGAAAGTTGCTCGCGTTCCAGCATATTCACCATACGCCGTAGCCGAATTGGCAATGACCCTAGGAATGATGCTCTTTAGACATACCGCTTTGGCAACCGATATGACAAGGCAAGGAAACTTTAGTGTTTCGACCGCCACTTTTTCTGGGGAAGTTCATTCAAGTACTGTGGGAATTATCGGAACAGGTCGAATTGGTGCGACTGAAGCGCAGATGTATAGCGGAATGGGAACCAAGGTTTTGGGCTATGATCCTTATCCAAGCGACTTTGCTAAACAATATGTTGAATTTGTTGAGCAGGATGAATTGCTGGCAAAATCAGATATTGTTTCAATCCACGTGCCGTATTTCCCAGGTCAAAATGATCGTTTAATCAATGCGGACTTTTTAAAGAAAATGAAACCAACTGCTGTTTTGGTTAATACGGCGAGAACACAACTTGCTGATTATCCTGCTATTATTAAGGCAATCACGCAAAATCAAATCGCTGGTTTTGCTAGTGATGTTTTACCAGGCGAAGTTGAAGTGCTGGGACATGATTTTAAAGGCAATATCACTAATGAACTGACTAAGCAGTTAGTTGATTTATATCCTAAGGTTCTACTAACTCCACATATTGGTTCTTACACCAGTCCAGCTTTAACCGATATGATTGCAGTCAGCTATGAAAACTTCCACCAAGTTTTGGAGACCGGCAAGACCGATAATGATGTTAAGTTAGATTAAGTTAATACACAAAAAAGCGAGCTATCAGCTGATAGTTCGCTTTTATTTATTAGCTTTATAAAGTTTAATTGGTCGACCTACTTTTAGGTAATGTGTTTTGATTGTTAATTCATTAGTTTTTACTAAATAGTCTAAATACTTTTTCGTAGTAATCCGCGAGAGTTTAGACTTTCGGGCAATCTCCTGATTAGAAAAATAATCGGGTGTTTCTGCAATGACCGCTTTTATTTTGTTAAGAGAAAAATTTGATAGTCCTTTGGGTAAGGAAGTCATTTCTTTTTCTCCAGCAAAATCTTGCGTAATGAAAACCTGATCGAGTTCATTTTGCGATAATTGTCGATCCTGGTTTAATACCTTATTATATTTTAGAAAATGCTCAATTGCCTTATGGAATCGCTCAAAAGAAAATGGTTTTACCAAGTAATCGAGTACACCATAGTTTAACGCCTGGTTAACGCTTTGACTATCTTTAGCAGCTGATAACATGATTACATTCGGATGAAGATTGTGCTCAATAAATAAATGAAGAAGTTCAGTACCTGAAATTTTGGGTAAATAAATATCGAGTAAGACCAAATCAAGCTGTAAATTTTGCGCAAGTGCTAATGCCTTGTCAGCCCTATCTACTTGAAAAAGCTTCATTTTTGCAGGCGGAATTATTTTCATTAGGTACTGTTTATTAATTGAACTGACCATTGGGTCATCTTCCACAATGAGAATCTGTAACATTTTTACTCCTCGCTGTTAATCGGTAATTCAAGATAGAAATTGCTACCATGTGGGTCACAAGGTGTAATGTCAATATAGCCGTGATGATTATCGACAATCTGCTTAACCAGCATTAAGCCGTAGCCATGATCTTTACCTTTAGTCGAATATTTTTGCTTAAAAAGTTGTTCACGGACAGCAGGCGCAATACCACTACCGTTATCGGTCACTTCGATAATCAGGGTTGTACTCTCGGAATCATAATTAAGTTCGAGTTTAATGGTACCACTGGTATCAATGGCAACTAAGGCATTGTCGATTAAATTGCCCAATATCTTGATCAGATCAAGATTTAATTGGTCTGAAACAATTGCTTGTGGCAGATAGGAATCAGGAGTAAGTGTCAAAGTCACTTTTTGCTCTTTAGCTTGATTAATTTTACCGGTTAAAAACCCGACTAAAGCTGGTGATTCAATCTGCTGGTTTAGCTGGCCAAACTCTTGCTGGTAATTGGCGTTAACTTTGCCAATAAAATTAGTAACATTATCATATTGCTTTAATTCAATCATACCGTAAATTGCCTGTAATTTATTGCGAAATTCATGCGATTGCGCTCTGAGTGCTTGAATGTATTGCTCACTTCCAGCTAATTGTTCAGACAGTTTTTGGTATTTGGATTGATCTTGCAGTAGAGCAATTTGGCCGTAAGTTTTGTCATGATAAACAAGCCTACTAGTGGATACAATGTATTCTTTAGCGTTAATTAAGAGCGGAACATTGGTCTTATTTTGTGAATGATTATGATTAAAAATCAGTTTAGCTAAATTGGAATCTAGTACAGTACCCACTTTAACTGCTGGAAATGTTTTTTTAGCTAAATAATTGGTTGTAATTACGATATTTTGTTCATTAACGGCAATTAAGATTTCATCAATACTATCAATAATAGCGTGTAGTTCCGTCAGCTTGGTAGCAATTTCATCTGGTTCCATATTAAAAAGAGATTTTTTAATCCTTTGCGCTAAAAAAAGTGCCAAAACTATGCCAGCACATAAAGCAAATAATGATCCAAGAATAACCGCTTTTTGAGCAGATAAAATTGCCCGGTTAATTGAGCTATCGGTTAGGCCAACGCAGACAATGCCAACTTGCTGTTTGTTCTTGAAAACAGGAACAAAGATGCGGTAACCCGTTCCTAAAATACCTTTGCGATGTGAATAATGGCTTTTACCAGTGCTTGACTTTTTAGCATCTTGCGGAGAACTAAATCTTTTGCCGATCCGACTAGTATCAGGGTGGGAGTAGCGCATTAAATTCCGGTCTAGAATTACAACGAAATCAACCCGAGATGCTTGTGTAATTTGATTGGCATATTTTTGCAATGAATTATTTTTGGTGGGCTGGGGATGCTTTTTTAGGGTTTCCTTAACGGTTGTATCCTGGGCAGCAATTCTAGCAACCCCAGCGATTTCCTCTTTGATTATTTGCTTTTGATTCTGTTTGACGTGGTATGAAGCGATGCTGCCAGCAGTAATAACAAAAATAACTGTTGTTAAAAAAACTAGTAAAACAGATTTAGTTCGTAAGCTAAAGCGTGATTTTCGTGGCATGTTTTTCCTTTTTATATCGTTACAACTTATTACTACTAGTATAAACTACTAAATCAGAAAAAAAGCTTAATAACCTAAAGAAAGATTTTATCAATATCTATTGTTAAAACTAATATCGGAATGAAGTTTATGGTCTGCTGTAGACTTTATTTTGGTTAAAAAAGAAATAGTTGATTAAACCTTAATTTTGCTGTTTATTTGTAAAGAAGAAACTGATTTAATAAATTTTTGAACAACATGATCTAGAATAGATTTAGGAAGAAGAAATAACTTGCAGCTAATTACTCTTAATTCACTTATCAAACATATTCAAACATTGACAAACAAAAAAGAACATTTATACTAAAGGTGAACTAAGTTAGTTGCATAATCTAGTTTAAAAAGTAGGTAATCAATGCTAAAAAGTGAAAGACTAAAAAATATCTTACAAATAGTTAACACACAAAAATTTGTTACAGTTGACGAACTAGCACAAGCGCTAAGAGTTTCTGACATGACAATTAGACGTGACCTCAATGAATTGCATAAGGCAAATAAGATTTTGCGAGTTCATGGCGGAGCTCAGCAGTTAACAGACCAAAGTAGAATTGAGAAGAGCTACCAGCAAAAGCGCGAAATCCATATTAAGGAAAAAATTGAAGTTGCAAAGCGTGCCTGTAATTTAATTCATGAAAATGATTCTATTTATGTAGGACCAGGGACAACTTTGGAATTGATGGTTGCTAATTTAAAGATCAAGCATTTGCGAATTGTTACCAATTCACTACCTGTTTTTGAAGCAGCCAAAAATAATCTAAATGACTATGACTTAATTATGGTTGGCGGTTCTTATCGCCGAATTAGTGGTGCCTTTCTGGGGGCTTTGGCTAATAGTGAACTGGAGACGATGTCATTTTCTGTTGGCTTTGTAGGAGTTAATGGCATTAAGGATGCTTCTTTGACAACAGCTAACTTAGAAGAGGGCCAAACCGAAGAAGTCGGGCTGGATCGTTCACAAATAAAATTTGTGGTAGCTGATTATACTAAGCTTGACCACAGTGATTTTCATGAATTTTATGATTTGCGCAAGGTCGACGGTCTGATTACTAACCATGGAATTGAGCCTGAGTTGGAAAAACATTACAGTCAATTTACAACTATTTATAAGTAGTTGTTAGGGAAAGGAGACTTAGCGATGAAGGTGGTCATTGGCAGCGATAAAGGCGGCTTTGTTTTAAAAGAAAAGGTTAAAAAGTATCTTGAAAGTCATGACTATGAAGTTTTGGATGTGACGGGAAAGCCTACAGAGGACTTTGTTGATTCGAGCTTAAAAGTTACGCATGAAGTACTTGATAATGGTATTAAAAAGGCAATTATGTTTGACGAGTATGGGGTCGGTTCTGCCATGGCTTCTAATAAAGTTAAGGGCATGGTTACCGCAAATGTTAACGAGGAGCGTACCGCTCATATGACGGCAATGCACAATGGAGCAAAGGCAATTGCACTTGGTAGCGGGATAGTTGGTGAGCAATTAGCTTACTCAATTGTTCAACATTACCTTGATACAGACTATGCTGGTGGTCGTCACCAAGTTCGGCTCGATATGCTAGAAAAAATGATTTAGGAGGGATAGGCAAATGTTAGATAATGATCGACCTCAACCAGAATATGTTGATCCTAAAATTGATAAGCAAAAAGTAATCGCTCTAGGGAACGACCATATTGTTACTACAGTTAAAATGGCAATCTCTGATCACTTAAAGGCGGAAGGCTACCAGGTAATTGATGAAGGAACCCATGATAATACAAGGACGCATTATCCAATTTACGGCAAAAGGGTGGCCGAGGATGTTTCTTCTGGCCGGGCTGATTTTGGTATTGTTCTTTGCGGAACAGGAATTGGTATTTCAACAGCTGCTGATAAAAATGAAGGCATCAGGGCTGCGATGGTTGGTGATGTTACACAAGCGCAGTACGCTCGGCGCGAATTAAATGCTAATATTCTTGGCTTTGGCGGAATAGTGTTAGGACGCGACTTTATTTTTGATATTGTCGATTCATTTCTTACTACTGCTTATGAGCCAAGCAAAGAAAATAAGCAATTGATTAGTAAAATCGCGGCTATTGCTAAACCAAATCCAGACCAAAAAGATAATGTTCACTTTTTTGATGAAGAAAATAAAAAGTGGGCTGAGGGTGTTTACCACGATTAAGTGGAAATAATTGTTAATAATAAAAGAAAATATTAATCGCACACTAAAAGTCATGACGGCAATTGTCATGACTTTTTTAATACTCCCAGCATAATTATTTTTTCTAAAAAAGCGTTTGCATTTCCAATTATATTTACCTATAATAGCAATAGGCAAGTGAACAAATTCAAACATAAATAAACAAAAAGGAAAGCTTGCCATGAATGCAAAAGGAGTTAATGCTGTGAGTGAGAATAGCTTGTTTTTACCGAATGCTGTTTTTGTCAGTAATTCAACTAGTGTGACCGATATTTTTCATGAAGTTGCCAACCAGCTTAGTGCAGAAAAACTGGTTAAAAAGCAATTTTTACCTGAAATCATTAAGCGAGAAGAAAAGTATCCAACTGGAATTGATCTTTCGCCTGTTAATAAAAATTTACCTAATATTGCAGTTCCACATACTGAAGGTGAATTTGTCAATACTCGTTTGATTGTTCCAGTTTCCCTAATGACTGCAGTACCATTCAAAAATATGATTGATCCTGATCAGGAATTGCTCGTGAAATTTTTATTTTTAATTTTAAATAATGATCCAGCTGGACAAGCAAACATTTTGGCGAAAATTATGGACTTTCTGCGATTAACACCTGTTGCCAATTTACAAGAGTTATTTAAGCTGACTGAACCCGATAAGATTTACCGGTTTCTAAGTGAGCATTTTAAATAATAGGAGGGTTTTTCTGATGAGTAGAGAAGTTAAATTTATTGCTGCATGTGGTGCAGGAGTTAATTCGTCCCATCAAATCAAGGATGCGGTCGAAGAAGAAATGAAAAAAAGAGGCTACAACGTTAAAGTTGATGCTTATATGGTGAAAGATGTCAACGAAGACTTGCTTTCCAATTATGATGGCTATTTGACAATTGCCAAAACCGATCTTTCATTTAAGCCAAAAGTACCGCTTATTGAAGCTGGTGCAATCTTGTACCGAATCCCTGCGATGGCTAAGCCAGTCTATGATGAAGTCGAAAAAGTTGTAAAGGACGTTAACGCTAAGTAACTCTTTTTTTGAAAGGAGAAAAAAATGAATGGGATAATTAATTTCGCTAATTCTCTTTTTAAACCCCTAATTGACATGGGGGCGGCAACAATCATGCTAATCGTTTTAACACTGATTGCAGTGCTATTTCGGGTAAAGTTTACTAAAGCGCTCGAAGGTGGTCTAAAATTAGCGATTGCGATTACAGCAATTGGCAATATTATGAATATGCTGACGACGGCTTTTCAAAAGCCAATGTTGCAATTCGTCAAGCATACGGGAATTCATATGGATATGCAGGATATGGGCTGGGCACCGTTAGCTACAATTACTTGGGGCTCACCTTATACACTGTTTTATCTATTAGTTTTAATTATTTTAAATGTTGTTTTATTACTCTTGAATAAAACTAACACTTTAGATGTTGATATTTTTGATGTCTGGCACCTAGCCTTTGTTGGTTTGTTTTGTGTCTATGTCGGTGCGCCGCTTTGGCTATCAACTATTTTGGTTTTATTTATTGGTACGATGAAAATCATCAATTCAGATTTAATGAAGCCAACGTTTAACGACCTCTTGGATGCGCCTGAAGGCAACCCAATGACGACTACGCACATGAACTACATGATGAACCCGATCATTATGCTCTTTGATAAGTTTTTTGATAAATGCCTACCTTGGCTTGATAAATTTGACTTTGACTCAACTAAGTTAAATGAAAAAATCGGCTTTTGGGGTAGTCGATTTGCAATCGGTGTCTACTTAGGTATCTTTGTTTCTTTGCTTGCCGGCAACAATTTTGCTACCGAACAGGGTTGGAAAGATATGTTCACACTATCATTTATTGGCGGCTCTTGTATTGAACTGTTCTCAGTTATTGGTTCTTGGTTTATTGCGTCAGTTGAGCCCTTATCACAAGGAATTGCCGATTTTGCTACCAAGAAGTTTTCTGGTCGGACCTTTAATATTGGTCTCGACTGGCCATTTTTAGCAGGACGTTCAGAGATTTGGGCAGCAGCTAACGTCTTAGCTCCAATTATGATGCTTGAAGCAATGGTCTTACCTGGTAATCGGTTAATGCCACTTGGCGGTATCATTGCAATGGGTGTTACCCCAGCTTTGCTAGTAGTTACTAGAGGAAAAATTATTCGGATGATTATTATCGGAACAATTGAATTACCAATTTTCCTTTGGGCAGGAACAATGGTTGGTCCATTTGTCACTAATATGGCGCACTCTGTTGGTGCAGCTATTCCGGCTCATACTCTAGTTTCAGATACCACGATGGAAGGCCCAGTAGAAAAATTCTTAGCTTATCTTGTCGGTAATGCTTGGAAACAACAGGGAATGTTCATCGTTTATGCCTTAATTGCTTTAGCCGTTTATCTGCTCTTATTCATCTGGTACGCTAAGCAAATGAAGAAGAGAAATGCAGAATATGCTGCAGCAGCTAAAAAAGCTTAGGTTAAAAATAGTTATTTTTGCTCAAGGTGATTAAATTGAAAAAAGTAAAGGTGTCAGCAAAAGAACAGGCACGAAGAAACGGCATTTTATTATGGGCAATATTCGTTATTGCAATAAATTTTTTACAGCTGATCTGCAAAAACTGGTTAACTACAATAGTGGCCATGGTTGGCACAATTTATGCATTATACCGAATCGTTGTTTATGATAATCCCCGAAATCGCCTTAGCCAAAAATATTATAATTGGCAAGGTAAAAAATTGAAGAAATAAAAGAGTATTAAATTATGCCATTAGATTCAAAAAATCTAATGGCATAATTAGTTTAATTTAAGATAACTAGTTATTTTAAATAGGAGAAAATAAATAATGAAAAAGCATTATAAGATTTCAAACTTTTTAGCAATACTGTTTATTCTCTGCCTTTTTAACTTAATACCAACACGAAATTTGTTGGCTGCAGAATCTGAATTGCCTCCAATAGGTCAAAAAGCTAAAGTCACCTTTGATCGTTATTCTTTAATGATAGATGGTGTCAGAACCCCAATCTATTCTGGCGAATTTGAATATTGGCGTTTACCTAGTCCTTCATTATGGCGTGATGTTATGCAAAAGATGAAGGCTGAAGGCTTCAACGCTGTCACAATTTATTTTAATTGGGGTTACCATTCACCTAAAGAAGGGGTCTATGACTTTTCTGGAGTTAGAGATGTAGACAAACTTTTAACAATTGCCGAGGAAGTTGGCATATATGTAATTGCTAGACCAGGACCTTATATTAATGCGGAAACAGATGCTGGTGGTTTTCCAGATTGGCTTTTAACTCAAAAAGGCCGCGCACGTTCATCAGATGCGGATTATACTAAAAGTTATAAAGAATGGTTAGATCATATTGATCCAATTATTGCCAAACATCAAATTACCAATGGTGGTAGTGTAATTCTGTATCAGATTGAAAATGAATATACTGGATGGCACCGTGATTCTCAGTACATGGAAGATCTAAAAAGTAAAGTAAAAGCAGACGGAATCGATGTTCCGACTTTCCATAATGATAAAAGTGGTCCGCAAGGGACCTGGGCAAATGGCAAGGGTGCACCAGATATGTATGCTTTTGACAGATATCCCGGTATTGGTAACATCGGAGCATTACCAAATACGTTTGAAGATCCTCATACAAAAGGTTGGGGAGCGAAGTCACCAATATTTTTAGCAGAACTCGGTAATGGCTGGTTCGATCCTTGGGCTGGCAGGGGTTATGATTACTGGCGAAATCAACGCGGTACTTCTTCTGAAAACATTATTAATAAGCACATTATAGGAGAAGGAGGTACAATAATAAGTTCATACATGACATATGGCGGTACTTCTTGGGGATATTTGCCTTTCCCCGGAGGTTATACTTCTTATGATTATGGTGCTGCAATCAATGAACAAAGACAGCTTGACGATAAAACAGCCCAACAAAAAAAGATTGGTTTAATGTTGCAAAGTGTCAAGCCGATAGCAAAAACAGATAGAATATCAGAGCAAGTTTCAACTAATAATGTTTTTTACATTATTGAAAGGGAAAATCCAGATAATAAAACCAAGTTCTATTTCGTTCGACATAATAAAACTAATTCAACAGGTGATGATACGTATAGCTTACCAATCAAAACCGATGAGGTTAATACTAAAGTTTCTGTTCGGATAAATGGTCAAACTTCAAAAGTAATTACTGCGAATTATAATTTTGGCAAGCAGCATCTTGTATATTCTACCAATGAGATTTTTACGCAGTTTTCAAATGATAATGAAGATACCTTGGTTGTTTATTCAGATAAGAATGATCCTAATCAAACGGTTTTGAAATATGACACAGAGCCAGAAGTAAGTGTTGAAACTGGTAAAGTAAATAAAAAGTGGGATGAAGCCAAAAAAACTTTAACTTTAACTAATCAGTATGATGGTTTAGCTAATGTTCAAATAAAGTCAAAAGGTGGTTCCTTAAGATTAATCATGGGCTCATATGAGCAAATGAACAATTTATGGCAGCAAAAGACTTCTGTTGGAACAATTCTAGTGAATGGTCCGTATTTACTTCGCAAAGCCGAAGTTCAAGGGAAAACGTTAAGTTTAAGTGGTGATACGAATTCAAACACGAATCTCGCAGTATATTGTCCAGCAGACATTAATGAAATTCGATGGAATAGTCAAAAGCTAACGATGAAAGAAGATGCCGGCTGGTTTAATACAAATATTCCAGGCGTAGATAAAGCAAAAATCAAATTACCAGAATTAAAAGATTGGCAGTATCATGATGCAAATCCAGAATCCAACCTCAATTTTGATGATTCTACCTGGCAAGTTGCTGATAAGGAATCTTCCAACAGTATAACTAAGTTTACTGGTAAAAAAGTTTTATTTGCTGATGATTACGGGTTCCATCATGGTAATGTCTGGTATCGCGGTCATTTTACATCTAATGGTCATGAAAGTAATTTAAAACTAAACGGTATTACTGGTAACTATGGTGCGTATTCAGCATGGTTGAATGGACATTTCTTGGGAAGTTGTGACTTGGAAAAGGAAGAAAGCAAAGAACAGGATTTTGGCATAGATCCTGCCTGGTTAAGAAAAAACCAAGATAATGTTGTTTCTGTCTTAGTTGCTAATATGGGGCATGATGAAGATGGGAATAATAAAGACTCACATAAAACTGCCCGGGGTCTTATAAGTGCAAATTTGCAAAGAAAAGATGGTACAGATACTGAAATTACTTGGAAATTGCAGGGCAATATAGGTGGAGAACAAGTTCTTGATTCATCACGAGGTTCATACAACCTTGGTGGGCTATACGGAGAAAGACATGGTTGGTATTTACCTGGTTTTGATGATTCAAAATGGGAAAAAGTTACTTTGCCTGATAGCAGAAAATCTGCTGGTGTAGGTTGGTATAATACGTCTTTTGACTTAAACATGCCAGAAAATTACGATGTACCAATTTCACTTGAAATTTCTGATGATACTTTTGGTACAAATGGGGCTAAATATCGGGCATATATTTATATTAATGGTTGGCTATATGGCCAATATATAAATAATGCAGGACCGCAAAAAGACTTTTATCTACCAGCTGGCTTGCTAAATGAACAGGGACATAATTTAATTTCGATAGCTGTTTGGAGTTTAGATAATCAGAGTACAAAACTAGGGAAAGTAAGTTTAATTAGCAACGGAATTTATAATTCATCTAATCAAGTTGAAAAAGTTAAAGCCGCAACGTACCAGGATATTTTTGGTAAAATCCAAGAAAATAACTCAGCTGTTAACGAAATAACTAAAGATACTTCGAATGTAAAATATTCAGAGAACAGAGAAAATAATACTAATAGCAAGTCTAAGAAGTGGCAAAGTAAGCTAAAAAGAGTTATGCATAATGCATATTTATATGATAAAAAAGGACAAAAAATCTTATCAAGTTATGTAAAAGCTGGAACTAAAGTTCTAACTTACGGAAAGGTTTTAGTGCATCGACGCAAATTTTATAGGTTAAGTCCAAACAAGTATATTGTTGCTAGCAATATTGATGGCACATTTAAGAAATTAAAACATAATGCGTATATTTATAATAGGCAGGGAAATAAAATAAGTAAAAAAATATTAAGTAAGAAAGAGAAAATTTTAATTTATGGTGGAAAAGTCTTAATTAGAAATAAAGTTTATTTTGTAATTGGTCTAAATAAGTTTGTAAAAGCAAAAAATTTTACTTAAATAAAGATTGATAGAGAAAAGAGCAAGAAATTTAATCGCACCCATAATTGATTGTGTGTTTATTTAGTTGGCTAATCTGTCCAAACTTAGTAAGAGTAATAAATTAGAACTTTTAAGGAAAATAGTTTTATTTTTAAAAACAAATTGTATTTAACCGCTTTCTTTGCTACACTCGAAGTGGTATCAACCAGTTAAAAAGGAGGAGATGTTAATGCAAAAGCCACTTTATCAGCGGGTTATTCTCGACTTAGAAAAGTTAATCAAAAAGATGAGACCCAATGAGAAGCTACCAAGTGAACGGCAATTATTGGTTAAATATCGTGTCAGTCGCAATACTATTCGATTAGCACTGCAAAACTTAGAAGAGCGAGGACTAATTTACCGACTTCATGGTAAAGGAACATTTGTCTCGAGCATTTATTTAGATCGACCGAATATTGGTGGAATTTACTCTTTTTCTGAAGAAGTTACACGAGAAGGTCAAAAAGCAACTACGCAGAATCGAAGCTTAGAATTAGTGACTCCGTCAAAAAAAATAGCTGAGCAGCTTAATCTGGCTGAAAAAGAACAGGCATATAAGCTAATTCGCTTGCGTCTTGCCAATGGCCATCCACGAATGCTTAGTACGACTTATTTACCAGAAAAACTATTTCCTAAATTGAAAATAGTAGATTTGAAAAATAAAATGCTTTATGGAGTGCTAAAAGAAAAATATAATCAGTTGTCCGTGATAGCATTTGAAGATGTCCAAGCCGTCAGTTTAAATGAGTTAGAGAGTAAATACCTAGCTGAAAAAGTTGGATCGCCTAGTTTAAAAATTTACCGAAAAACAATTAATGATAAAAATATTCCGATTGAGTTCACTATTTCTTTAGCGCGTGGAGATAAGTTTATATATCGGTCAAGACAATATAACGATTTAGCAAAATAAGGAGAAAAAATGTTTACAAAGACAGATGCAGAACTTGAAAAGATGGGTGCCAAGATTACTACCCGTGAAATTCAGCAACAGCCTGAATTATGGCAACAAACTTGGTCAATTTACCAATGTAATAAAGCCAAAATTAAGGATTTTCTTGCCAAAGTTAACGCTGAATGTGGTAAGGTACGGGTAATTTTTACAGGTGCAGGAACCAGTGCGTACGTTGGTAACACAATTATGCCTTATTTACAAAAACATGGTGATCGCAGCAAATATGATTTTACGGCAATTGATACTACTAAAATCGTGTCTACTCCAGAAGATTACCTTGAGCCGGAAACGCCTACCATTTTAGTTTCCTTTGCCCGTAGTGGTAATTCGCCAGAGTCGGTTGCGACAGTTGAATTAGCCAAAAAGCTGGTAAAAAATTTATACCAAATTGCCATTACTTGTGCTCCTGAAGGTCATTTAGCTCAAGACTTACAAGGCGATCAAACGGGGCTAGTTTTATTAATGCCGGAAAGATCACTTGACCAAGGCTTTGCCATGACGGGATCATTTTCATGTATGACTTTAGCAGCATTATTAGTCTTTGATACCCTTGGTGATAAAGAAAAAGAACAGATTATTAAGCAAATTGCTGTAATGGGCAAGAGCGTGATTGCTAGAGAAGACGAGATTGCAAAGCTTGTCAAGACAGATTTTAACAGAATTACCTATATCGGTAGTGGCTGTTTAGGTGGACTTGCTGAAGAAACCCGGTTAAAGATTTTAGAATTAACTGCTGGCGAAGTTGCTGCATTATTTGACACATCGATGGGTTTACGTCACGGTCCTAAGTCGTTTTTGGATAAAAAGACGATTGTTTTCGATTTTGTTTCCAATAATTCGTACACCAGACAATATGATTTAGATATTCTCAATGAAATTAGGGATGATCAAATCGTGCCACTGGTAATGGCAGTTGGCCAAGAAAAAGATGGTCAAGACTTTGCTGGTCAAACATTTACTTTTGCGGAAAAGAAACTCTTGCCAGATGCATATTTAGCTTTACCAGATGTCATGTTTGGTCAGACCATTGCATTATTAACTTCAATTAAAGTAAATAACAAACCAGATACACCATCGCCTACCGGAACCGTTAACCGGGTCGTTAAAGGCGTCACTATTCATAAGTTTTAGCGCCATTACTTTGTTTATATAATAAAAGCTTGTATAACATAACAATAAAGTTATTATTATTAATTTAAAAGTACAGGTTGACAAAAATTGGTTGGTACCTTACCATGTAATTGTGAAAGCGTTTTAAAAATGTTTTGATTTCCTTGAAGATATGGAGGAAGATATATGAATATTGTGGGTGCAAGAGTTGATGAACGCTTGGTTCATGGTCAAGTTGCTAATCTTTGGACACCGAAGCTGCAAGTGGAACGAATTATTGTTTTAGATGAAAAAGCGGCTAAGGATGATATCCAGAAAAGTGGTCTTAGAATGGCAACGCCAATGACGACGAGACTAAGTGTTCTACCAACAAAAATTGCTGCTGATCATTTATTAAAAAATCGTTATGGCAAGCAGAGACTATTTTTAGTTTCAAAAGAGCCAGAAAACTTTTTACAACTGCTTAATGCTGGTGTTAAATTTAACTCGCTCAATCTAGGGAATATGTCACGCAAAGAAAATACGACAGAACTGACTAAGCAGGTAAATGTCACGCCAGATGATGTTAAGATTTTTAACCAAATTGCCAATCAGGGTGTTGAGATAATCGCACAGGTGAATCCAAGTGTTGATGCAACCAATGTTATGAAACTGATTGACGAGAAGATAAAGTAGGAGGAAAAAAATGATAGCTTGGTGGCAAATATTACTGCTTACTTTGTATGCAGGCTTAGAAATTCTTGACGAATTGCAAATCTATTCATCTTTAAATACTCCTGTTGGTGCCGGCTTAATTGCTGGTCTGATTATGGGTGATTTACCTACTGGATTATTTATCGGTGCTTCAATGCAGTTAATGGTTTTAGGTGTTGGTACCTTTGGTGGTGCTTCAAGAATTGATGCAACTACTGGTACGGTCCTAGCAACTGCCTTTTCAACAACTGTTAAGGGCATGACTCCCCAAACAGCTATTTCTTCAATTGCTGTTCCTGTAGCAGCAATCATGGTAGAGCTGGACGTATTAGCAAGATTTGCTAATACTTACTTCTCTCACAGAATCGATCACTTAATTGATCAAGATAAGATTAACTATAAAGCCGTTGAAAGAAATGTCCTTTATGGTGCAATTCCGTGGTCATTATCTCGTGCGATTCCCGTTTTTATTGCCTTAGCCTTTGGTCAAGGATTAGTTCAAAGCATTGCCAATGCTTTAAATGGCGAGTTCTTATGGCTAGGTCAAGGTTTAACTGTTGCAGGTGCTACGCTTCCAGCAGTCGGTTTTGCGATTTTGCTTCGCTACTTACCAGTTAAGAAACATGTGGCTTACTTAATTCTTGGTTTTACTATTACTACCTTATTCTCAGTCCTATTTACTGGTCTGCAGACTTTAGGTACTGGTCTTGCTGCTGTTAATAAAGGCTTTACTTCCATCTTCAATGGGTTACCAATGTTAGCAATTGCAATGTTGGGCTTAGCTTTTGCAATCTTACATTACAAGAACATCTCGATTAGCAGACCTGCACCAGCAAAGAGCGCTGAAAGTGCAGGCAATGAAGAAGTAAGTTCAAGTGTTAATAATGATGAAGGAGAGATCACTGATGACGAACTCTAAACCTAAATATAAATTAACTGATGCGGACTTTAATCAGATTAACCGGAGATCATTATTCGGTTACCAGTTAGGCTGGAACTATGAACGAATGCAGAACAGTGGTTATCTGTACACGATTTTGCCGCAATTAAGAAAAATCTATGGTGACGATACCCCAGAATTAAGAGAAATGATGAAGACTCATATGCAATTCTTCAACACTTCAAACTTCTTCAATACTATTATTACTGGTATCGACCTTGCGGTTGAGGAAAATGAGGGAATTGCCGGTAAAGATACTGTTGAGAGTATGAAAGTTGGGTTGATGGGTTCATTTGCCGCTATTGGTGACTCAATCTTTGCTTCACTAATTCCAACTATTTTTGGTGCTTTGGCCGCTTCGATGGCTCATGAAGGAAACCCAATTGGTGTTATTATATGGGTTGCAGCCTGCTTGTTAATCTGTGTTTTCCGTTGGAAACAATTACATTTTGCCTATGATAAAGGTGTTTCATTGGTAACTGATATGCGGGATCGGTTAAACGCATTAACTGATTCAGCTACGGTTATGGGTGTCTTCATGGTTGGTGCATTAGTAGCAACTATGGTTAACATTAAATTTGCTTGGACACCACAAATCGGTAAGGTTTCAATGAATATTCAAAATAATCTTGATATGATTATTCCAAAACTGCTCCCAGCTGCAGTGGTTGGCTTTGTCTACTGGTTATTAGGTAAGAAAGGTATGACTTCGACTAAGGCAATTTTAATTGTTTTAGTTCTGTGCATTATCTTAGGCGGTGCTGGAATTATTGCTAAAGTCTAGCAAGCCGCTTTAACGCAGTAATGTCATGAAACGATAGTAAGAGAAAGAACTTATATGGCTGAAAAAGAATTAATACTAATTAGTCACGGAAAAATGGCAGAAGGCGTAAAAGCCAGTGCCGAATTAATAATGGGCGAACAAGAACATGTACATACAGTTTGTTTACTCCCATCCGAAGGACCAGAGGATTTCAAGCAGAAATTTGAGAATGAAATAGCAGGAATGGATATTGCTGATATTACTGTTTTCGCTGATTTGATGGGTGGAACTCCTGCAAATGTTGTTAGTAGAATGATTATGGGTGGACAAAAAATTCATTTGATTTCAGGAATGAATCTTCCACTTGTAATTGAATGGCTAAATAGTCAAATGAACGGGGTAGAATCTGACTATATCACTGCCGGGAAAGCAGGGATGGTCGATGTTACCGAAATGTTGGCTAAAATGAATAAATAAAATTACCAAAGTAAAAAAGCCTAATTCGATGAATTATCAGAGTTAGGCTTTTTATTATGTATGATTAACCAAATAAAATAGGATTAGCCTAGGGGCTAATCCTATTTTTTATTTTGAAAAGATAAGTTGAATTAACTCAAACGGTTTAAGTTCTTCGTTAATAGTTACGGAACTTCCCGTTTGCCGAAGATTGATTTGCTTGCGCGTTACTGTCGAACCATTTTTTCTAATTAAAGTGGCCTGATTATGAAGTAGCTTTTTACCAGTGTGCCAGTTAATTTCCCGGTATGAATCAGACGAAAAATTAGCTAGCCAGGCAATTTTACCATCAGCTTGCAGCAATAATTTTACATTAGGCATCTGTTCTAGGTAATCAATGGATGTGATGCTAGTAAGCATTTGTTGCAGTAACCCTTGCTTATAAGTAGAAAATTGTGCTTCCCAGCCGTGACGTGGATCTTGGTCAACTGGCAAAACAAGTAAATGATTATCGATTACGGCCATAAAATTGCCTAAGCGCTCATCAACTGAATTATAGGCAGAGGACCAAATATTAACGTTACTTTCTGGATCGTAGGTAAGTTGTAGGTAATTACCGGTATGTTGCAGCATCGTAATGCGGGGATTAATGACACCATCAACTTTCTTTCCATCTGCTTGCTCAAAGGACTGGTAGCCAGTACGGCACTTATGCCAAACTGCTTTTTGAATATGAAGTAAGTTTTCTAAGCCGCGGTCCAGCAATACTTGAATGCTTTCACCATCCAACAAGACAACATTGTCCTGCAGAAGTTGCGTAATTTGCTGATTATTAAAATTTCTAAGTAGCTGGCCGGCAATAGCGATAATTTGCTTTTGTAGTTTAGTGTCAGCACTGACTGGCAAAATTGTTGTAGCAAATCCCATGGCACCTAGTAAACTGGCCCAATTTTTTTCATGCGGTAATAATTCCGTTACATCCAAGCCACGCTTAGTTTGTAAGTTATAGCAAGAATCCTGGTCGACCAGGACCTTAATACCACGCAAGTGTTCAATTGGTAGTCTGTTTTGCAATAATTGGTTAACAAAAGGCTTGGTTTCAGCCAGCATTTCTGCGTAATGCCAGCTTTGGTTAATCCCATTACCCATCATATCAAATAGGTTTAGTAAAATTCCCTGGCTACCGATTAAAGCAGCCGTAATTATTTGAAACTGACTAAAAGTCGTTGATTTTACCATGGGTGAATACATGTAATTTTCAAGTTCAGGATAAAGTTCAGCTTTTTCTCCTAAAAAAGCAGCTGTAATTCTCGTGTACTCTTCGAAAAAACGCCCATACTGATTTGGCGCAATTTCATTATAGGCTGGTAAGTGGGGACGGGCAATTTGGGGATGGTCCTTTCCGGCTTGTGCCAAAAACAGGTTATTCCAATCACGTCCTTCTAATGCATGCCAATCAGGATAAGATGTCATCTGCGCTAAGTCTGTTTCTGGGCTTACTTGGTGAACAGCTTGTTCGAGTAAGTGTTCTGTTTCGATCATTTCAGTTCGTGCTTGATCAAGATAGATTTTCCGTTCCAAGGTCGGTGGACCTGGCTGCAGCATTTTTTTAACGAATTCACTTCTAGTTTCTTTTCGGCCAAGCTTTTTCTCATAAAGGTGCATGTGGTAGTCACAAAAGCACATTAACCCAAGTGGTGTGTGATTATAATGACGAAAATCATCTTCTAACCATAATCGTTTAGGATGAATACTTGCATATTGCGCGTATATCTCTGTTAGGTATTTTCGCCATGTTGGATCAGCCGGACAGGCCATATCGTTAGCCTTTTGGCCATTAAGATCAACAAACGTGTTAAAGCCAATTTGCGGATTAACATGATAGCCGCGATCTGAATGCATGATTGTTGTCCAAGGATTTAAGCTGGTAGTAACACCAATTGCAGCTAATTTTGCCTGCAGCGGCTTAATTGCATTAAGCCAAACCTGAGTTTCTCTTTTAGTCAAATGGCTATGATTGAGCTCTTCACCATTAATGAAAAAAGCAACATCATCAATCTGTCCCTTTTTTACAAAGTCTAATAATTGCTGGTCTTTTTCTGCTGTATTGGTACGAGGATCAAGCATATAGCGCAAAGTATAAATAAATTTCATGATTTCATTCCATCCACATAGTAAATATGTAATATATTATTTTTTATAATCAATAAATAAAAGTTAATATTTTTCGTTAAAGTATGTCATAAAATCTATACCTATTATATAATTATATAATAAAACGCTTTCCAAAAATCTAGTAATTTTAATTTTTATCAAGGAGATAGCATATGCTAGGTAAAAATAATCGATTAGGTAAACAAAAGAAAGTTAGTAAATGTATTAATCGTTGGTCTATTAGGCGGTTTAATGCGGGCGCAGCGTCTGTCATAATCACTACGGGTTTTATTGGTGCTAGTGCCTTATATTGCGGTGTAAAGACGGAAAATGTATCGGCTGCTGCTATAGAAAACATTAGTGAAAGTAGTAATTCACAATCCCCAGCTGATAAGCAGGCAATAGAAGAAAATGGCTCTGAGCAAAATTCCGTACCAGATACTGAGCAGCCGCGAGAAACAAGTAAAGGAAATGAAGTAATGCAGCAATCAATTATCAATATAGTTAAAAAAGAAAATTATTTTGAGGTTACTTATGCAAATGGCCGAGTTGCCAGACTATATGTTTTAAGCCCCAAGATGTTCCGCTATTATCTTGACCCAACTAAAAAATATGATGAGCCCGAGCAATCAGAAGCGGATTTGAACGCTAAAATGCTGGCCAAGGGTCAGGATGCTTACGGTAAAAAGGGTTTGAAAAAAACAACTGCAACTAAAAGTAGTAAGGGCTGGAAGCTTTCGACCGGTGCAATCGAGATTAATTTTGATCAAGCAGCTGGCACTATGAGTGTGACTAAGGGGAAGCGCACAATTTTACAAGAGGCTAAGCCAATCGAAATTACGGATAAGTCAAGTACACAGACTTTAAAGGATCCTGCCGGCAGTCATTATTTTGGTGGTGGTACGCAAAATGGCCGTTTTAATCTAACTGGTGACAATATTAAAATCGAAAATACAAACAATTGGGTTGATCAAGGTGTAGCATCACCTAACCCATTTTACTGGTCCTCGAATGGTTACGGCGTTTTACGTTATACCTTTAAGCCGGGACGATATGACTTTGATAGTGCAGCTGACGGTTTAGTAACGACAACGCACGATGAAAACCGTTTTGACGCAATCTACTTTTTCGATGATTCACCGTATGATTTAATCCATGACTATCAAGAATTAACCGGCTTGCCTGCCTTGACGCCAATCTATGGTTTTTATGAGGCCCATTTAAATGCTTATAATCGTGATTATTGGGTTGAAGTTACTCCTGATACCAACGGTGCAATCAAATATCCTGATGGAAAATACTATAAAGAGTATCAACCAAAGGAGTTGCCAGCAGAATACAAGGATAAAGCAATTCGTGAAACGCTAAATGGTGAGCATGGCGGCACGAGTTATCAGTTCAGTGCGCGTGCAATGCTTGACCAATATTTAGATCACGACATGCCAATTGGTTGGTTTTTGCCAAACGATGGTTACGGTGCAGGGTATGGTCAAACGGATACTTTAAAGGGAAATATTGCGAACTTGCATGACTTTATTAAATACGCTAATTCCAAGGGAATTCAGGTCGGTTTATGGACTCAACAAAACCTTTCTCCCGCAGATCCGGCTAACCCTAAGCCAGATGACCGTGATTTTGAGCAAGAAATTGCTGCTGGAGTGACCGCTCTTAAGACGGACGTAGCTTGGGTCGGCAATGGCTATTCCTTTGGTCTTAACGGTACGCAAACAGCCGCCAAAATGATCAAAAAAATTAAAGGCGACAGCTTGCGCCCATTTATTGTGACAGTTGATGGCTGGGCTGGCACCCAGAACACAGCCGCAGTTTGGACTGGTGATGAAACCGGTGGAGAATGGGAATATATTCGCTTCCAAATTCCAACCTATATCGGTGAGGGTCTGTCTGGGCAACCTAATGCAGCTTCAGATATGGACGGTATATTTGGTGGTAAAAATGCAATCATTAACACTAGAGACTATCAATGGAAAGCTTTTACACCAATTCAATTAAATATGGATGGCTGGGGCAGCAATCCGAAGAATCCGTTTGCATTTGATGATGCCACCACAGCAATTAATCGCGCTTATCTAAAGCAAAAATCAATGTTAATGCCTTACATTTATAGTATTGCGTCTGAAGCGACTTTTGCTGGAAAGCCAATGGTACGGGCGATGTTCCTTGATTATCCTACCGAACCTGCCGCATACACTGATTTGGTTAAGTACCAGTATTTGTGGGGAGACAATTTCTTAATTGCCCCAATTTATCAAAATACTGCTAGTGATCAAGCCGGAAATGATATTCGCAATGGAATTTATTTACCAGACAAGAACCAGGTTTGGATTGACTACTACACCGGTAAGCAATATCAAGGAGGTCAGGTTATTAATAATTTTGCCGCTCCAATCTGGAAACTTCCAGTCTTTGTTAAAGCAGGTGCAATTATACCGGTTGCCCCAGCGACTAATACCCCGCAAGAATATCAGTCACTAAAGAATCAGCGCCAGTTTGAAATTTATCCTAGTGGACATAGCAGTTTTACTGTGTACGAAGATGACGGCATTTCGGCCCAATATCAATCTGGTCAGCACGCCGAAACTACCATTACCAGCAACTTACAAAATACTACTTTAACTATTAATGTTGCTAAGACGAAGGGACAATATGCTGGCTTTGAACCAAATAGGACGACTGAATTTGCTGTGAAAACCACGCAAGAGCCAGCAACAATTAAGGTGAAAGCTGGCAATAAGAATATTTCTTTACGACAGGCACATGATCTGGCTGACTTTAATAAATCTAATAACGTTTATTTCCTTGATCAGAATTACAGCACTAACTCATACCTAGATAAGATGGCTGGTGCAGTGAAGCAAACTTTCTTAAGAATTAAGTTGGCTGCAACTGATGTAACTCGCAATTCACTTACAGTTTCAATTACCGGGTTTAACAAAGATACTGCTATTGTTAACCAGTTACCGGCTGAGAATGCAAATATTGCTCAACCAACTGCTTTAAAGCAAGACAATGAGGGAACAACTGAAAATGCAATCACAGTTACTTGGAATCCTGTAGTAGACAGTACAAGTTACAATTTAAAGGTAGATGGAGTTTTACATACCAATATTAAAGAAACCAAATTTACCTTACCAAATATTAGGCCAGAGTCTGCACACACATTCCAGGTTCAGGCGGTTACACCTAACGGAGCTTCCAAATGGAGCACTATTCAAACCTTCTCAGCGAAAGAAAGTATTTTGAAAAACACCGTAAAAATAACGTCAGTTAAGACTAGTTCCAACATTAAAGACACCAATATTTGGGAAGACGATCAGCCGGTTGAAAATCTTTTTGACCATGACTTAAGCACAATTGCACATTCTAATTGGTTCTCTGATGGCAACAAACAGGCGGCTACGCCAATGACGATAACCGCACAATTAGCTGAGCCGACAGATCTTGATCGTTTTGTTTATCTTCCGCGTAATGATGGTGGAACTAATGGGATTATTACGACAATTAAGATTGAAGTAAGTTTAGACGGAACTAATTGGCAAGAGGTTGGTAGTGCTTCGAATTGGGCAAAAGATAGTTCAACTAAGGAAATTAAGTTTGCGCCGGGAACCAAAGCAGCTTGGATAAGATTTATTATTCCAACTGGAGGTTCAGTTAATGAGTTTGTTTCGGGAACCGAATTCTTAATCTATAAAAAAGCCTAAAATAAATGGTTAAATGTGGAAAAATAGTTTTTACCTTTAATTTTCTAATAAAGGCTGTTAGGGAGCTGTAAACTTTTTCAAAATTGATCTCAAAGCTGAAAAGTTTTTCGTAAATCCGACCGCTTCTTTAAATGCGCTTACAATGAGTATATAATAACCGTGTGCGATTAAAGAGAATGTTAAAGGAGATTTATAATGAGATCAATATCTTCCGCAGTTGCAAAACATCTGGAAAATTTGTCAACTAAAGATGGCGTAATTAGTGCGTTAGCAATCGATCAGCGTGGTTCTTTAAAGAAAATGCTGGCTGATGCTGCTAATAAACCTGCTGATGAAACAACAATTGTTGATTTTAAAAAGGCAGTTTCAAGTGAATTGACACCTTATGCCTCGTCAATTTTGACAGATCCAGAGTATGGCTTACCAGCAACTAAAGTCCGAGACAAGAATTGTGGTTTGCTTCTTTCTTACGAAAAGACTGGTTATGATACTACTGAGCCTGGCAGAATGCCAGATCTGATTGCTAACCAATCTGGGTTGCGCATTAAGAATGAAGGCGGGGATGCGATTAAGTTTTTGCTTTACTATGATCCGGATGAAGGCCAAGAAATCAATGATAAGAAGAAGGCCTTTGTAGAGCGGGTTGGCGCTGAAGCAAAAGCTAACGAATTACCATTTTTCCTTGAGCTATTGACTTATGATAGCAAGATTGAAGATACAAAAAGTGCAGAATTTGCCAAAGTTAAAGCTAATAAGGTTTTACAAGCGATGAAAGAATTCTCCGCACCGCAATATGAAGTTACCGTTTTGAAGGTGGAAATTCCATTTAATATCAAGTTTGTAGAAGGCTTTAATGGAAATAATGAGGTGGTTTACACACAAGAACAAGCTAAAGACTTGCTTAAACAGCAATCTGATATTACTGACCTGCCATTTATATTCCTATCTGCTGGCGTAACGAGTGAAGAATTTATTGCTGAAATCAAAATGGCCGAAGAAGCTGGAGCTGACTTTAACGGAGTCTTATGTGGACGTGCAACTTGGAAGCCTGCTATTAAGCCTTTTGCAAGTGAAAGTGAAGCAGCTGGGCGCAAATGGTTATCAACTAAAGGTAAAGAAAACATTGAAAACTTAAACCAAGCGCTCAAAGGAGCAAAATCTTGGCGTGATAAATTGACGGTTCAATAATCGCGAATAAGTTAATAAGACTATTACAAAGCACGATTCAGTGATTAATAACGGAATCGTGCTTTTGTCTGCGCTTATTTAATTATGACAAGAATTTACTTATAAAACTCAATAAGCTGGCTGACTAGTAGAAAAACTAGCAGCCTTTTTTAGTTGGTCTTGAAAAAGTTGGTTCTGACTGAATATGCATCGCAAAAAATTCTCGTCATAATCTGCAATGGCAGGCGTGAGCGTACTTCATATTCGGGAAAGTAATTTGTTTTTGACTTGTAGCCAATGAAAGAAAGCGTTGAGAAAGCTAAAATGCTGCCAGCTGGGTTAGTAGTAAAAGTTAAAATAGGAATATCATTTTTTCGCAATGTTTTGGCTGCCTTGACCAATTCTTTTGTTTCGCCATTCAGCGTAATAAAAATAGCAAGAGCATCATGGTTTAATTTATTAGCAATTGTCATAATGATATTAGGATCGGAATGGAACTCACAGTATTTGCCAGTTAGCTGCAATTTAACCATCATTTCATGTGCAATCGATTCTGAAAGTCCCCGAGCAAATAAATAAACGATCTTAGCTTGTTTAGTCATGGAGATGCTATCTTCAATCGTACTGTAATTAAGGTTGTGCAGAGTATTATTCATTTCAATCTCGTTTTTAGTAATAACGCTCCTAATCTTGTCATCTGCATCATTCAAAACCGTAAAAGTAGAATTGGATTTACTTTTTAGTTTTAGTGCTTCGCGATAAGAAGTATAGCCACTGTAACCCATCTTTTGCATTGTGCGAACAATTGTGGCAGTAGAAACATTAGCAAATTGGCTTAACTTAACGATTGACATTTTAGCAATTTTATCCGGATTATTTTCGACAATATTCCAAAGATGCAATTCAGCGGAACTTAGTTCTTTTGTCGGCATGATTATACCTCTTTTGTAAATAGTTTTCTGTTATTTTTAGTAAACGCTATCATTTATGAAAATCGTTACACTTTATTCTCTTTATAATAGTACAAAAGGCAAGGAAAAGGAGAAAAAGCATTGATTTATACAATAACTTTAAATCCAGCAATCGATTTAGTAATTGTGACGAAAAAATTAGAACCAAAAGTTGTTAATCGAACGGAAAGTTTTGAATTGCAGCCTAATGGCAAAGGCGTCAATGTATCATTTATTTTAAAAAAGCTTGGCATTAAAAGTGTTGCGACCGGTATTGGTGGCGGGTTCACGCTTGACTACGTTACTAATGGATTGGCGGCAAAGGGAATCAAAACTAAATTTTTGAAGGTGAATGGTTTAACTAGAGTGAATGTTTTCACTAATGTCATTGACCAGAATACTGAATATAAAGAGGTTAATCCTGGACCAGAAATTAGCACAGAAGTGCAGCAGCAATTTTTGGCTTATTTTGAGGAAACACTTACTGAAGAAGATTTAGTGGTAATTTCTGGTAGCTTTGCCCAGGGGATCGAACCAAGTTATTTGGTGCAAATTGCCCGGATTGTCGCTGCCAAAAAAGCGAAGCTGGTAATTGATAGTAGCTATTTGGCGGTGATTGATACCCTACCGTACCATCCGTTTTTACTTAAGCCTAACGAAACCGAACTGGCCAGTTTTTACCATTATCAAGGTGAAATGACTAGTGCCAAAACGGTTGAATTAGCGCAGAAATTGGTGCAGGCGGGCTGTCAAAATGTCCTAGTTTCGCTTGGTGCAAGAGGAGCAGCACTAATTAATGAAAAAGAAGTTTTATTTGCCAATGCTCCTAAAATCAAAGTGGTCAATTCAGCGTGTGCTGGTGACACGATGTTGGGTACTTTTCTTGCCTTCATAGAAAAAGGTCAGTCAATTAGTGAAGCACTAAAAGTAGCAGTAGCTGCTGGCAGTGATACGGCAAGCAGAACGGGCTTGACGGATTTTAAATTAGATAAATTATTGCCGCAAATTACGGTTAAAGAAGGGATGAAATAAAATGGCTAAATATGATTTAGTGGGTGCGACTGGGTGTGCAACCGGCGTTGCCCATACTTTTATGGCACAAGAGGCTTTGGAAAAAGCCGCCCAAAAATTAGGCTATACAATTAAAATTGAGACTCACGGACAAACTGGGGTCGAAAATCGCTTGACTAGTGACGAAATTGGAGCAGCACAAGCAGTAATTGTCGCTTCAGATATTGATGTTGGTACAGAGAGATTTGCAGGTAAAAAACTAGTAGTTGTCCCAGTTGCCAAGGGATTAAAAGAGCCAGAAGAATTAATTAACAAGGCTCTGAATGCACCAGTTTATCGCCAAGATAAAAAACTGCAGTCAACGGAAACTGTGGCAAATAATCAAACTATTGGTAATAAGCTTTATACTTCATTAATGAATGGGGTATCCCACATGTTGCCGTTTGTAGTTGCTGGTGGGGTATTGATTGCCATCTCCTTTTTTTGGGGAATAAACTCGGCTGATCCGAAAAATAGTGAATACAACCAATTTGCTGCAATGTTAAATACAGTTGGTAGCACGACGATGAACCTAATGGCGCCAGTTTTAGGAGCTTATATTGCAGAGGCATTAGCTCAAAGGACTGGCTTTGTAGTCGGACTAGCGGCTGGTTTTATAACTTTTAACGGCGGTGGTGGCTTTTTAGGCGCAATTGTTGGTGGTTATCTGGCTGTTATCGTTGTCTGGCTTCTGCAGAAATTATTTCAGCCTTTACCAGATGATAAATTTAGGGGACTAAAATCAATTTTTCTATTTCCAGTCTTAGGCGTATTAATTACCGGTGCAATTATGTACTGGTTAAATACACCGATAAAAGCAATTAATCTGGGATTGATGTCATGGCTAAAAGGCTTTGAAAATACTAGTCCAGTATTACTTGGAATTATCGTCGGGATGATGTGTGCTGCTGACTTTGGTGGTCCGATTAATAAGGCTGCTTATGTAACGGGCACGGTTTTACTAGCCCAAGGCAATTATTACTTTATGGCTGGCGTTTCTGCCGCATGTATTGCACCACCACTAGCTACGGGATTTGCTGTTTTAATGAATCCAAAAGCATATACTAAGAGTGAAAAAACGGCGGGCTATGTCAACTTCTTATTAGGCTCGACACATATCACAGAAGGAGCAATTCCGTTTGCTGCCAAACACCCATTATGGAACATTCCTGCTTTTATGGTTGGTTCAGCTGTTGCATCAGTTTTAACTTACCTGACACGGATCACAGTTCCTGCTCCCCATGGTGGTTTCATTGTTTTACCATTGGTCAATAAGCCATTTTTATGGGTACTTTGGATTGTCATTGGAGCGATAATTTCTGGTGCATTACTGGCTTTAATTGCCGGCAGATTTGCTAAAAAAGAAGCTGTAGTTCCAAGTAATGAAAGTTCAACCATTACGGAAACTGCTCAAGATAATCCCGAAGACCATGATCCAAGTAAAATTTTGGCATTAAATAATATTCAAGTTGATGTTGATGTAAAAGATCGTGATGATGCCCTTAAGTATTTAGCTGATTTTGCAGTACAAAATAACTTGGCAACCGATGCCGCTAAGGTTTTGGCCAGTTACAAACAGCGAGAACAAGAGGGCAGCACGGGAATGACTGAAGGTTTTGCAATTCCGCATGCTCAATCAGCAGCAATTAATAAATCGGCGATGATAATCTTGAAATTGAAGAAACCAATTGATTGGCAGTCGCTAGATGGACAGAAAATCGATACTGTAATTTCATTCTTAATTCCAGAAGTAGATAGTAACTCACATTTAAAATATCTTTCCAATACGGCAAAATTATTAACTCATGAGGATTTCATTGCTAGTCTAAAAAAGGCTAATACACCGGAAGAAATCTATCACTTATTTAAAAATGAATAGCATATAAAAAAGGCAAGGCTTCGAAGAGACCTTGCCTTTTATTTAAAACGATAGTTGGCAATATAGTTTAAGTATTTTTGGCGTTTTGACAATTTAGCAAACGTGATGCCGCCAAAATGAAGCCAATGACGCCTCTTCATTCCAAGTTGCTTTAAAGTATGATTGATGAATACTCGTTTAATGGCGTTGCCACAGAAGAATTGAAGATAAAATTTGGGCGAGGTGGAAGTTGTTAGAACATAGGTATGCTTTATGTTGGTCAGTTCACCATGAATGCCAAGAGAAGAAACGGTATGTGAAAGACCAGCTCCTTCCTTCATCACCTTGTCGATAAAGCCTTTAAGCATTCCTGGTATGCTGTTCCACCAAAGAGGTGTAATAAAAATAATACTAGATGAATTTTGTAACATGGTTAAATACTTTGTTACTAATGGATCATGTGTTTCGCCTTCATGGTATAACCGTAATTCTTCCTTATCGTAGACCGGATTAAAATGTTCAGCATAAAGGTCAATTATCTGGAAATGTTGCTTTTGCTTGTTTAAGTTAGTTTTTACCATGCTCAAAATGGCGTGATTAAAGCTTTTTTCATAAGGGTGACAATAGACTATTAACGTGCTCAAGTTAGTTCGCCCCTTTCATTATTTCTGTTAAAGTTTTGCGTACTAGGTCGGGTTGATAAGTAGTAACTTTATTTTTAATTAAAAAGGTATATCCCTGGATAAATGACCAAATTTGAATAAAAAAATCTTGATTATTCATATTAGAGTTAGTGTTAATTTGATCAATTAATTGTAGTAATTTATGTAAAAAAGGATAAGTAAGATCTTTTTGCTTTAGAGCAATAATAGATTGGTCATTAAAAAACAGAAATTCCATCTTATTTGGGTGTTTTTGCATTTGATTGACAAAATAATCAGCAATTTGTAACAGCTGTTCAGTAGGTGAACTGCTGTTAAAGTCAATTGCTTCAATAAACTCCTGTGATAATTCTTGGGCTACTGCTTTAAATAAATCGTCTTTATCTTTAAAGTGTTTATAAAAGGCTCCTGTCGTTAGATTAAGCGCAGCCGTAAGTTTACGCAAAGACAAATTTTGATAGCCATTCTTATCAATTACTTGTATAGCCCGTAAAATTAATTGGTCTTTAGTATGTTTCATAGCAATTTTCTCCTAATAACAGTGTTACCTTTTAACTTATGATAACACTGTTACCCAATTCGAACGAATAAAATTGTTAATGCTAAAAAATTCAGCATTGAAGATACTGAAGATGCTATTGCTGATTACTTTAATCCTTTTTGCATGGTTGGCGTTCTGAACCGTGATCAGCACATGACACACATTTCAGACAATATTTGGGTAAAGAAAAAAGCTTCTTTATATGAGAAGCTTTACTGCATCAAATTAAGAGAACTTAATCTGCAATTTTTTTAGCATTTGCTAATGCCTTCATGATTGATGGGTTCTTTAAGTGACAATCCTTAATCATTTGAATGTCTTTTTCGTCTAATTCAACAGTATATTTACTCATAATTAGTTTCCTTTCTCCAAAATATAATTTAACTATAGCATTTTGGATCAAGGAATGAAAAGCCGGACTAGAAGTTTTTCATTTTTGTTGCAAATTACTAATTCGTCTAGACCATTTGCTTGGTACAAACGGACGTTCTTGTATTTAGCAAAGTTAGTGTAATTAGTTGCTATGATAGGGAATTATTAAATGCTGTTTGTTGTAATAAATATGTTACAAATATGACAAGCAATTTTTACTAAGTAACTTTTTCTTAAAAATCGAGTGATCACTTTGTTATGGTTCTGAAATTTTTACGCTGTAGTATGTATACAGTCAAATTGATTAGTAAGGACTTTACTTGTTAGTTTGATATAGAAAAAAAGATAGGGTTTTTTTATTAAGGAGAGATATTTTTTGAAGGTAAAATCTATCTTAGCTAAAACGGCGGCAGTAGCAGCTGTATCCATTACTGGTGTAGTTGCAATGAACAGTGAAAATCAGGAAACTGTTCACGCTGCAACAGTAGAAAATGATGCAGAAGTCGTGACTGTTAACTATGTTGATGGTAACTCAATCCGCGTTTGGAACAGCTATAAGACTCCTGAAGCTACTGGGCAAATTTTACCAAGTAATTCTTCATGGAAAGTTATTAAAACTGCTTATGATAAAAATGGTCACAAGTGGTATGACTTGGGTAAGAATCAATGGGTAAAAGCTGAGTATGTTAACAAAGGTTATTACCCAGAAAACGCTTCTAACCAAGAAGCAGTAGTTGCTGATAACAGTGCTGCAAATACAGCTAGCACAAATGTTTCTTACAATGCTACTACTCAAAATTATGCTGGTGGTTCTGATTCTGAATCTTCTGCTAAGGCATGGATTGCAAATCGTGAATCAGGCGGCTCATACAGTGCTCAAAACGGCCAATACATTGGTAAATACCAACTTTCAGCTTCATACCTTAACGGTGACTACTCTGCTGCAAACCAAGAACGTGTTGCCAACAGTTACGTTGCTAACCGGTATGGTTCATGGTCAGCTGCTAAGGCCTTTTGGCAAGCAAATGGCTGGTACTAATCGCCTGAAATAGATAATAAATATAAATAACAACTTAATAAGTAAAAAGGGTCTAGTCAATTCGACTAGGCCCTTTTTTGGTAGTTAATTTTAATGATCAATGGCGTAAGTGAACTTGTCACTGCGCAAAACTTGTTGCGAAATGTGCATTGGCAAGTTGTGGTTATCATACACAAAGTCTTTAATTTGCATTAAGGCTGTTTTTTCGTCTACGTTTAATAAGAAAGATTCTTCTCTAGTAGCAAAAGTAATTTTAAAAGTTTTTTTGCCTGTGCTTGGAGATACCATGAAGTTCTTTTTCAATAGTTGGTATAACGGCGAATCAAGATCAGCCTTTTCAATCCCGGCAAATTTAGGTGGTAGCCAAATCCACTCAACGCAGAAAGGCACCTCATCAATGTATCTTAACCGTTTAATTTCAATTAATTGCTCATCGTCTTGTAGTTGTAAAAAACTTCTTTGCTCAGGTTGACCTGGGACTTCCTGAACGCTAATTAGCCGAGTAGACATCGTCTTTCCGGCTTTTTTTACGCTATCAGTGAGACTAGAAAAATGATGATTCTGTGTTTTGACCTCGTTACCCTGATCTGAAACATAAGTTCCTTTTCCCGGTAATTTAATCAAAATATTTTGATCAGACAATAGTTTTAAAGCCTTACGCACAGTAGTCCTGCTTAATTTGAATTCCTCTTGCAAAGTCATTTCTGAGGGGATGGCGTGACCTTCTCGATACTTTTTGTCATCAATGCGTTTTTTGATAATATCCGCTAAATGAATATAAAGGGGCGTATGTCCTTCTTCTTTTTCTAACATAAATCTGCCTATACCTTAATTAGTTTATTAATATTATAGCAAAAGATGTTTACTTAAGCACAGGTGTTAGTTTTTATTTGTTAAAAATAAATACATGTATTATATTTTTGGCCTTTACTTTTTAAATAAAGCGCTTTATTATGATAATTAAAAGATACAGGTATCATTTGAAGGGAGGAAAAGATGAAAATAGAAGAAGAAGTGAAAAAGGTAGTCAAGCAAGCGATAGCAAAGATAGCAAAGCACGGCAAGATTAAACAAATTTTGTGGGTAGGAGCTGGTGGCTCATTTGGTGGCTTTTATGCAGCTAATTATTTTTTGCAACAAGAAGCAAAAAACATTTTTACCGCAATGTATACCAGTGGTGAATTTATTTATGCAGCCCCGAAAAATCTGGACCAAAACACCTTAGTAGTTTTGTGTTCAATGAGAGGTACTAAGGAAACAATTGCTGCTTCCCAAATTGCACAAAATGCGGGCGCAACCACAATCTCCTTATATGTTGAAAAATCAGCACTATTAGACTACTCTGACTACCAAATTAAGTATGAGAGTTTGGCACTTGATGAAAGTAGGATTGAACGAGTTAATAGCAGTATTGGTCTATGTATTGCTATGAATGTATTAAATGAAATTGAAGGCTATGATAATTATGCAGCTGCGATGGCGGCTTTTGCCGATTTAGATCCAATTTACCGCAGGGCGGTCGAATACACGACTCCTTTAGCCAAAAAATGGGCAGAATTAAATAAAAAGCAAAGGACAATCTACGTTATTGCTAGCGGGCCCGCCTATGGAGCTGCTTATATCTTCTCGATTTGTAATTTAGAAGAAATGCTGCAGTTGAATTCACCCACCATTCACAGCTACGAGTACTTCAACGGACCATTTGAAGTGACCGATAAGAGAAAATCAATTTTTCAATTGCTCGCTACTGGAAAAACGCGTCCAGAGGATGAACGTGCTTTAAGATTTGAACAAAGATTTGCTGGGGAGAAATTATACGTATTAGATGGTAAAGAAATTGGCCTAGATGATCTCCCAGAAGAGATTGCCCCATATTTTAACCATTCAATTTTTTCTTCTATCTTAAATAACGTTTATATGAGGGAACTATCATATACAACACATGAAAGTTATCTGACTCGGCGCTATATGTGGAAAGAAGAGTATAAGTAATGCTGCTAATTGCTGTAGCCCTTAACAAGAGCGCAGCTTTTGGCAGAATACCCTTAAGATTGATCAATAATTAAAAATCTCATTAAAAAGCAATGACACCGCTTTAAAATGATAATAATGCAAAAATAATTTAATTATTTTCAAAGAAAAGCTTTACAGAATTTAGGCATTATAATATTATTTAGATATACGTGTTAATACATCATACTTTTAGAAAAGACGTTTTAGAATATTTGATTTTTGATTAGGGGTGAAAAGAAGTGAAAATAATTTTAGTTAGTCACGGCAAACTTGCAAAAGGCATGAAGGATACAGTTGAGATGATTGCTGGTAAGCAAGACAATCTTGAGGCGTATGAAGCTTATGGCAGTGGTTCCGATGACGAAGGTTTTATTACCGAAGTCAAGCAATCTGTTGCTGCAAGTAAAGAGGACAAAGTTATTGTTGTGACGGATGTATTGGGTGGATCTGTTAATAATGAAATGATCCAGTTATTAAAAGATCACCATAACTTAACGCTTTTGACTGGCATGAATTTACCTCTGATTATTACTTTAGTTACCACAGTGAATGCGCAGGATAGTGAAGATGCTATTTTGGAGGCAATTGCCGAAGGACAGAAGGGAGTTTTATCAGTTAATAAGTTAATGAGCGAAGATGATGATGAAGGAGATTTATTATGATAAAGGTAATTAGGGTTGATCACCGTTTATTGCATGGACAGGTAATATTTTCGTGGACCAAGTTTGCAAATATTGAGCGTGTAATCGTAATTGACACAGCCACTGCTAAAGATGATTTTAAGAAAATGTCGTTAAAGTTAGCTAAACCAGAAGATGTTCGCTTAAACGTTTTTAGTGTCGATGCTGCAATTGCTAAAATCGATCAAATCAAGGCCTTGAAAGATAACATTATGTTGATCTTTGAAAATGTCACTGAATTGAGTAAATTTATTGATCAATTCGGACCAGTTGAAGAAATTAACTATGGCTTAATTCCAGCAAAGCCTGATGCCAAGCGCTTTAGCAATGCTGTTTACTTGACGCCTGAAGAGGTTAAATTATCAAAAAAGATGTGTGATCAAGGAATAAAGATTTCAATGCAACAGGTTCCTTCATCTAATAAAGAGCTTCTAAATAATGTTATTTAGAAAGAAAGGCTAGAAAAATGTTTTGGAAAGCATTAATCGTCGGACTAATTGGTGTTTTTGCCATGTTCGACTCAAGACTTCTTGGACGTGAAAATTTTGAACAACCATTAATTGTCAGTACCCTAGTGGGCTTGGCATTAGGAGATCCTGCCAAAGGACTAATGGTTGGTGCCACACTGCAATTAGTATCAATGGGGATTGTGGCAGTTGGTGCTGCTACACCACCCGATATGGTTCTGGGCTCAGTTGTAGCCTCAGCTTTTGCGATTTTATCGCATACAAGCGCTCAAGCGGCATTAACTGTGGCTTTGCCAGTTGCGGTTTTAGGTCAATTGGTTGCTATTGTCGTCAGAATGCTGTTTTCTTCATTTAACTCGTTAGTTGAAAAAGCAATTGATGATGGCAAATTTAGAAAGGCTCGTAGTTACCATATCGTCTATGGTCCAATTATTTATGGCTTGCTTTATTTTGTTCCAATCTTTTTTGCAATCTTCTTGGGAACAGATGCAGTTACCGCATTGGTAAAAATGATTCCTGCTTGGTTGACAAACGGCTTGACCTTAGCAAGTAAAATTTTGCCAGCATACGGATTTGCATTACTAATGTCAACCATGATTGATAAGAAAAACGCTGTTTACTTATTCTTAGGATTCTTTATTGCGGCATACGGCAAGATGTCGGTAATCAGTGTTGCCATTTTTGCAGTAATTTTAGTAATTATCCTGAATAAGTTTATGAATAATAACGGTAATAACGATTCTGGCTCTTCTGCCAAAGATGACAGCCTAGATGATTTGGAAGAATTATAGGAGTAAAAATTATGGCTGAACAAAAACACACAAATAAGCAATTACGTCATAAATTTTGGCAATTCTTCTGGCGGTCATGGGCTATTCAAACTTCGTGGAACTATGAGCGGCAGATGAACATGGGTTTTATGTATGGCATGGCGCCAACAATTGATGAGATTTACGGTGAAAAACCAGACAGCCCAGAAAAATTACAAAAGAAGAAAGAGGCCTATCACCGGCATATGGCTTTCTTTAACTGTACTCCGCAGTTAACCTCATTTGTTTTAGGTTTATCTTCGGCGATGGAAGAAGAATATGCAGAAAATCCTGATACCTTTGATCCAGAGTCAATTAATAGTGTAAAGACTTCATTGATGGGGCCATTGTCAGGAATTGGTGATTCCTTTTTCCAAGGGACAGTGAAGATTATTGCCTTTGGGTTAGGAATTAACTTGGCTCAACAAGGCAATATCTTTGGTCCAATCCTGGCGATGATAATTTCCATCATTCCGTCCGCTGCTGTTACCTATTGGGGCGGCAAATGGGGCTATCTGCAAGGAAAGAAGAATATCCAAAAGCTGATTAGCAACGGAACGATTAACCGCATTATGTCATTGATGAATGTGGTTGGTTTGATGGTAATTGGGGCCATGATTGCCACAATGATTGGGATTACGACGCCAATTAAATTTGGTAAGACTTTTGTTTTACAAACGACGTTGGATTCGATTTTCCCACAGATGCTGTCCTTGGCCTTTACCTTTGGCATGTTTTACCTTATCAAGAAAAAGGTTAATACCGCTTGGATTATGGTGATCTGTATTGTCGGCGGTATCTTGCTGAGTGTATTAGGAATTTTTAACTAAATATTGGTAACCAGTTATTTAAAATTTGATTTTATTGATAGGAGAAAAAATTATTATGGATTTTGAAAAAGTTAAGGCAATTGTTAGTGATATCAAGTCAAAGCAACCTAACATTGACCGGGTTTTGTTTGTTGGCTGTGGTGCTTCAATGGCTGATTTGTATCCAGGCTACTACTTTATTTCTCATGAAAGCACTAAGTTGTTGTCTGCGATTTATACTGCCAATGAATTTAACTATGATACGCCAAAGGGTGTTGGTGAAAATACCATTGTCATTACAGCATCACTTGGTGGTACTACACCGGAATCAGTTGCTGCTACTAAGAAGGCCAGAGAGCTTGGTACCCATGTCGTAACTTTATCAATGGCAGAAGATTCACCTATTATTAAGGAAACTGAATATAAGGTAGTTCACGGTTTCCACGAAAACTATGCTGCTAAAACTGAAAAGATGACCTATTGCTTGGCTTTGGCAGTCGAGATTGTGCAAGAATTTGAAGGATATGAATTCTACGATGAAGCTTTGGACGCATTCAAAGGGATGCCAGATTTGATTGAAAATGCAGTTAAGTCAGTTGGACCAATGGCAAAAGAATTTGGTGAAAAATACCGGGACGAAAAAACAATTTATGTTTTGAGTAGCGGTGCTTCACTTGGTGTAGCATACTCAACCGCTTCGTTCTTATTCATGGAAATGCAGTGGATTGCTGCCCCAACAGTTCATACTGGTGAATATTTCCACGGACCATTTGAACTTACAGAAAAAGACGCACCATACTTGTTGTTCATGAATGATGGCAAAACTCGTCATTTAGACGCCCGCGCATTGACCTTCTTGCAAAGATTTGATGCACAAATCACTAATATTGATGCCAAAGATTATGGCTTAAATGAAGTGGCTAGTGAGAATGTGATTGACTACTTCAACCCAATGATTCATACCGGCGTAATGCGTGTCTTTGCTGAAGAATTAGCTAAGGCAAGAAAGCATCCATTAACTAAGCGTCGCTATATGTGGAAGTTGACTTATTAATTAAGTTAATTGAGCAATTTTAAGTGATTAGAAAAGGATCCTATGAAAAGTAGAATCCTTTTTTATTACAAATTTTATTTTAACTGATATAGTAAAATGACTTTAACTAGTAGGACAAATTTTGATTATCGGCGATTAAAAGCATACCGCCTTCTAATTTTGCTGGAACAAGCTGTTAAAATGAAAGAATGGCTTGTTAGTTTAATAGCTGAATTGTTAGTTTCTATGCTATTAAGGCTAATATGAAAGCTATTTGCGCATAAAGTTGTAGCGTACTTTAATCTGATTTTGTTTTATACTGTTCATAATAAAAAGAAACAATTTAACTGGATAGATAGAAAAGTTTTTGGATAACTAATGCCGTTGGGGCAAAGTAAAGAACGATATAGGTAGTGGTGACTTTTGAAAGAGACAGGTTCGTTATATTCTCAGGTAATGGAGAAAATCAGACAAAAAATTATTACTGGTGAATACCCCGTTAACAGTAAACTGCCAAATGAGTTTGAGCTAAGTGAACAATTTGCAGTTAGCCGGGTTACTTTGCGTAAAGCAATTAAGGGACTAGCTGAAGACGGCTTAGTCGAAAAAATTCAGGGAGTTGGGACGTTTGTCCGCAAACCGCAAAAAGTAAAAAGAATTATTAGTTCACCGGCAGCTGAAAGTTTTTCTCAGATTGCCAAAAAAGAGGGTTTTAAGGCAAGCGTTGAGGTAATCAAGGTTAAGGAAGTAGAAACGCCACCTAAATTACGCAAAATTCTGGAAACTAAGCATTCGTTGTTTATTGAAAGAGTTCACTCTGTCAATGACGAACCAATTATGTTGGAATGCAATTATTTCCCATTACCACGTTTTGCTGGGTTAGCAAAAGAAGACCTAAGTCAGTCTTTGTACCAAATTTTGCAAGATAACTACCAAATTGCCAAGTTGAATTCTCGCGACTTGATTATTAGTGTTGCACTAGCTAGTTTAAGCGAAGCCAAATTTTTAAAGAAATCGATTGGCTTCCCGCTACTTCTTTTGCAAGTCTGTATTGAAGATGAGCATAATAATGTTGTTCATGCTGGGGAACAGTATATTATCTCCGACAGATATGAATTTCACGTATAATTAGTTTGTTAATCGACCAATATGGTTAAAGGGTGTATTGTAAGTAATGATTAAATTCCAATAAATGCTTCTGGCACTACACCTAATTTATTTGCTTTAACGGTTGAATTGTCTAATTTTGTTATTTTGAGTGGAAAAATTAATTGGCATTAAATTCTAAATAGATTTAGAATGACATATAAAGCCATCAGAGCCAATCAGTAAATACTCTTGAGGGAAGATAAATGAAAAAAAGCAAATTAGCTATTGCCATTATTAATGTTATTTTTTTGACAACTATTCCTGCACTTGTACTGCATGAACCTACACCAGTTTCCGCTGCTACAGTTAAAGGTTTTGTCAAAACAAAGAAAAATAAAAAAGTCCGGCTTTATAAGCTTTCTGGAAAGCATTCCAATTATTATGCCAGTCCTAAGTATCAATACCCATATAGCAGTAAAAAGAAGATTGGTAAAAAGAAGCTAACAGCTTATAAGATAGGTAATAATTCACATTGGCTTTTAGCTAAGGATGCTAAAGTTATTAAAACGATTAAGCCAAATGTCAATGTTCAAGCTACAATGAAATTGCCAGCGGGTTATACCAGAGCTGAATTGCTTCAGGCTTATCAAGGGAATCCGTCTAAGGAGTTTATTGATGCCTCAATGAGCGGGATGGATACTAATGATTTTAGTCGGATTAAAAACGGTGAAACCAAGGCCGATGATCAAACTATCGTTGATTTAAGTCAGCTTACGCCGGAACAAACCGATACTTTAACGACCTTTTCTCTGCGTCTGATCAATCAGGCTCGCAATGACTTGGGATTAGATCCTTGGCGCGATAGTATTGGTGCGCGCAAATTGGCTCAAGATATTGCGACTGAATATGCGGTAAATAAGAAGACCATTCGCGATAGTCATTATGTCCCAGGCATCGTTCGTGCATGTAAAGCTAACGGCCTAAATTTAAATGATAATTACGTTGAAGACATGGCCGGCTTTTATAATCAAAATAATACGATGACAATGACTGAACTTAAAAAGAGTGTCTATTTTGGCTTAAAGCAAATGATGTTCGGCTATACTGGCAGTGGCGAGCAAGGACGAAAGCAGCGCAGTAATTACCAGGAATGGGAACATGCCGGCGACTTGTTTAATACGCAAGGCTCGCTTCACGATGGCGATTATAATTACTATGGTTTCAGTATCTCGCATACTGATGACATTTGTTCAATGCATTTTATTAGCGTACCGACTTATATTGCTAAGAATAAAAAGTATAATACTGGTTTTAAACCTTAAATAAATAATTTTTAGTTTTGAGACAGCTGCAAGAGGCTGTCTTTTTTTGTCTATTTTTTACTGCTAAAAAGAAACAATTGCGCTAAAATTAACCTTATTATTAAAGTGAGGATTTATGCATGGCAATTTATATTCGATTAGCGCAAGAAAGTGATTTAACGCAAATAATGGCAATTATTAATGAAGCAAAGCAATTGCTGAAAAGCGATGGTATCCCGCAATGGCAAAATGGTCGCCCGAATGAACAAATTTTACTGGATGACATTGTCAAAAAGCGGGCATATTGTTTAATGGTTGATCAAGCAGTTGCCGGTATTGCTGTTTTGCAAACTAGTATTGAGCCTAGCTATGCTGCGATAGACGGCGAGTGGCAAAATGAAACCGATCAATATGCCACTATCCACCGGATTGCGATTTCGGCTAAATTTCGCGGACAGCATTTAGGACAAATATTTATTTCTAACTTAATTTCTCGTGGCCTGTTTTTAGGAATATCAAATTTCCGCATTGACACTCACGCAGTTAATCTCCGGATGCAGGCGCTGATTAAATCTGCCGGCTTTAAATATCGCGGCGTCATTCGCATTGATCAAACAAAAGATGGGCTCAGAAATGCCTATGAACTAAACTTAGTTTAAAAGTTTTAGTTACTGTGCCACGTAAAAATTTGCGCTAATTAATTAGGGCAAAATAGGACTTTGTTTTAACTAATTAAGGAAATGCAATATTTGCTTATGCGACCGCATGTGAGCTCAAATCAGAAAAAATAAATTTTTCTCTTGACTTGCGCACGACATTTTTCTATACTATTAAATGTTGAGCGGCCAAGTAAAAGCTCAATTGCATTGGGTTATAGCCAAGCGGTAAGGCACTAGTTTTTGGTACTAGTATGCGCTGGTTCGAATCCAGCTAACCCAATTGTTCTTACGAACACCCAACCCAAGAAAGACAGTTCATTAAGTTGAGCTGTCTTTTTTTGCTGTAAATTATTACTGGGTGCCGGGAGTAATTGGCTTGATTAGCCTTTGTAAATAAGTACATGATTAATTAAAGTGACTAAAATGAATTAGATATTAAAAAAATATGGTAGAAAATAGTTTTTATTAAATGTATAATTAACAAAAATGAAAAGGAAAGTTTGGTGAAAAAATGGTTGATTTAATAAAGTACACGAGAAAGGGCTTAGCAGACGCACCCTCGAATCCAATTTTGAAGTTTTCGGATTATGCCAGTAAGATTCCTGATGTAGTCAAGTTTACCTTAGGCGAACCTGATTTTAATACACCGGATCATATTAAAAATGCTGCCAAGAAAGGGATTGATGAAAATCACTCCCATTATGCACCGTCAAACGGAACAATAGGCTTACGCAAAGCGGCGGCAGACTTTTTGGCGCAAAAATATGGGCAAAAGTATGACCCAGAAACTGAAGTGCTGGTTACAAATGGCGTAACGGAATCGATTTTTGATACGGTTTGCGCTTGCCTGAATTCGGGAGACATTATGGTGGTTCCGACTCCAATATTTCCGCTCTATATGTCTGATGTCAATATTTTAAATGATGGTGCTAAAATCGTTACGATTGATACTTCAAAAGATGGTTTTAAGTTAACGCCAGCTAAGTTGCAAGCAATTCTTGATGAATACGGTGACAAAGTACGGATGTTGGTCATGAATTATCCGACAAATCCGACTGGGGTAATGTATAGCCAAGAAGAGCTTGACGCCATCGCAGATGTGATTCGGGACAAACCAATCTTTGCCTTATGTGATGAAATATATAGTGAACTGAATTATGATCAGCCTCATGCTTCAATGGAAAAATCTCTGCATGACCAGGTAGTTCTGATGAACGGTGTGTCCAAAGCTTGGGCAATGACCGGGTATCGAATCGGAATTGTTTGTGCACCGCAGGCTATTTTGGAGCAAATTGCTAAGGTTCACCAAACCATCGTGACTACTGAGCCAACGCCAATGCAGGACGCTGCTGAGGAAGCCTTCAAAAATGGTATGAATGATTCTGAACCAATGAAGCGTGAATTTCAAAAACGGCGAGATGTTTTGTACCAGGGCTTAACCGATATTGGCTTCGAATGTGCAAAACCGCAAGGGGCTTTCTATATTTTTGCTAAAATTCCGGCAGGATTAGAACAAGACGATTCTAAATTTATCTATGATTTGGTTGATAAAGCACACGTTGCTGTGACTGCGGGCTCAAGCTTTGCTTTGGGCGGCCAAGGCTATATTCGCTTTTCTTATGCTGTCAGCATGGATCAGATCAATGAAGGCTTGCGCCGAATTAAAAAATACGTTGAAGAAAATAAGTAAATAATTTCGCAAATTTTTGCTTGCAATTACGCATGTTTTTAGTTAAGATAATTAACGTGCGTAACGGAGGAGTAGCGAAGTGGCTAAACGCGGCGGTCTGTAAAACCGCTCTCTCTGAGTTCGGCGGTTCGAATCCACCCTCCTCCATTATCACTGGGTTATAGCCAAGCGGTAAGGCACTAGTTTTTGGTACTAGTATGCGCTGGTTCGAATCCAGCTAACCCAATAAAAATTATCGAAAAAAGGCAGCTTTTGGGTTGTCTTTTTATTTTTCTAAAGTTTTTCCTGTGAATTGCGTTAATTAAACTTACCATTTAACTAATTAGTCTAAAAAATAGTACAATAAAGGCTAGTTTACTTTTATAAGAAGGGAATTTTATGTCGAGACTAGTTAACGTTGGTGCTGGAGGCGGCGAAATCAGTTGGCATGAAGCCCTCAAGGACTTACGTGCAGATGACGTTTTATTGCTGGAGCCAGGTTTTTATGAATTACCTGCAAAAACCTTGTTTTCCAACATTACGATTAAAGGCACTGGCAGTTTGCCAGAAGACACCACAATTCTAGGTTGTGTCAACTTAGCCACCGACAGTCAATTTGTTAATTTAGAAAATTTATGTATTAACACTAACAATGATTCTAATAGTTTATATGTACCGACAGAAGCTAATACATATTTAACGCTGCGAAATTGCGTTATTAAAGGCTTTGGCACGGATACGGCGGCAGTAGCTATTAATGGCAAGGCCACCTTGGAGTTATATTCAACGGTAATTTTAAATGGCGCTGTTTCAATTTATGCTGATGCTGATTTTCGGTTAGAAATGAATGATTCCTCAATTGAGCATGTTTCTGAAGAATTTGGTGCTCTAGCAATTGAGGGCCACGGGACGGCAATTATCAATAACTCGCGTGTTTACGGCAGTATTGATACCTTTACTAAAACAAATGCAGAGGTCGATTTAAACAATTCAATTGCTGATTCAATGCTCTTGCAAGGGCAGGTTTGGTTAAATATGCTTAACAGCAAGCTTTTGTCTACTGATGATACCTGCATGTATATTACGGAAGAAACATGGGTTAACATTGTTGGCAGTAATTTTAATGGGGGCATTTATCTTGATCAAAAACCGCACGTAATTGTGCAAAACTGTCAGATTAATCGCTTAATTGCTGTCAATGACGCAGTCATTACGCTTAGTAATTCAGTTATTATTAATCACGCCGATTTTCAAGACCACGTTAAATGTACTGCGCGACGCACTACTTTTAATGGTGGTGCTGATTACCAATATTTCTTGGCATTAGGTGATTATGCACTTCTTGAAGGGCACGATTTAATTTTAAATTCTAACGGTGCTGATCTAGCCGTTAAAGACCAAGCTCAAATGCGTGCTAGTGTGATTGCTAGCAGTGATTCTTCGATTACAGTTGAATGCGGTCAAAAAGCTGATATTCGTCTTTTAGGAATGAAGTGGACCACTAAGAAAAAATAAGCTAAAAAAATAAATTTAATAAAGCTTGTGCAAGGTAGACCAATTTGGATTATAATAAGAATTATCGTTGGAGGTGTACTAATGGAAGAGCCGATGTATATAAAAATTCATAATCAGATTAAACGTGAAATTGAAAATCACGTTTATCAAGTTGGTAGCCGGATACCGGCTGAACGACAACTTGCACTAAAGTTTGGGGTTTCAAGAATGACCTTGCGCCAGGCTATTAAAACGCTGGAAGATGAGGGCATTTTGGAACAACGTCTTGGCAGCGGCACTTACGTGGCGAATCAAAAAGTCCAAGAGAAAATGTCGGGGATTATGTCTTTTACTGATATTACTCATGCTAACGGTCAGACACCTTCAAGTAAGTTGATTTCTTATCGTTTTGGTAAGCCATCTTTATCAGAAACTGAACGGTTAAATTTAAAAAACGACCAGGAGGTTCTGCGGATGGAGCGAATTCGCTATGCTGATAACGTTCCAATCTGCTATGAAGTGGTTACCATCCCGCAAGACTTGATTAGTAAAATTTCTAAGGCTGACATTTCTTCACACTTGTATCAGGCCCTTGAAAAGAATGGTTATCAAATTGGTCGTGTTACTGAATATATTTCGGCAGCTGTAGCCAACGAAAATTCTGCGCGGCTGCTTGATGCCAAAAAGGGCGAAGCCCTAATAACGCGCTTGCAGGTAACCGAGCTGTCAACAGGGCAGCCATTTGAATATACGCGTGCAAGTTATGTGGCCGACCGCTTTGAATTCACTTTTTCCAAATAAAAAACTCTGAACTGGTTAATATCAACTAGTTCAGAGTTTTTTTATTTCAGGTCCTTTTTGATTTTAGTGGTTGAAATTCCCGGAGTGCGGGGCAGGTAGACGACATCGCAAACTGATTTTAGAAAATCGAATTTACCTTGCCAGTCACTACCCATAACAAAAGTATCAATATGATACTTAGTGATATCCGTCACCTTTTGGTCCCAATCTTCTTCGGGAATCACTTCGTCCACATAGCGAATAGCCTCAAGAATAAACTTGCGTTCAGCATAATTATTATATGATTCTTTGTGTTTTTGAAATTCATTAAATTCATCGGTTGAAAGGCCAACGATTAGGTAATCACCTAATTCACGTGCACGCTTAAGTAAACGAACATGACCATAATGCAATAAATCAAATGTGCCGTAAGTAATAACTTTTTTCATATTTGGTGCTCCTATTGCTTTGACGATTTAATATTATCATATTTGTAGAAAAGGTAAAACATATCCCGTATTAACTAATAGTCTGCTAAAATAAAGTTAATTAACCACGAGAGGAGATTATCATGGATAAAATAGATGTTTTAGGTGTTGATTTTGATAACAAAAGTTTTCATCAATTTCAAAACGAATTTATCGGGCGAATCAATGTTCACCAGTCAACATTTGTGGTTACTGCTAATCCTGAGATTGTGCTGGCAGCCAACGAAAATCCTGAATTCATGAAAATTTTAAACTATGATGCGGACTATATTACTCCTGATGGAATAGGAATTATTAAAGCTGCTAATATATTGGGTACACCGTTAAAGGAACGAGTAACTGGCTATGATTTATTTACTTGGTTAATGAAACTAGCCAATGACCGTAGCCTTCGCGTCTACTTAATCGGAGCAAAGCCAAACGTTATCCATGCAATTCAAGCTAAAATAGCCCATGAATATTCTGATATTCAACTAGTAGGAGCTGAGGATGGTTATTTTAAAGAAGATTTGGAAGTAATAGCCTATCAAATTGAGCGCGCTGAGCCTGACTTAGTATTTGCTGCGTTAGGATCACCACGCCAAGAGCAGTTATTAGCACTTTTACGCCGTAATCTGCTTCCAGCCTTAATGATGGGAGTTGGCGGTAGTTTCGATGTCTTTTCGGGTATGGCTAAACGTGCGCCACAATTATGGCAAAGAGCTCATCTTGAATGGTTTTACCGTTTGCTTAAAGAGCCATCGCGGTTTAAGCGTGTGAGCAAGTTGCCAAGATTTATGCTTGATGTTCATCAAGCTAAAAAGGAAAAGAAATAAAACATGAAAGTTCTGCATGTCAATGCTGGTCTTGAATCTGGCGGTGGGTTGACCCATATTATCAATTTACTAAAAGAAGCCAAAATCGAAAAAAAGGATTTTACATTGTTATGCTTAGCGGATGGACCAGTTGCTAAGGCCGCTCAAGAAACAAAAATAAATTATCATGTTTTGGGGGTAAAGAGTCGCTATGATTTTACCAGTCTTCGCCGCTTATCCGACTTTATCAACCATGGTAATTTTGACATTGTGCATACTCATGGACCGCGAGCTAACCTCTATTTAGCTTTAATTAAGGGAAAAATCACGGCGAAGTGGTGCGTTACCGTCCATTCTGATCCCTATTTAGACTTCAAGGGGCGAGGTTTTTTAGGCAAAGTCTTTACCCGCCAAAATATTCGTGCGCTCAAAAAAGCTGATTGTATTTTTGCGATAACCAAAAGATTTGCCGACTTAATCACTACCAAAGCTGGCATTTCGGCCGCTAAAGTGCATGTAATTTATAACGGTACTTTTTTCCATGATGATTCAGCCATTCCGGCTAAATATGAGCACCCGCATTTTAACATTGTTAATGTTGCTCGCTTAGAAAAAGTAAAGGGGCAAGAATTGCTTTTGCAGGCACTAAAGAAGCTCGACAATGGCAATGTTCACTTGTATATCGCAGGTGATGGAACCCAAAAACGGTCTTTGCAAGAGTTAACGCAAAAATTGGAGTTGGGTCCACAGGTAACTTTTCAGGGCTTTATGACTCATAAGCAGTTGAAGCATCTCTACCGGCGAATGGATCTTGCGGTTCTAACTTCTTATTCTGAAAGTTTCCCCTTAGTCCTTTTGGAAGCAAGTGATAATCTCTTACCTATTTTATCGACTGATGTGGGTGACATTGAAATGATGATACCTGACAAACGCCATGGCTTCATCGCTAACACGGGCGATGTGGCATCGATTACGGCGGCACTGCAAGCAGCAGTTAATACTCCTAAAGAAGAACTTAAGCAGATGGCATTTTGTGAAAAAGCTTATGTTGCGGATAACTTCTCTTTGAATAAACAATTGTCTAGTATTCTTACCGTCTATCAGTCCTTATTAAAAGGTAACTAAATTGTTTAAACTTGCTTAAATGTTTATAATTAAACCAAAACTATTATAGATAAGTTAAGAGGACATAATGTTTTACCAAGAATTAGATCAAGATGATTCCTTGACCTTACATACAGATTTGTATGAAATTAATATGATGTATACCTACTTTAAAAAAGGGATTTCCGAACGTAATGCCGTTTTTGAAGCTTATTATCGCAAAGAGCCATTTGGCAACGGCTACTCGGTTTTTGCCGGTCTTGAGCACGTGATTTTATATCTCCAAAACCTGCATTTTAAGGAAAGCGATTTGAAGTATCTTAAAGATGAAGTAGGTTATGATGATGACTTCATCGATTATTTACGTAATTTCAAATTGCAACTAACTGTTCGCTCAATGAGTGAAGGCGAAATTGTTTTTGCTAATGAACCACTTATTCAAGTGGAAGGCCCGTTAGCACAATGTCAATTGGTTGAAACAGCAATTTTAAATATTATTAATTACCAAATTCTTTTAGCAACTAAGGCAGCGCGGGTGAAGCTGGCTGTTCAGGGCGATGGCGTCATGGAATTTGGAACGAGAAGAGCCCAGGAAACAGATGCTGCATTATGGGGAACAAGAGCGGCTTATATCGGCGGTTTTGATTCAACAAGCAATGTTCGTGCCGGTAAGTTATTTGGAATCCCTGTTTCTGGAACCCATGCGCACTCTTTAGTTGAGGCTTTTGGCAGCGAATACGAAGCCTTTAAGGCCTATGCCGAAACTCATCATGATTGTGTCTTTTTGGTCGACACCTATGACACAGTCAGAAGCGGCGTTCCAAATGCAATTCGGGTAGCCGATGAAATGGGGGATAAAATCAATTTCCAAGGTGTCAGGATTGATTCGGGTGACATGGCTTATATCTCTAAGCAGGTAAGACATGAACTAGATAACGCTGGTTATCCTGATGCCAAGATTTATGCGTCTAATGACTTGGATGAAACGACAATTACTAGTTTAAAAATGCAGGGAGCTAAAATCGACGTTTGGGGAATTGGTACTAAGTATATAACAGCTTACGACCAGCCGGCTTTGGGTGCAGTTTATAAATTGGTTTCAATTGAGAATGATCAGCACCAAATGCGTGACACATTAAAGATTTCTTCTAATGCGGTTAAGGTTTCCACCCCAGGTAAAAAACAGGTTTGGCGGATATCTGCTAATACTGAAAAGAAAAATGAGGGTGACTGGATTGCCCGTGCTGGTGTCGACCCGCGGAAATTTGATTCGCTCTATATGTTTCATCCGCAATATAACTACATTAATAAGATAGTGACAGATTACACGGCTCAGCCGCTGCTTCACGATATTTTTGTAAATGGTAAATTAGTATACGAAAAACCAAAACTTATTGATATTAAGAAGTTCTGTGCTGCTAACTTAGATGGTCTATGGGATGAATACAAGCGAAGTCTGAATCCGCAAGAATACCCAGTGGATCTTTCTCAGGATTTATATGACAGTAAGATGAATATGATTCAGGACATTCGTAGTCAAATCAATAAAGGAGAAACTACTCGATGAGACCATTACAAAAAGAAATTATTGCTTATGAACACGTCTTGCCTAAAATAGATCCACAAAAGGAAATTAGACGGTCAGTTGATTTTTTGAAAAACTATTTAAAGGCTAACCCATTTTTAAAAACCTACGTATTGGGGATTTCTGGTGGTCAGGACTCGACTTTAACTGGTAAACTGTGTCAAATGGCCATTACCGAAATGCGGAAGGAAACCGGAGATCAGTCTTATCAATTTATTGCGGTTCGCTTACCCTATGGCGTGCAAGCCGATGCTGCTGATGCCGCCGATGCGGTTGCTTTTCAACAGCCTGATCAAGATTTAATTGTCAACATTAAGCCTGCTGTTGATGCTATGGTTGCTAGTTTAACCGCTGCTGGCGAAAAAATTTCGGATTTTAACAAGGGCAATATCAAGGCCCGTGAAAGAATGGTTATACAATACGCAATCGCTGGCGCCAACAACGGTGCAGTCGTTGGCACTGACCATGCTGCAGAGAATTTTAGCGGCTTTTATACTAAGTACGGTGATGGTGCAGCTGATTTAACCCCATTGTTCCGTCTGGATAAACGGCAAGGCAAACAGATGCTGCAAGAATTAAATTGCCCTGAGCATTTGTATTTGAAGGCACCAACTGCTGATTTGGAAGAAGAACAACCTGCTCTTCCAGATGAAACGGCTCTGGGCGTTCGTTACCAAGATGTTGATGACTATCTTGAAGGGCGTGAAGTTTCGGAAGAAGCTGCAGAACGAATTGAAGACTTGTGGCGTAAAAGTGAACATAAAAGACGGCTGCCAATAACTGTTTTTGACGATTTTTATCTTAAGTAAAGAAACAAAGAAGCTTATTAAAGCTTCTTTTCTTTTTCCTTAATGTTATTGACAGTTTGCTGATGCCAGACGTAAATTGGGTGTAATGATATTGGTAATTAAAAATAAGCTTAGGAGGAAAACAAGATGATTCGATCTGCACAAGAAAGTGACGCAGAACAAATTCAAAAAATTAATCAAGAGCAGCTTGGGTACGATTATCCTGTGGTCAAAACGGCTGCCAATCTCAAACGGCTACTTGCTGATCAAGAGCACCACCTTATTCTCGTTTATGTTGACGATACATCTAAGAAGGTAATTGGCTATATTCATGTCGAACTATTTGAGGAACTTTATTTTGCCCCAATGTATAATATTTTGGCGCTAGCTGTTAGCCCGCTGGCACAGCATCAAGGAATTGGTTCCAAGTTAATGACTGAGGTTGAGCACATTGCACAAAAAGCTGGTATTACTGAAATTAGGCTAAGTTCAGGGGAGGAACGAACCGGTGCGCACAAATTCTATGAGCATTTGGGTTACACCTACCTTAAAAAGCAAAAACGCTTTGGGAAAAAGTTGGGATAAATTATTTAAATAAATATGCATACAGCCGTAATCAAACTTAACTGCTTATTGACAAAGATAAGCCAAGTAGTACAATTGTTTTTGACTTAAGATATATTTTTTAGGCTAATCAATCAAAGAGAGAATCGGTTGCTGAGAAAGGTTTATTGATTACTTAAAAAATGCTCCTTACGTTTTTATATAATAAAGATTATTAAGAGGTAACAAGCACTGTTGCAATTGAGGTGGTACCGCGTTTTAGGCGTCCTTAAAGATAGCAATGGTGTTTTTTATTTTGACAAAAGGGAGAAAATTAATGAAGAAACTGACAAGTTCTGAATTTAGACAAATGTTTTTAGACTTCTTTAAACAGCATGGTCACATGGTCTTGCCTAGTCAGTCACTAATTCCACAAGATGATCCAACTCTTCTTTGGATTAACTCTGGTGTGGCGACAATGAAGAAATATTTTGACGGTTCCGTTGTGCCGAAGAATCACAGAATCACAAGTTCGCAAAAATCAATCCGGACTAATGATATTGAAAATGTCGGTAAAACGGCGCGACACCAAACTTTCTTTGAAATGCTTGGCAACTTTTCTGTAGGTGATTACTTTAAAAAAGAAGCAATTACTTGGGCTTGGGAATTTTTGACCAGTCCTGATTGGCTTGATTTTGATCCGCAAAAATTATACTGTACCGTTTATCCTAAGGATACCGAGGCCCAAAAGATTTGGCTTGAAGTCGGAATGCCGGAAGATCACATTGTCAAACTTGAAGAAAACTTTTGGGATATTGGGGAAGGTCCTTGTGGTCCCGATTCCGAAATTTTTTATGATCGTGGGCAAGAAAATAATGATGTGGCCGAAGATGATCCTGAAAACTTCCCTGGTGGGGAAAACGCGCGTTACCTTGAAATTTGGAACATTGTTTTCTCACAATACAACCACTTGGCAAATGGTCAATATGTTGATCAGCCCCATAAGAATATTGATACCGGTATGGGATTAGAGCGTGTCTTGTCAATTTTGCAAGATGCTCCAACCAATTTTGAAACAGACCTCTTCTTACCAATTATCCATGAAACAGAAAAAATGACTGCCAATAAGAAGTATGGCGAAAATAAGGCAGATACAACTGCTTTTAAAATCATTGCTGATCACGTAAGAACAGTTAGTTTCGCAATTGCCGATGGCGCTTTGCCTTCCAACACAGGACGTGGCTACGTTTTACGGCGGTTAATCAGACGGGCAGATTTAAATGGTCAACGGTTAGGAATTAAAGGCGCATTTTTGTATAAATTGGTTCCAGTAGTCGGCAAGATTATGGAAAGCCATTACCCTGAAGTCACAGACCAGAAGAGCTTTATCGCTAAGGTAATCAAGAACGAGGAAGAAAGATTCCAATTGACGCTTGATTCCGGCTTGAGCTTATTAGACGATTTAATTCAAGCTGCGAAAAAAGATCATGATAAAACAATTGCGGGTAAGGATGCGTTCAAGCTCTTTGATACTTACGGCTTTCCGTATGAATTAACCTTTGAGACCGCTCAAGATGCAGGCTTAAAAGTTGATAAAAAGGGCTTTGATGCAGAAATGAAGGCACAAAAAGAGCGTGCCCGTAAGGCTCGTGGTAATCTGCAATCCATGGGTGCACAAGATGAAACCCTGATGAACTTAAAGGATAAGTCAGAGTTTGAATATGGTGTCTATGAAGAAATGCACGCTAAGCTAATCGACATTATTGTTGATGATAAGTTAGTTGATAAAGCCGATGGCGAGCAGGCTACGTTAATTTTTGACAAGACCCCATTTTACGCTGAACGCGGTGGCCAAGTAGCTGATCACGGTGATATCTACAACCATGATGGTGATTTGGTAGCTAAAGTAACAGACGTGCAACATGCACCAAACGACCAAAACATGCACTTTGTTGATGTTATTTTGCCACTGGAAAAAGGACAAGAATATACCTTAAAGATTGACCGCGTCCGTCGTGAAGGCCTGCGTCATTCACATACCGCAACGCACTTGCTACACGCTGCTTTACGGAGCGTGCTCGGTGAACATACCCACCAAGCGGGAAGCTTAGTTGAACCAGATTTTCTCCGCTTTGACTTTACTGCAGTTGAACCAATGACTCCTAAAGAACTTAAGTCAGTTGAAAACATGGTTAACCAAAAGATTTGGGAAGCAATTGATGTTAAGACGACTATTACTGATCCCGAAAGTGGAAAAGAAATGGGCGCTTTGGCTTTATTTGATGGCAAATATGGCGATCAGGTTCGGGTAGTTCAAGTTAGTGATTTCTCCATTGAATTTTGTGGGGGAACGCATTGTGCTAATACCAACCAAATCGGTATTTTTAAGATTACCTCGGAATCAGCTATCGGAGCCGGCTTAAGAAGAATTGAAGCCGTAATGTCGAAGAAGGCTTATGAATACTTAGCTAACCGTTCAGAATTACTTGATGAGATTCAAACTGAAGTAAAATCGACTAAACCGCAAGATATTTTGGATAAGGTTGACAGTCTAGAACAAGACTTGCATGATAGTCAAAAGCAAGTAGAAGAACTTAATTCTAAGATTAATCAGATTAAAGCCGGAGCAATTTTTAATAACGTTGAACAAGCCGGTGACTTAACGGTTATCGCTCAAAAAGCCGATGTTAACGGCATGAATGACTTACGTGAACTTGCAGATACGTGGAAGAGCGGTAATAAGTCAGATGTCTTAGTTTTAGCTGCTGGAAAAGATGGCAAAGCAAACATGATTATTAGCTTGAATCAAAAAGCTCTTGATCACGGTTTTAAGGCTGGCGATTTAATTAAACAAGTTGCCCCAATCTTCGGTGGTGGCGGCGGTGGCCGTCCAAACATGGCTCAAGCTGGTGGTAAAAAACCTGAGTGTCTTGACGAGGCGATTAAGCAAGTTCTCACACTAGTTTCAAATAATAAATAATTGAGTTTATCCTGCTTTTCAAGTAAAATTAAGCAAGGAGGAATAATTATGAGTTCGCTAGATAAGACAATGCATTTTGACTTTAATGAAAATAAGGGCAAAAATGTTTATGATACTCTGCAAGATGTTTACAATGCCCTTGAAGAAAAAGGGTATAATCCCGTTAATCAGATTGTTGGTTACTTATTGTCTGGTGATCCGGCTTATATTCCACGGCATAATGACGCTCGTAATTTGATTTTAAAGCACGAACGTGATGAAATTATTGAAGAGCTTGTTAAAAGTTATCTTGGAAAAAACAAATAGATGAGACTGCTTGGTTTAGATGTTGGATCAAAAACTGTTGGTGTAGCTGTTAGCGATGAGCTAGGCATAACCGCCCAAAAGGTCACAACAATTCCAATTGATGAAACACGGTTTAATTTTGGCATGCGCCCACTGAAAAAAATTGTCCGTGAATACGATCCAGATGGTTTTGTCTTGGGTTTGCCCAAAAATATGGATGGCTCATCTGGAGCATCTGTTGCTCGCAGTAAGGCATACGGTAAAAGGCTGAAAGATAAATTCGGATTGCCCGTTTATTATTCTGATGAACGATTAACGACAGTTGAATCAAGTCGGGTTTTGGTCGAAGAAGCCGGAATTCATGATCGGCACAAGCGTAAGAAAGTAATCGACCAAATGGCCGCGGTTTTGATTTTGCAGAATTATTTAGACTTAAACCGAAAGGATTAATATGACACAAGAAGTTCACGGTGATGACCGTCAAATTACCTTAGTTGATGATCAAGGTAATGAAGAATTATACGAAATTTTATTCACATTTCATTCAGATGACTATGATAAGTCGTACGTTTTGCTTTATCCTGCTTCAGCTGGTGAGGATGAAGAAATTGAGGTTCTTGCTTTTAGTTATGATGCAGACGATGCAGGCGATGTAACCAGCAGTGATTTGCACGAAATTGAGGCAGACGATGAATGGAACATGGTTCAAGGAGTTCTAAATACCTTCTTGGATGATGATCGCTTAAGTGGTGAATAAACAAAAAAGACTGGCTTAGCCAGCCTTTTTTATTAATAGAAATTTTTTGAAGAAAATGAATGACAAAATATTAGAAACATTAGAATTTGCAAAGATTACGGATCGCTTGCAGGAAATGGCAATTACCGCCCCGGCAAAAAGGCAGGCGGCTAATTTAGTACCTAGTAGCAAATTTTCGTGGGTACAACAAGCTTTAAAGCAGACATTAACTGGCGCCAATATGCTGCGCATCAAAGGGCAACTACCCTTAACGGACTTTATGGATGTGAAGCCAAGTACGAAACGACTGCGGATTAATGCTAATTTAAATGCGGCTGAGCTTGGTAATTTACTGCTGGTTTTAACTTTGGCTAATGATGTCAATGGCTTTTTAGAAGACGTTGATGATGAAGAGCTTGATCTGACTGCAATTGAAACTATTCTGGAAGATTTAAACGTTCCAGAAGACTTTTTTAATCAGTTAGAAAAGTCGCTAACTTTTGATGGTGATGTACTCGATACTGCGTCAAGCGAGTTAGCACAATTACGGCGAGAATTAAAAGCAAACGATGAAGAAATCAAAAAGCGCATGGACGGCTATCTTAAGGGAAATAGCAGTAAATATTTGTCTGAACAAATTGTTACCATTAGGGATGAACGTTACGTTATTCCGGTTAGACAAGAATACCGCAATAAATTTGGCGGTGTAGTCCATGATCAGAGTGCCAGCGGGCAAACCCTGTTTATCGAGCCTAGCAGCGTCCTTAATTTAAATAATCGGGTGCAAAACCTGTTAGCTCAGGAACGCAGGGAAATTCAGCGGATTTTACATTCTCTTTCTTCGCAGGCACGGCAAGAAGTTGATTCGATTGAGCAGATTGCTGCTGCATTAACTGCGTTAGACTTTATTCAGGCTAAAGCAAAATTAGCACGTGAACTGAAGGCGACAGAGCCTCAACTAACTGAAGATCATTCGCTTGTTTTTTTGCAGGCGCGACATCCGTTAATTGATCCCAAAAAAGTAGTTGCTAATGATATTCGTTTGGGTGAAGATTTTGACACAATGCTGATTACTGGTCCGAATACCGGTGGTAAGACAATTACGTTAAAGACCGTGGGCATTTTGCAATTAATGGTGCAAGCAGGACTATTCATTCCTGTTGCTGAAAATAGTAAGGCTGGCGTTTTCAAGGATATTTGTGCCGATATTGGTGATGAACAGTCAATCGAACAATCGCTTAGTACTTTTTCTTCGCATATTAATGGCATCATTAAAATAATGAAAAATGTTGATGAGCAAACTTTAGTGCTAATCGATGAGATTGGAGCTGGAACTGATCCCGAGGAAGGGGCAAGTTTGGCAATTAGTATCTTGGATTTCTTGCGAAAAAAGCAAGCTAAGATAATTGTTACCACTCATTACCCTGAGTTAAAACTATATGGCTACAACCGTCCCAAAGCAATAAATGCTTCAATGGAATTTGATTTAAAAACTTTATCACCAACTTATCGCCTGCAAATCGGTATTCCTGGACACAGTAACGCCTTTGCAATTGCACGGCGCTTAGGAATGCGTGAAGATGTTGTAAAAAATGCGGAAGGTTTAATGTCTGATGATAATGCAGATATTAACCAAATGATTGCCGAACTAGCCAAACAGACTAAAAAGGCGTCAACTGCACGCCGGCATTTAGAAACCAGCCTTGATCGGAGTAGAAAACTTGAAGTAAAATTGCAGCAAGCACTTGATTGGTATAACCAGCGTGTGCAAAAGCAGTTAGAATTTGCCCAAGAACGGGCCAATGAAGTTGTCGCCAAAAGCCGAAAGAAAGCCGAAAAAATCATTGAACAGCTGCAAAAGCAGCCGAATAATGTTAAGCAAAACGAACTGATTGATGCAAAGGGAAAGTTAACGCAGCTTGAAAAGCAAAATGAAAACCTAGCTCATAATCGCGTCTTGCAAAAAGAAAAAAGACGGCATCACGTCAAGGTGGGCGACCAGGTTAAAGTTTTATCTTACAATCAAACAGGAACAATCACTAAAAAACTATCTGAGCATCAATATGAAGTCCAGATGGGCATTATTAAAGTAAAAGTAAGTGATCGTGATGTTGAAAAGATAAATCAGCAGAAGCAGCAAACCAAGAAAACCGTCCGTGCTGTTAGTTCTAACCGGCGAAGTAACGCCCGTAGCGAACTTGATTTGCGTGGACAGCGTTATGATGAGGCAATGACCAACCTTGATCGGTATATTGATTCTGTTTTGCTTGCTGGCCTTGATGTTGTCACAATCATTCACGGAATTGGAACAGGTGCAATCAGAAAAGGTGTGTGGCAATATTTGCGTTCGAGTAGTCACGTAAAAAGTTTTAATTATGCTCCTGCTAACGAGGGTGGTAACGGTGCAACTATTGTCCATTTGAAATAAAACAGCTTACTTGTAAAAAGTAAGTCGGCTTGCTATAATGAATTTTATAAGATAAGAAATATTGCATTATATATAGGGAGGTATATTCATGGTTGATGAACTAACAGATCAGAACTTTGAAGAAGAAACAAAAGATGGCGTTGTGCTAACAGATTTTTGGGCAACTTGGTGTGGTCCTTGCAAGATGCAATCACCTGTTGTCGATGAATTGGCTGAAGAACGGCAAGATGTTAAGTTTACGAAGATGGATATTGATGAAAATAAAGAAACGCCAAGTTCTCTTGGCATTATGGCTATCCCAACTTTACTCATTAAGAAAAATGGGGAAATTGTTGATCGGATAACTGGCTATACCCCAAAGGCCAAGCTTGATCAAATTCTCAATCAATATACTGATTAAACGCAAAAAAAGAGGCTTTCTCAGAAGAGAGAGCCTTATTTTTTTAGTTATTTTTTGCTTGGAGCAAATCCCGAATATCTTTTAAGTAATCTTCAGCAGATGGCTGAGCTGGAGCCGGTTGCGGTTTGGTTACTTTATTGACAGCCTTCACAAGTAAGAAAACAATGAATGCAATAATTAAAAAGTTAATCACAGTGTTAATAAATGAACCATATCTAAAGGTTGCGCCGCCAACCTTGACTACTAAATTTGATAAATCAATTTTGCCAATAAATAGACCAATTAATGGGTTAATTAAGTTTGTTACCAATGAATTTACAATATTAGTAAAAGCTCCGCCGATGATAACACCAACAGCCAAGTCGATTACATTTCCACGTTCAATAAATTGTTTAAACTCTTTTAGCATCTTTATTTCCTCCATTCTCACTTTAATCATATTGCAAAAATGGGCAAAAACTCAATTAAAAAGCTTTTAAACTTAGTCAAATTTGGCTGCTATTTGAACGATTTTTCTTTTATCATCAATCTTTAGTTCGCATTCTGTAGTCCGACCAGTTTCTTTTTGGACTGCTTCTGCTAAAATTCCGGCTTCTAGAGAAAACTCATGACTATCGCTGTTCAAGCGATCGGTTACACTTTGGCCGCTTAATTCAAAAACGGTCTCAGTTCGCCGCTGCTTTACTCTTGTTAAATCGCCAAATTCAGTGGTAGCAAAAAAACTGACTACGTCGTCAAAAGACGACAAATCATATTTGCGGGCAATTTTTTTGCCACCCCAATATAAGATTGCATCATTGTCTTCACCTAAAATGGTGGGTAAAAGAAAGTCGCGGTATAACTGATTAACAAAATACACGTGTTCGCTTTGTTGCTTGTTGTCTTGCATAAAGAATTTCATCCCTTTTATTTTCTTTTATTTTACCGTAAAATTGAGAGAAATAGAAAAAATTGAGGGGATTTATATTATGGATAATCGGCCAATCGGCCTGTTAGATTCTGGCGTTGGTGGTTTAACTGTTGTCAAAAAAATCATTCAAAAGATGCCAGGCGAATCAACTGTTTTTATCGGTGATAATGCCCATATCCCATATGGTGATAAGACGAAAGAAGAAATAGTCGAACTGACTAGAAATAGTGTCAATTTTTTATTAAGTAAAAATGTTAAGTTGATTATTTTTGCTTGCAATACTGCCACGGCAGTCGCGATGGATATCATCCAAAAAGAAATAACCGTTCCAATTATCGGCGTGATTCAATCTGGAAGCAGTGCGGCAATTCGCGCAACTCAAACTAATCGGGTTGCAGTAGTTGCCACGCAAATTACAGTGGCACTCCATGCTTACCAAACAGAAATTAATGCGCGCGATCCTAAAGTTCAGGTGACAGAGCTTGCGGCACCACAATTAGTGCCTTTGATTGAAAAAAATGCTGGCAGATCAAACTATTTGTCAGCCTTGCAGCAAACCCTAAAGCCACTTGAAAATAGCACATTTGATACCTTGATTTTAGGTTGCACGCATTATCCAATTATTCGTGATGAGTTCGTTCAGTGTCTGCCGACTGGGGTTCAGGTAGTCGATCCTGCAGATCAGGTAGCGGAAAGTACCTTTGAATTGATGAAGCAAAAAGGGCTGTTGGGTGCCAGTACCCAAGCTGCTCAACATGAATATTACACAACTGGTGAAGTTGAGTTAGTAGAAAAATTGGGCAAAATAGTGCTCAATGACGCTAATTTTACCGCTCATCATTTATAAAAAAGAAAAGGCAAGTTATGAAAGAAATTTTGTTTGCTACGACCAATTATGGCAAGGTTAAGGAATTAAAAGAGGCTTTTAAAAAAGCCAAAATAGATGTTGCTATCAAAACTAACAAAGATTTGGCCCATGCGCCAATTGTTGAAGAATATGGAACAACCTTTGAGCAAAATGCTAAATTAAAGGCGCATGCTCTGGCTGATTACAGTCAAATGGTGACTATTGCTGATGATTCAGGATTAATGGTGGATGCTCTTGATGGGGCGCCCGGAGTTCGGTCCGCTCGGTTTGCCGGAGAGGAGCATAATGACAGCAAAAATAATGCTAAATTGTTGGTAGAACTTGGTGGGGTAAAACCTGAAAAAAGGACAGCACGTTTTAATACCACGATTGTGGCTTCGATGCCGGGCAATTTTGCTCAGGATCTAGTCGTTTCGGGTCAGTGTAGTGGCCTTATTCTGGCGGCTCCTCGAGGAGAAGATGGCTTTGGCTATGATCCTTTGTTTTATGTTCCGGAAAAAGGCAAAACCTTTGCTGAAATGACGGTTGAAGAAAAAAATAGTTTGTCACACCGTGGCAGGGCAATTCAAAGATTATTGGCTGCTTTTCCTGCCTGGCTAGCGCAATTTTAAAAAAAGGTTAATCCTAATATGGGATTAACCTTTTTCATTATTGTGCTAATAAAATGCCATTTGCTTGCAGCGTTTTTAAGTAATGCGTCAAATATTGATCTTGAACAGCTTTTTCATGCCCTGGTTCGACTTGAAAATGAATGACATATGTAGCTGTTTGAGCTGTCTGTGCGGTAATCCCGATAATATTGGGACCTTGGACAAGGACATTTTTACCTAAGTTTATGTCATTATTTACTTGTTCAATGAGTTGATGAACCTTGTTAAAGTCGTTGGAAACTTTTAATTGCAATTCAATATCAAGACCAATACCGCCGTGGGCGAGATTTTGGACGATTGAGATATTGCGGTTAGGGATGTAGATAATCGAACCATCTGTTCCTTTTAGTCTGGTTGTCCGTAATCCTAGCTGAACAACCACTCCAGTTTGATTATTAATCTGGACAATGTCACCAACATCAAATTGATCTTCACTTAAAATGAAAAAGCCGTTAACTAAATCACTGACAAAGCCCTGAGCTCCCATGCCTAAAGCAAGAGAAAAGATACCGGCACTAGCTAGCAAAGTCCCAATTGGAATACCCAATATTGATAAAACAGCAAATAAATAAAAGAAGATAACTGTATAAGAAAAAATACTATTAATTAAAGCCGCAACTGTTTTCGATCGCTTGGTTTGTGGGCGCTTGCTATGGTTTAAATAATGATTAATAATTTTTTTGCCAAATTGATTAATTAAATAGAATATCAAAGATGATATTGTTAATTGCCACACAACTGAGATTAATTGCTCGCCAATTTGATCCCAATTGATTTTTAAAACTTTTTGGTTGATTTGAAACGCTTGTTTCATGGTTCCCGCCTTTCTTATATGCATATTAACTATAGCAAAATATTACATATAGATTGAGATTGAAGCATTTTCATGCTAGACTTTTTTTAGGTATAGAATTGGAGGTTGAAGATGATAATGTCTTATGGTGCATTAGCAGGTATAATTGCTGCGGTTGCATTATTAATTTTAGTACTTTTTGCCATTCCTGTGCTTATTCGTGCCACAAAGGCGACAAAACAAGCAGAAGAAATGATTAGGAGTACCAATGAATCAATACAGCAGATTTCAAAAGAAGCTGATGTCTTGCTTCAGCAAACAGGTGATTTACTTGATAAAACCAATGTGTTATTGGCTGACGTGAACGTTAAAATGAAAACCCTAGATCCGGTGGTTCAGGCAGCCGCAGATTTAGGAGTTAGCGTTTCGGATGTTAACGCGTCCTCCCGTAAGATGGCAAAACGCGTCAGCAACTTCCGTCTGAAAGGCAATAACGGAATAATGTCTTCTGCTTTATCGTCGATGTTTGCACGTCGTAGGCGTCGTAAAGGTAAGGATTAGTAAAAAGGAGTTACTACGATGAGAAAATTTACTGATTTTGTATTAGGTGCTATTGTAGGTGGAGCAGCAGGTTTCTTGGCTGGCTCATTGCTTGTTAGTGATAATCAAATTGATGAATTAAAGAGAAAAGTTAAGAATAACGATACCGTTCAAAATTTGAAGAAAAAATATGATAACGGTACAGAAGTAGTTAAAAATCAATTGGCATCATTCCCTAAGAATGTTGAGGATGATTCTGAATTAAAGGATTTTGATGACATTGTCATTGATAATTCAGAAGATGATGACCCAATTCAAAAAGACAATGCAGAAAAATCAGTTGATGATCTGCATAATGCTGAAAGCCAAGAAGATCCAGGTGTTTTGCCAAAAGATGATACTCTACCAAGACCTTAACAATTAAATTAACAAAAAATGCACTAGCAGGAACAATCTTCCGCCAGTGCATTTTTTATTATAGAGAAATTAATCGTTGAGCGGAATGTACTTGAGCTCTTTGTCAGTATGTGTAAATGGTTGGTAACCGTCTTTAGTGACAACGCCGCAGTCTTCGATTCTTACACCTGCAACACCAGGGATGTAAATGCCAGGTTCAATCGAAAAGCACATGCCTTCCTCAATAATTAAGTCGTTGCCTTGAACAATTGAAGGGTACTCGTGTACATCCTTGCCAATTCCGTGACCTAAGCGGTGAATGAAGTATTTGCCGTAGCCGGCCTTAGTAATCACGTCACGGGCAACGCCATCAAGTTCAGAAGCTGTCATCCCTGGTTTAACAGCATCGATTGCGGCTTGTTGTGCCTCACGGTCGATCTCGTAGATTTCTTTTTCCTTTGCGCTTGGTTTGCCATAAGCAACTGTCCGACTAGAATCGGATGCATAGCCGTTATGCATAGTTCCAAGATCAAATAGCACTAATTCATTAGGCACTATTTTGTTCATTGTTGGGCCTAAATGAGGATTAGCAGCATTTGCACCAGCTTGCACGATTGTTTCAAAACTTTCGTGCATAACACCTTTTTGCAGTTTTAACTGGTAATCAATTTGACCAGCAATGTATCTTTCGGTTACGCCAGTCTTAATGGCGTTAAAACCGATTTGGAAAGCAAAGTCAGCTTCTTCACCGGCAGCTTGTAATTGCTTAATTTCTTCAGGCGTCTTATACAAACGAATTTTAGCGATAAAGTTAGACACATCGGCATCAAAGTTTGCATCAGGGAATTGTTGATGGAGCAATTGGTAGTGAGAAACAGACAAATTATTTTTCTCAAGCGCCCATTTTTGGTATGCTGTAGTTCTGTGCTTAACTTTGTCAGCAATTACAGCCCAAGGATCTTCTGAATCAAGGTAGCCATAAACATTGCCATTCCAAGCAGAATTTTTGGCTTCTTCTACATTTAGGGCAGGAACAAAGACGAATGGGTCTTGGTCCTTGAAAGCTAGAAGAGCGAAAATTCGTTCATGCGGCTCCATATCATAACCTGTAAAATAGGCTATTGTGGTTGGATTTGAAATATAAGCTACGTCGTTATTAGAACTCTGTAGCCATTCTTGCAATTTGGTTAAATTCATAAACTTTTCCTTTCGTATCAAGCGGTAATTAAGAAAAGTATATCATGTTCTTGAGTTGAAAAAATGAAAGAATAGCTGTAAACGCTTGCATTTTTTACAAAAGCATGATAAATTTTATATTAGTACATAAGATAGGGGAAATAAGATGCGTAAACAAGATATTACAATTTATGATGTTGCTCGCGAGGCCAAGGTATCAATGGCTACAGTTTCACGGGTTGTTAATGGTAACACCAACGTGCGTAAAGATACGCGTGACCGGGTAATGAAAGTGATTAATCGTCTGCACTACCAACCGAATGCTGTGGCGCAGGGTCTAGCCTCTAAGAGAACAACAACTGTCGGGTTGATTGTACCGGACTTAACCAATCTTTATTTTGCTGAACTTTCAAAAGGAATCGACGATATTGCCCTTTTGTATAAGTATAATATTATTATTACAAGCATTGAGAATCGTTTAATGCGTGAAGACCAGGCAATCCAGGGCCTATTGAATAAGCAGGTTGATGGGGTTATTTACATGTCTGATAGTTTGCCAGAAGAAGCTGTCGAGGCTTTTAAACGGACTGATACACCCGTTGTCTTGGCAGGAACAAAAGACAACCACAAAGAATTTCCTTCCGTTGCAATTGACTACAAGAAAGCCGATACTGAAGCTTTGAACTTGCTTTATAACGATGGTAAAAAGAACTTAGCACTTGTATTGGATGATCCAGATACGGTTGTTAATGCCGAAAACCGCATTCCAGCCTATAAAAAATTCTTAGAAGAACATAATTTAGGTGCAGGTCATATTTATAGCAACATTAAGGATCATTCCGATGGCTATAACCTCTTCTCACAACTAAGTCAAGATGGTATTGATGGTGTAATCGTAACTAGCGATGTTACTGCTGTCGGTATTTTAAATTCAGCAATTGATGGCGGAAAGAAAGTTCCAGATGACTTGGAAATTATTACGGCTAGTGCAACTCAAATTGCTTCTGTCGTTCGTCCGGCTCTAACAGCTATTCGTCAACCCCTTTATGATATTGGCGCTGTAGCTATGAGAATGCTGACCAAATTGATGAGTAATGAAAAAGTAGACAATATGCAAATTGAATTGCCATATGAATTATTGAAAAAGCAGAGTACTTCAAATAACTAAATGATTTAACTAAAAACCCGTTACATATTTGTGTAACGGGTTTTTGCTACGTTAATTTAATTGCGCTGCTAATTTTATTTTTTGGGTAAAAGTAAGTTCTCTTGGCGCTTGTAGCGGTTGATATTGCGTCAAGGCAATATTAGGATAACGGCTCATTCGCGGTAAATTATGATAATTTTTCCAACTGGTTTCGTCGAAAAAGCCGTAAAAGAGAATATCACGGGCCTTGACCCAGCCTAGCGATGTTTTGAGCCACATGCTCTTAGGGCTACCGTTGAAATTATAGATGCGATAAAGCTGGTTAAGGGGCAATTTCTTCTTAGTTTTTGCCTGGTTTTCTGGATAACGGTAAAGCGCAACTTCTTCTTGCGGTCGTGCGATGACTTGCTTATCTTGGTACGGGGCAACATCTTGCGGCTTTAAATCCAGGGTAACAAATTCGGCGGAAATAAAGGTTTGGTTATCTATTTGATAATAAAGCTGGTTATGTGCCCGCACACCATACGATACCTCTAATTTCTGTCCAGGATAAACAAACTTTTTACGCTTAATTCGAACATAGGGGTTCATCATTGTGGCAGCTTTTTTATTGCCAAAATATAATCCCTTGCGATGGATATCGTATTTATGCGTTCCTTCTTTTGCCAATTTGTACTTGAAACCGGTACTTGGAAAGTTGGTCACAACACCATCAATGTTTTTGTTAATTAACCAATGCCATAATTTAGGCGATTCGTCCATTTCTGTCCAAACAAAAACCTGCTTGTTTAGCTGGTGCAACCAATGTATTAGCCAAGAGTGATTTAAAATTAGATCAGATGACACGTTGACTGCATTAACTTGCGGAAGATTACTGAAGTTCATTCGTTTTAAACTGCCGACGATTAAAATTAAATAAGCATCAGGCAAAATTTCCCGAAAATGAAATAAACTGGCGGCGGAAAATGAATGAATCATGACCCGTTTTTCCATGTGATATTTTTTAATTGTTGCCGCAATTTTATCTTCAAGTTCATAAGAAGAATCAATTGAGTGATCTATTTTTGTTTCTAAAATAAATTTTGTATCTGGCTTTTTTTGATAATGTTCAAATAGCTCCGCTAGACTTAGCACATGTTCACCGTTATCATATGTTAATTGACTAAGTGCTCGCCAAGTATTTTGTGATACAATTGCATGTGTATGGGTAACTCGAAACAAATCATCATCATGCGAAACAACCAATTCTCCATCCGATGATAGATGAAGGTCGAGTTCAACGTAATCGGCGCCGGAGTTGAAAGCTGAATCATCACTCTGAATAGTTTCTTCAGGGTATTTAGTGGGATCCCCGCGGTGCCCAACAACAGTGAAACCAGTTGTTGTCAAAAAGATTAAGCTAAAAAAGAGAGCCGTAATTAGATGGCTTTTACGTTTCATGTGTACACCTCTATCGTTTATTACAATAGCATGGTTGCACATTTTTTGCTATATGTAACAGTTTTAATTTCATAGGTATAATTAATGAATCAACAATATGAAGAATTAGATTTAATTGAAGAAATCACTCGTAATGATAATAGCAAGTATTTTGAAATTTCGAATATAGATCAGAATGGGATTGCTGAATTAGCGGTTGATCGGGGCAAAATCAAGAATGTGCGCATTTTGCAGTTGAACATCCCACGAACGAAGGCATTAGTTACTTATGAAAAGTACATCAATAAAACTTATCAGCTTGAAACGTTGACTAATGAGGAAGATTGGAAAAATCCTGACTGGGTGGAATGGCAAAAGCCTAGGGGTAAAATCTTGGACGCTTATAAGATGATTTTAAAATCCAATCAGATTGGATAGAAAGTGGGAGAAATGGAAAAACTACGCATTTTACATACTAATGATTTGCATTCACACTTTGAACACTTTCCCAAAATTGGTCGGTATCTTCATGAGGCTCAAAAAGATCAATCAGTTGATCAAGTTTTCACGTTTGATGCTGGTGATTTTATGGACCGTTCCCACCCTTTAACGGATGCAACTTACGGGAAAGCTAACATTAAATTAATGAATTCTTTTCATTATGATGCAATTACGATTGGTAATAATGAGGGAATTTCCAACTCACATGAGGTGGTTGAGCATTTATTTGATCATGCTAAATTTTCCGTCATTTTGGCCAACCTCCGTGAGGAAGATGAGTCAATGCCGCATTGGGCCGTTCAAAATAAGATTATCACTACCAAAAAGGGTACCCGAATTGCCTTAATCGGTCTAACTGCCGCATATCCGCTTTCTTATGAACCTAACCACTGGCACGTTAGAATGCTAAAAGAAACAATGGATGAGGTGTTACCTAAAATTGCTGGACAGTATGATGTGCTCATTTTATTAACACATGTTGGTCTTAACATGGATATGTTTTTGGCCAAAAATTACCCCCAGATTGACTTAATTGTCGGCGGTCATACACACGATTTATTAAAGCATGGCAGAAGAGTAAATGGTGTCTGGATTACGCAAACCGGTAAGTGGGGTAATTACGTTGGTAACACTTACATGGAGATTGATGATCAGCACCATGTGACTAAAATAATGCCGCATGTAGAGCCAACTAGCTTAATGAAAGAGCATAATGGCGATATTGAGACAGTTCTAGGCTATTATGAATGCGGTAAGGAAATATTAAACCGTGAGCAAGTGGCAAATTTACCGGAAAAATACAATGATGATTATGAGGCAACAATTAATGTTTCAATGGATGCCATTGCTGATTTTGCTAAAACCGACTTGGCAATGCTAAGTACTGGACTCTTTCTGCAACCTTTTAAACGCGGCATCTTAACCAAATATGATTTACAAGTGGCTTTACCGCACTCCATGCATGTTGTTAGATCAAAATTAAAGGGCAAGGATTTGTGGCGCTTGGTCATGGAGATTGAGAAGAATCGTCATTATCTCGATCATTTTCACTTGCAGGGGATGAGTTTTCGCGGCAAAATTTTTGGTCAAATGCATTACCGTGGAATCAAATTTGACCCGATAAGCAGAATAGTTTACGTTAAAGGCAAAGAAATTGATCCTGCTAAGGAATATGAAATTGCGGTGTTAGATCACTATGTTCTAGTGCCGTTTTTCCCTACTTTAGCTATAGTCGGTGATAATAAGTTTTTATTCCCACAATTTTTACGTGAAGTAATTGGGGATTATTTGGCCAAAAAATATCCTATTAACAGGAAGTGAACCTAATGACGGAAAAAGCCGTTGAAGTAGTTAAGATAAAAACTGACAAGGAAAATAAGTTTGAGAAAAAGCAGCCTCTTCGGCATCCATTGGCTGCTGTTTCGTTAGAAAACGATCGTTTAAAGATTAATAAACAGTTATACCAGGTCATGGTGAATAAGGAAGATGCCCTTGATCTTGAGGTATTAAGCCAGAAATATGACCCATATCTTGATCAATATGATTTTTTGGTTGGGGATGTTTCCAGCGAACATTTACGTCTCAAAGGCTTTTATAAAGATAACGTACAGACAGCAATTGATCGAAAAGAACAGACGATTGCTGACTACTTAATGGAGTATTGCAATCCTGGTGGTCCTTATTTTATCTTGCAATTGCTGAGTCCAGTGCACCATTATCGCAATAATAACCGGAAAAAATGGGGCAGTTCATATCGTAAGCGTAAGAAGGGCCAACCTAATAAAAAGAATGGTGTTGCTTTCAAGCGTTACAAGGTCCGACCTGCACATTATAAAAAGCCGGAAACAGTAGCGGTTAAAAAAGAACAGAAAAATAATCATACTTTTGTAATTAAAAAAAGAAAGGGCAGCAAGTAAGTGAAAGATTACCATTTATTTTTAGTGGACCTCGATGGCACTATTTATCGTGGAAAAGACACTATTGCGTCCGGAGTGCGTTTTATTCACCGAATTAAAGAAGCAGGCAAAGAGTGTCTTTTTTTAACCAATAACACTACCAGAACGCCTCAAATGGTTGTTGACAAGCTGGCTCGTCATGGCGTTAAAACGGACGTTTCTCATATTTATACGCCGAACATGGCAACAGTTAGTTATATTTTGGAGCAAGAAGATCGGCAAGCCAAGAAAATTGGCGTCTATTTAATTGGCCAAATTGGCTTGTTACAAGAATTTTTAAAGCATTCAGAATTCGAATTAAATGAGTCCAATCCGGATTATGTAGTCGTTGGACTGGATACTGATTTTACTTATCATAAAGTTCAAGTTGCAGCTACTGCAATTCAAAATGGAGCCAAGTTTATTGGTACTAATGCTGATGTTAACTTGCCCAGTGATCAGGGGTTAATGCCCGGAAATGGCTCTTTGTGTGCAATGGTTGCTGTTGCTAGTGGTCAAGAACCGCTATATATTGGTAAACCATCTGCAATCATTATTGAAAAAGTGTTGGCTAAATTTCATTGTTCTAAAAAAGACGCTCTTTTAGTAGGTGATAATTATGAAACCGACATAAAAGCTGGCTTTAACAGTGGGGTTGACCAATTACTGGTAACCACGGGAATTACCCAAGCTGCTGATCTAATTGGCAAAAAGCAGCCAACGATTTTGGTCGATAGCCTGGATAAGGTAAAATTATGAGCAAAAAAAGTAACATTTTGACAATCATTTATCACTTTATTTTTGGCGTTACTAGTAGTGTTGTGGGCGCTATTATTGCCAGCTGGCCATTATTGCTAGTTTTTGTAATTGTGCAAAAAACTAATAAGACTGTTAATTTGTCAATCGGGCAGGTTATGCACAACTACAATCAGTTAATGTGGTATTTAATCTGGCCGTTTAAGCACAAACTGAAGATGAGTAATTTACCAACTTCGCCATTAGCTGCACAGCATTTTGCGGATGTGAAGAAGCTGCTTGTTCTGGCTGTTTTAGCCTTTTTATGTTGTCTGCTTATTTTTTTGTGGAACAGGAGTCAAAAAAATAAAGTACTGAAACTAAATAAAGTTTGGGCGCTTTTATTTTTACTATTGCCAATTGCTGTTTTACCATTTGCACTAACAAATTTTGATAACTTTTTTGTTGTATTTCATCATTTGCTATTTGCTGGTAGCAGTACTTGGCTGTTTGATCCGGGTACTGATCCAATTATTAATGTGCTGACTGAAGGCTTTTTTGCCTCATGTTTTGCAGTCGCAGGAATTATTTACGAGTTATATTTTGCTAATCAGCTTTTAGAGCGCTAAAAAAGGAGTTCCTTAGTGGAACTCCTTTTTTTGTGTTAGCCGTTTTTTGAGGGCAACAATTAAAATCGGCAATACTGAAATTAGAATAATTGCAAGAATTAACATGGAAAAGTGCTCTTTGACGAATGGAATGTTACCAAATAAGGCACCGATTATTGTAAAAAGACCACTCCAGATAATTCCGCCGATTACGTTATAAATTGCAAATTTACCATAATGCATTTTGCTTCCGCCAGAAATGAAGGGAACAAAGGTCCGAATGAATGGAATGAAACGACCAATAACAATTGTGATCGGACCATGGCGCTCAAAGAATTTTTCGGCTGCCATTCGATTTTTCTGATTAATCATTTTATTAAACCAAGAATGTTTTTCTCCTGCATTAACTGAGCGTGCCCCAATTTCATAATTACATGCATCACCTAAAATGGCGGCTAATAAAACTGCTAAATAAACTAACCAGATATTAATATGATATTTGGGGTTTACTGCCATTGAACTTGCTGCAAAAATCAGCGAATCTCCTGGTAAAAAGGGGAAAATAACAAGTCCGGTTTCGATAAAAATAATGCCAAAAATAATCAGGTAGGTCCAGTTGCCAAACTGGTTGACTATTTCAATCAGATGGTGATCAATGTGAAGAATAAAATTGATTATTGTCATAAATCGCTCCTAAATACTGGTTGAATGAATTGTTAAGGTTTTTTCTGGGAAAAGCGAGCGCATAATTGCGGTAATTGCAATTTGAGCTTCGCCAAAGCCGAGTCCGATTACAGGAACGCGACCAGGGTAAGTGGCACTATCACCAATCGCATAAATACCTGGTATATTAGTTGCCATTTCCCGCGTGACATCAATTTGGCCGTTGGTCAGATTAATGCCCCACTTACGGGCAATACTGTTATCTGCTCTAAAGCCATAGGCAACAATGATTTGATCAAAGTGGCGCTTAATGATGTCTGTTTCTCCCATTTGTTTGAGACCAACCTTAAGTTGATTATTCCTTAATGTAATTGTTTTAGGAAGATAAGGAGTTAGAATTTCAACATTTTTTAAACTTTTCAGTTGCTGTATTGAAGATTCTAAACCGCGAAATTCATTTCGGCGATGAATTAATTTGACCTGCGTGTTGCTTTGCTCCGCAAGTTCAAGTGCCCAATCAAGAGCTGAATCACCGCCACCAAAAACGGCAACTGTTTGACCAGCGTATTTAGCTAAATCTTGAACAAAATAATGCACGCGTTTTTCAATTGCCTCATCCATTTTTAGAGGCAATTTCTTTGGTTTAAATGAACCAGTTCCGGTAGCAATAATGACGCTTTTTACCTCAAAATCACCATCAATAAGAAATTTATCTTCTTCTTGCTCAATAGAAGTAACGCGATGGTTTAATGAAAAAGTGGTCTTGCCAGTAGCGGATTTCTTTAAGCGACTAATTAAATCAAAGCCAGTAATTTGATCAAAAACAGGAATATCAGAAATTTTTTTATTCGGATATAAAAATTGTGGTTGTCCACCAACCTCCTTTAAAGAATCAAATGTAATTGATGTTAAACCATGTAGGTGGGCAAAATTTGCACAAAATAGACCGACTGGGCCAGCACCGATGATTGCTATATCAAATTTTTTTATTTTTAAAACTCCCCTCTAAACGTTGATATAACAACTTTAGCATGAAAAAATTTCTAAGTCACTTTAATAAATCGTAAAAAAGACTTGCAAAAGTAAAAAAGAGTTGCTAATATTAATAACTGTCGTCGGGCGCAAGGCAAGAGCCAAGCGGAAGAGGGCAAAAAAAATCCGAAAAAACTAGTTGACAAAGAAGAGCTAGTTTAGTAAGATAATAAACGCTGTTGTAAAAAAAGCAACAGCGGGGTCAGAAAAAAGTTCTTGACAAGAGGACAAAGATCTGGCAAAATAAAACAGCGGCGTTTACGAGCGTCGCAGGTAGTACCTTGAAAACTGAACAATGTTTTCGCAAAAATGTG